>JAZKRQ010000043.1:0-17381 GCA_036628575.1 Halapricum sp.
CGGATTGACGACCGGCACGGACAAAAGCTCATAGCCGGATTGACGACCGGCACGGAATAGCTCGCGTGTGCGACGCGGGCGAGGGATCCGTGACTGAACGCTATCGGTCGCAGACGACCGACTCGAAGGCCCGTCCCCGTCGCGCTATTCGGTGGGTACCGGGCCGTGACCGATCACATTGCGGACGGCCGACTCGAAGGCCTGGCGGCGCTCGAAGTAGGTGTCGTCGATCTCGTCGAGGATCTCGCCGAGTTCTCGCGGGCCGTCGGGCGTTCGGATGGTGGTGTCGCCCTCGCGGCGGCGGACGTCGCTCTTCTCGATGCCCCACATCAGCCGCGCGGAGACCTGCGCGATCGGGACGCCCTGGACGTCTTCGCCTTCGCCGAGTTCGATCGCGGGTTCCTCGTCGCTATCGTCGTCGCTCATACCCGCCGATACCGACCGCTGGCGATTAGTGCTTTCGGAGTCGGCACGGCCGGCTGGGATCCTCGTCTGCCACGCGTCTGACGGGTAGTTTTGTCGGTCGTCGACGAACAGCCCCGCATGACCAGTCTCACGGAGGTCTACGAGGGGCGGATGGGCGCGGTCGCGAGCCGCGAGCGGCTGTACCTGGGGATGGCGCTGTTCGCTTTCGGCGTGAGTCTGATCGTCGGTGGGATCGTCGTCGCCACGACGGGCGTCGCGGAGGCACTCGGTCTCGATATGTTCGGATCCCGGAAAGTCGCGGGGATACTGGCCGGACTGGGTGTTCCCATGGCCATTCTCGGAGCGTTCGCGGTCCTGCCTGCGGGGCGGACGGCGCGGGCGGCGGCCGCCATCGGTGCAAGCGTCGCCGTCTTCGGCGTGACGCTGTTCGCCTACGCCTATCCCTACGAGTGGATCGGCGCGACCGGGGCTGGTCCCGGCCTGACGCTGGCGACGACGGTCGTCTACTTCCTGGGGACGACGACAACCGCCTGGTGTCTGTTCCTCGCGGTCGCGACGTTCAAGACGCGTAAGGACCCTGGCGGCACTGCGCGTATGGAAGTCACCGAAGAGGGGCGTATCCGGCTGCTCGAAGAGACGACCCCCCAGCGCGGGCTCGGCGGGATCGGCTTCTTCGGCTCGACCCCTGACGGCGAGGTCGAGACCCAGACCGCGACCACGGCGTCGTCCACGGCCACGGAGTCACGGCCGGCAAGCGACGGCGGGGCGGCCGCGACCACCTCGAATGACGATGCCTTCCTCGACTCGGTTACCGTCCGCGGCCAACCAGACCGGTACTGTGGTAATTGCGAACACTTCAGTTACGTTCGAACCGAGGAGGGGATCGCCCCCTACTGTGGGTACGACGGGAGGTACATGGACGACATGGAAGCCTGCGAGGACTGGGAAACGAACGTCTAGGGCGAAACACGGCGCTTAAGTGCGTCACCGGCTATATCGGTCGATATGGAATTTTGTGACGAATGCGGTTCAATGATGAAAACCGAGGGTGACGTGTGGATCTGTGGAAACTGCGGGGCCGAAAAGGTCCGCAACGAGGCCAGCGAGAAACAGGCGGTGACGACGCAGGGGCAACAGAAGAGCGAGATCGTCGACACCTCGGAGGTCAGTTCCGAGGACATGGGGCCGACGACCGAGGCGCAATGTCCGGAGTGTGACAACGACCGGGCCTTCTGGGAGATGAAGCAGATCCGGGCCGCTGACGAATCCGAGACGCGCTTTTTCACCTGTACCGAGTGCGGACACAAGTGGCGCGAGGACGATCACTGACGTGTCCGTCCCCCGACCCACCGTACCCGAGCAGCGCCTGCGGGAGGCGGGATGGACGCGGATCGAGAGCGACGAGCGCGTACTCGCGGACCGGTCGATCGTCACGGTCCATGGACACACAGTCGTCTACGGAGACGAACGACTTCGGGAAGCCGTCGAGGCTGTGACCGACTGTGATCGCCCGTGGCGGTTCGTCTTCGCCACGCGGCTGGCGCTCTCGCCGTCGCCACCGGGGAGCATCCCCTCGATCGTCACGCGGATCGTCCGCTCGCAAGCGCGAGACGGGTTCACCGATCGTCTCCGCGAACGGGGATTCACCGACGTCACCCGATCCCGGAGCGAGGAGATGCGAGTCAGATCCGGCGAGCGGGCGAGTCTGACCGCCTACCGGGCGACCGACACTGTCGAATGTAGCGACCACGACGTCGATCTCCCAGTCGAAGGGTGGGTCGGGATCTGGCATCACGACGGGGCCTTTCACGTCGCCGGAGGCGCGTACCCGGCCGTGGACCTCGGCGAGGCGCTCGGTATCGACGTGGAGACGGATCCCGGTTCGTTTCGGGAGGAGTTGTTCGAGCTGGTCCGGGACGTCGGCTACGACGACTCGTAGAGAGCGACGGTTACAGTCTCGACATTTTCGGTGGCAGTGGCCCTCTGGCCGCCCAGCGATCGACCGAAGACGTCTTCGGAGTCCCGGACGACGGCTCCTCTGACCGCTGGTCGCCTCCGTGCACTCGCCTAGCACTCTCCCCCCAATCGCCCGTCCGTATCCCTCTCCTCGATCTCGAACTCCAGCGACTCGTAGAACGGGCGCACGCGCTCGTCGAACTCGGCCACGACGCGGTCGTGTTCTTCGACGAGGGATTCGATCAGTGCCATCCCGATGCCTTGTCCACGACGCCGGCGGCGGACGGCAACGGCGTCGATCCGTACGCCTGGTTCCTCAGGGACGGCCACCGTAGCGCCGAGCAGTCGTCCGTCTTCGACGGCGACGACAGTCTCGCCGGCCTCGATACTCCGGCGCGTCCGCTCTCGGTCGGTTTCGAGCATTGCACCGTCGAGAAGTCCCATGACGGCATCGAGATCCTCGGGGGTTGCAGACCGGATCCGCATCGTGTCTCTCCCGATCACAGGACTAGCCGCCCTGAACCAGTCTGACGACCCGCACGCGGTTGGTCTCGACGGACTGGTCCTCGGGCACGGGTCGCCCCTCGACCATGATCGACACCTCGTGCTGGCTGTATTCCAGCGGACCCAGCAGGTCGGCGTAGGTCCCCTCCTCGTCGATTTCGACCTCGTGGGTTCCCTCGCCGACCACGTCGACGGTCACGCGCATATCCTCGGGTTCGCGCGGGCAGACAAGAGTGTATCGCAACCCGGAAGATTGATCGTCCTCTCGTTCGACGACCGTCCAATGGCCTCATAGTGACTACTGTACCGATTTCCCGGTGCGCCCGCACGCCTGGAGACACGTCTCCCGAGCCCTGGCTCGCGTCACTCGCCAGGACGCTCTCGTGCGGTCGACCCGGAACGGACTTACAGTAGTCACTATCACTCATCGCTTTCACCGCTCGCTGGTATCGCGAATCCCTTTTGTTCGTCCACACGGCTCGCGGTTCCTGCGTCACCGCTCACTCAGTCCGAGGACTCGCTTCGCTCGTCCTCGCGGGGTTTATCAGCGACCGGGGCTTCACACCGACCATGAGCGAGGCCGAGTCCGAGTCGCGGGCGGGTCGGGAGGAAGTCTGGATCGAGAAGTACCGCCCCCAGACCCTCTCGGAGGTCGCCGGCCACGAGGACATCATGGAGCGGTTGCAGAGTTACGTCGACCGAAACGATCTGAGTCACATGCTCTTCTCAGGGCCGGCGGGAACGGGGAAGTGCGTAACTGGGGAAACTCCCGTTCAAACGAGTCAGGGTCTTTACCGAATTGAAGATATAGTCGGTGATACTGAGGGGTTTGATTCTGCATCAAAGTCGCTCGAAGTACTGTCCTTGACTCAGACTGGAGAATTCAAATATACGTCTCCATCTCACGTCTACAGCGACCACATTGATACAGGTATCAAAGTCACGAGCAGGGATGGGACGTCAGTCACCACGACACCGGAGCACCGGTACCTCGTAATCGACAAAGAGGGGTTATCGTGGCGTCAGGCTGCTGATCTTGAACCGGGGGATCGTATCGTTCGCCCGCTTCGAGCGCCGTTGCCCGATTCGAACTTGGAGCTCGACTGGCTCACTGCACTCGATGGAGAGCGGACGCTCGTCCACGTCTCGAACGAGTTTGCACGCCGATACGACATCCCCCCCGAAGAGCAGTTTGTCGGGCAGAAAAAACGAATCGTCCGCGGGTTGCGATCTGGCCGAGAGCCTGCACGAATCGCCTCGGAGACTGGCATCACCCGGAAGTACGCAACGGCGGTGCGTCGCCGTACCGACGATTCGACGCTCAAAACCCAGAACACGATCTGTTCGCTATCATATCTCCGTCAACTCGACGTTCCGCGAACGGAACTCCGGCCTCACGTCGAGCAAATCCAGCGTGTGTCCCTTTCCAATGGGAAGCGGTCTCCACCGATCGAGCCCGTTTGGGAGATGACGCCTGATTTGGGCGAATTCCTCGGGCTCGCAGTGAGCGAAGCACGGATCGAGGCTGGCCGAATCAAGTTCTACAACACGAACGAACAGCTACTCGATCGGTTCGAATCTCACGTTTCGACTCTGTTCGGATTGGAACCGAAGCGTGGAAAGCAGAACGACGTCCCGTACGTCAGTGTCAATACACGCTCGCTCACGGCGTTTCTCGAATCTTGCTTCGATGTCTTCGCAGCGGCGATGGGATCGCAAGACGCGATTGGGAGCCGTCTCCTCCGCATGGATACCGAAACGAGAGCCCATTTTTTGCGCGCCGTTTTCGACGCTGAAGCTTATATCTCGAAAAACGGTATTATTGAGCTGACGCAAAAAGACGGCGACTTGATCACACTATTGTCGTACCTTCTCGCTGGTTTCGGTATCCCGACTCGACGAAAAACCGAACGGAAACGGGCCACAAATGGGACCGGAACCGAACGTGAGTACGACACACTGTTACTATCCGGTGCGGCTCATCTTGAGCGGTTTGCGGAGGAAATCGGTTTCTCGATCGACGAGAAGAGTGAGACATTGGCCCACTACGCGGCGAAGGCGGGGAATCCCAACCACGACACGATGCCGGTCCAGACGGCAGTCGACGAACTGTGTGATGAACTCAATCTCTCGAAATCGACGTTAGTCCCGAAGGCGTTGGCTCCCGAAACACCTGGCCGAGAACAGTATCGGGACGTACTTGACAACGTTGTCGAAACCGCATCGGATCGTCTGGAAGCAGCCCAACAAGCCAAACGGACGCTTACAGCCTTACAACCGACTATTCAAAAGGTGTCGTCAGTCCCAATCAAGTGGTCCGAATCGCGAACTGCTCTGACGGAACAGCCGACTGTGTCTGCTGTAGCCGAATCGACGGATATCAGCGCCTATCGCCTCGAAGAATACGGTTCTGGAGACCGGAATCCATACTCGGACCGAACGCTACAGTTGCTTGACGAACTCGAAACGTCTGACCTACCAGATGTCACGGAAGTCAAAGACTCGCTACGAGAGGTGATCGATTCGCTCTCTATCGAGTACAACTCCATCGCTGATGGAACGCATCTCCGAGGGACTGATGTCAAGAACCTCCTGACAAACGGTGATCATGCGATAAAATCCTTACCCCGATTCGCGACCGTCGCGACCCGGATAGACGACATCGTATCAGGGATGCTGTCGGCGAAAGTTGTCGAACTCATCTCCCTTCTGGACACGCTCGCGTCGGCAGACCTGTACTTCGACGAAGTCGTTGATGTCGAGATCATTGCGGAATCGACCCGTGTCTACGACCTCACTGTTCCGAACCATCGCAATTACGTGGCTGGGAAGATGCCCACGGTGATGCACAACACCACTTCCGCCATGGCCATCGCCAAGGAACTGTACGGCGAGGACTGGCAGGACAACTTCCTCGAATTGAACGCCTCGGACCAGCGCGGGATCGACGTCGTCCGGGATCGGGTCAAGAGCTTCGCACGCACGTCCTTCGGTGGATACGAGTACCGGATTATATTCCTTGACGAGGCGGACGCACTCACATCCGAGGCTCAGGCAGCGCTCCGCCGGACGATGGAGCAGTTCTCGGACAACGTCCGGTTCATCCTCTCGTGTAATTACTCCAGCCAGATTATCGACCCCATCCAGTCGCGATGTGCCGTCTTCCGGTTCTCGCCGCTGGGCGACGAGGCGATCGTGGAGCAGGTTCACCGGATCGCCGAGGCCGAGGGCATTGAGGTCACCGAGGACGGCGTGGAAGCGCTGGTGTACGTCGCCGGCGGGGACATGCGCAAGGCGATCAACGGCCTGCAGGCGGCCTCGGTCACGGGCAAGGTCGTCGACGAGGACGCGGTCTTCAAGATTACCTCGACTGCCCGACCCGAGGAGATCACCGCGATGGTCGAGCAGGCGCTGGACGGCGATTTCACCGCCGCGCGCTCGGAACTCGACCGACTGCTGACCGACCAGGGGATCGCCGGCGGGGACGTCCTCGATCAGATCCATCGGTCGGTCTGGGAGTTCGACGTCGGTGACGAGGCCGCCGTGCGGATCCTCGATCGGGTTGGCGAGGCCGACTACCGCATCACCGAGGGTGCCAACGAACGCATCCAGCTCGAAGCGCTGTTGGCGTCGTTGGCACTGGAAGACTGAACCCGGAGCAAAGCCACGTTCTCGACGGTGACGTCATCCAATCCCTCGATCCCTGTTCGTGCTGCCCGAGCAGCGCTCGGACGTGTTTTCTCGATCAGTTCCCGGACGCAGTGGGCGAGTTTCCGATCGCTTTCGGATCGAACTGCCGGCCCACGACGAGGAGCGTCCCCACCAACAGCAAGACGGAGACGGGAAGCAGGAACTGGAATGCGGTGAGGAGCGTACTCGAGGCCTGGATACCGAACGCGATGAGGACGATAGGGCCACAGCAGGCACTCCCCGAGAGGACGGCCGGGACGCCTGCCAGCAGCGGTGCCGAGGACTCACCGATCCCGCAGGACGAGGGCTGTCTCCAGGCGACTGCCGTCAGTGCCAGGTTCAACCCAACCAGTAGGGCGACGCCGAGACCCAGAACGGTATTGAACGAGAACAGGTAGGTGATCGGTCCGGCACGGACGCGTGCGATCGGTGTGTACGACAGCGGACCGAGCGCGGGCTCGAAGAACCGGCCGAGCGGGTCGGCGACGACGAACACGTCGTACCCGCCGAGTCCGGTGCCGAGGTGACCGAGCGCGTAGAGGTAGGTGAGCAGATACCCGACCGTCGTCGCGAGGAGGACTGCCACTCCATCACGGCGTCTGGCGGTCAGGCCGATCCCGGCCCGCGTCCTCGCGACCGTGTTTTTTATCGCTGTACTCGGTCCCGCGGCCTCAGACATAGACATTCGTCCAGGGGTAGAATCCGCTCCAGGCGAACCACATGGCGTCGAAGGCGTGGATTCGCCGTAGCGGCAGGTCTTCTGGCCGATAGTCGGTACCGTCCTCGCTGACAACCGTAGTCCCGTCGTGTTCGAACGCTCGCTCGTCTGGATTCAGGAAGACGTAGGCCGTGTCCAGGCGCGGGTCGGCGACGGCCACCACGGGCGTCTCACAGAGTTGTCCAGTCATCACTCCCGCGTCAATCAACGCTTCCTTCCCGAAGGCGACGGCACCGGCTGGCGTCCTCGCGCCGATAAACACGCGCTTCGCGTGGAACCGGTCGTCGGGGTTGAGCCGGGCAAAGAGCGTGTCCCCGTCGTCGTAGTAGCCCCGCGAACCGTAGGGATCGGTACCGTAGTTGCGTGCGTAGCCGGTGTCGGTCGTGAGTATTCGTGTCTCCGGGTGCTGGGCACGCCATTGCCCCCAGGTCGTCCAGACCAGCCGACGCTCCCGGAGTGAGACTGTCGGCGGATCGTCGTTCCACGGTCCCGGGATCGCGGTCGCCAGCACCTGGGGCCACCACGACTCTGTCGCACGGTCGTACATCACGAGGTTGTTGTTGATGAGACGACCCGAGACGCCGAAGGTGGTCTCGCCGCGCTCGAACCCGAGGACGGTTCCGGTCAGGGGGCAGTACGTGACAGCGATGGGCTGGTCGCCGATGGTATCGTTGACGATTTCGTGGTGGACGAGTATCTTCTGGGGGTAGGCTTTGGCGACGCCTTCGTGGACGATACCGAACACCGGATCGCCATCGGAGAGGAAATCGACGCCGTTCGCGTCCGCGAACGCCGGCTGGTCGATCGAGGGAATGCCGTCCTTCGGTGGACCGCCCGATAGTGACGCCGACCGGAGGTCCGAAGGGGATCGTGGGAGGGGCAGGCGATTGTCGGCAGTGGGGACTTCGGTCAGTTGCCCGTCCCTGATCTCCCAGTTCGAGCCGGCACAGCCGGGTTCGTGTGTGGAAACCGTCGAACCCGCACGGTCGGAGGGGTCGTCTTCGGGGTCGTAGTTTCCACGGTCGTTGGTGCCGGCGGTCGAACAGCCGGCGAGGGCTGTAACGGCTCCGACAGCGAGATAACGGCGTCTCGTGAACCGGGCCATAACTCATTCCTGGGACTGCGTGGGATTAACAGTTGATCGGATGTGCGAACAGCCCGCACGAGCTTCCCGGGCGGAGAGGCCCCGTACGAGCGAGTGCTCGCGGACGCCAACGGAACTGATTTAGGCCCGCACACGGCAAGAGTATCCTAATGAGCGACCTCACTGAGGAATACCGGCTCGACTACTTCGAGGAGCACGGGTTCCAGCGCAAGGAGTGTTCGGAGTGTGGGGACCACTTCTGGACACTCGATCCGGACCAGGAGACCTGTGGCGAGCCGCCGTGTGACGAGTACAGCTTCATCGACGAACCTGGTTTCGAGGAGGACTTCGAACTGGACGAGATGCGAGAGGCGTTCCTCTCGTTCTTCGAAGACCGGGATCACACGCGCATCGATCCCTATCCCGTCGCAGCCAATCGCTGGCGCGACGACGTCCTGCTCACGCAGGCCTCTATTTACGACTTCCAGCCGCTAGTGACTTCAGGAACGACGCCGCCGCCAGCGAACCCGCTGTGTATCAGCCAGCCCTGCATTCGGATGCAGGACATCGACAACGTGGGCAAGACCGGCCGCCACACCATGGCCTTCGAGATGATGGCCCACCACGCGTTCAACGCCAAGGAAGAGATCGGCGACGAGTACGCCTACGAGGGAGAGGTCTACTGGAAGGAAGAGACCGTCGAGTACTGCATGGACCTGTTCGAGGAACTCGGCGCGGACCCCGCTGACGTGACGCTCATCGAGGACCCGTGGGTCGGGGGCGGAAACGCGGGACCGGCCTTCGAGGTCATCTACAAGGGCGCGGAACTTGCGACGCTGGTGTTCATGCAGTTCGAGCAGGATCCTGACGGCGAGTACGAGATGAAAGACGGGAACGCCTACTCGGAAATGGACACCTACATCGTCGACACGGGCTACGGCCTCGAACGGTGGGCCTGGGTCTCCCAGGGGACCCCGACGGTCTATGAGGCCGTCTACCCCGAGATGATCGACTTCCTCAGGGACAACGCCGGGATCGAGTACTCCGACGAGGAAGAGGCGATCGTCAACGACGCTGCCCGCCTCTCGGGCAACCTCGATATCGACGACGTCGACGACGTGGAAGCCGCACGTGGCGACATCGCAGCCGAACTCGGCGTCGATATGGATCGACTGCGTGAACTGGTCGAACCCCTGGAGACGATCTATGCGATCGCCGATCACTCCCGGACGCTGGCGTACATGCTCGGCGACGGGATCGTCCCGAGCAACGTCGGCTCGGGCTATCTCGCGCGGATGGTGCTCCGGCGGACCAAGCGGCTCGTCGACACTGTCGGCGTCGACGCCCCGATGGACGAACTCGTGGACATGCAGGCCAAGCGGCTCGGGTACTCCAACCGGGACACGATCCGGGATATGGTTCGAACTGAGGTCGAGAAATACCGCGAGACGCTGGATCGCGGCGGCAGGAAGGTCCGCCAGCTGGCGGAAGAATACGCCGAGACGGATGATCCGATCCCCGTCGAGGAGTTGATCGAACTGTACGACTCCCACGGTATCCAGCCGGACATGGTCGAGGAGATTGCGGGGGAGCGCGGCGTCGACGTCGAGACGCCGGACGATTTCTACGCGCTGGTGGCGGATCGCCACGGCGGCGAGGACGGGGGTCAGGAGGCGGGCGAGGACGTGCCCTACGGTGACCGTCTCGCCGAACTCCCGGAGACGGACAAGCTCTACTACGACGACCAGCAGCGCACCGACTTCGAGGCTATGGTACTGGAGGTGTTCGACCGTGAGGACGGTGACTACGATGTCGTTCTCGATCAGACGATGTTCTATCCCGAGGGCGGGGGACAGCCGCCGGATCATGGGACGCTCTCGACCGACGACGTCACCGCCGAAGTCGTCGACACACAGATCTACGACGGCGTGATCGTCCACACTGCCGACGACGACCCCGGCAAAGGCGAGTTCATCCGCGGGCAGGTCGACGCGACGCGCCGCCGCCGACTGATGCGTCATCACACTGCCACGCACGTCGTCATCCACAGCGCCCGACAGGTGCTGGGCGAGCACATCCGCCAGGCCGGAGCACAGAAGGGGACCGAGTCCTCGCGGATCGACATCCGTCACTACGAGTCGATCTCCCGCGAGCAGATCAAGGAGATCGAACACCGCGCCAACGACCTCGTCATGGACAACGTCCCGGTCTCTCAGGAGTGGCCGGACCGTCACGAGGCAGAAGAGGAGTACGGGTTCGATCTCTATCAGGGTGGGATCCCACCGGGCGAGCAGATCCGGATCGTCCAGGTAGACGAGGACGTCCAGGCCTGCGGTGGCACCCACGTTGCCCGCACAGGTGACGTCGGGACGATAAAGATTCTGGGGACTGAACGCGTTCAGGACGGTGTCATCCGGATCACGTTTGCGGCCGGCGATGCCGCTATCCAGGCGACTCAGGACACCGAGGACGCCCTCCGCGAGGCCGCCGAGATACTCGACGTCAGCCCCCAGGAGGTTCCCGCAACCGCCGAACGGTTCTTCGAAGAGTGGAAGGCCCGCGGCAAGGAGATCGAGGACCTCAAGGAACAGCTCGCGGAGGCCCGCGCGGGTGGCGGAGCCGACGCCGAGGAGATCGAGATTGCCGGGACGACCGCGGTGATCCGGCGGATCGACGCCGACATGGACGAACTCCGGGCGCAGGCAAACGCCACCGTCGAGCAGGGACAGATCGCCGTCCTTGGATCGGGGGCCGACGGCGCTACCTTCGTAGTCGCCGTGCCCGACGACGTCGAGGTCAACGCCGGGCAGGTCGTCGGCGAACTCGCCCAGCGTGTCGGTGGCGGCGGTGGGGGCCCGCCGGACTTCGCCCAGGGCGGTGGGCCCGATGCCGACGCACTGGAGGACGCGCTGGCTGAGGCTCCCGAGATCCTGCGGGCCGTGACCGCGTCCGAGGACTGATTGCTGTCACGATTCCCGGTACGACCGAACGACTGCGGTCAGTCGGTCCGGAACAGACGTACAGCAGTCACGATGAGAATCGCTACCGTTCGCAGTAGTGTATCGCGTCCTGGACGGCCTCGGTTCGGCCGATGAACGTGAGGTGATCGCCCATCTCGACTCTCTGGTCGGGGTGTGGAATGTGGCTGTCGTCGCCACGACTGACCAGCGCGAGGTGTGCACCCTCGGGGATCTCTGCTGAGAGGTCCCCGACCGTCTTCCCGACGTGTTCCTCGTCGGTGACCTCGATTTCCTGGACGTCGCCGGTCTCGTCGAGTTCGGTCATCCAGCGAGCGATGGCGGGCCGTTCGATGAAGTTGTCCATCGACCACGCGACCGACCGCCAGCTCGGCACCGTCTGGACGTCGAGATCCTCGAACGCATCGGTGTTCGTCGGCTCGTTCACCCGGGCGATGACGCGATCGACGTCGAACCTGTTTTTCGCAAGCTGGCTGATCAGCATGTTGACGTCGTCGTTGGCCGTTGCGACGGCGACGATCCTCGCGTTCTCGACGCCCGCGTTCTCGAGGGTGTCCCGATCCGTCGCGTCACCTTCTCGAACGGTGTATCCATCGCTCCGAAGTCGCTCGATGACGTCCGGGTCCTTCTCGACGATCACGACTTCCTCGTCACGGTCTTCCAGCCGATCAGCCAGTTCCCGCCCGATCCGGCCGCCGCCGACGATGAGCACGCGTTTCGGTATCACGTTCAGAGCCTGGGCGATGTGTCGTGCGCCACCGCCTTCAAACACGACGGTCAGGAAGATAACCAGGAACACCATCCCGACGAGCGTCGTCGCCGCCTCCGGGTTCTCTGCTTGCAACTCAAGTGCGAACAGCGTCGCGACCGATGCGGGGATGATCCCGCGCGGCCCCATCGCGCTCATGAACGCCCGTTCCGGGAGCGAGAGGGTCTCGCCGACAGTACAGAACATGACCGCGATCGGACGGATCGCGACTGCGATGAGGGCCGCCGCCGCCAGTCCGGCCAGTCCGAGCGTCTGGAGATCGCTCAACGACAGCAGCGACGCGAGTGTGATGAACACGAACGAGTTGACCAGCAGCGTCACGTCACCTTTGAACTGCTCGATCGCGTCCCGGTACGGGAGGTCGAGGTTCCCGAGGACGAATCCACCGGCTGCGACCGCGGCGATCCCGGCCTCGGAGAACATCGACTCCGCCGCGCCGTAGGCGATCAACGCGGTGACGAGCACGACCAGACGGGCGTTCTGTGGGCTGCTTTCCGAGTCACCCAGCCGTGTGAGGACAGCCCACGCGAGGACCGCGACGGCGACACCAATGGCGACCCCCGTCCCGAACCGCAGGAGGAACTCGCGGACGACCAGCTCGGCGCCGCGGCTCTCGAGGACGACGTACTCGAAGGTGACGACTGCGAGGATCGCGGCTGTCACGTCGTTGACAACGCCTTCGGTCTCCAGGGCCGACGCGACCCGCTCGCGGACCATCACGACGTCCATAATCGGCGTGATGACTGTCGGGCCGGTCGCGACCAGCAGCGCCCCGATCAACAGCGAGACGCTCCACTGTGCACTCAGGAGGTAGTGGACGACGACCGTCGTCCCGACCAGCGTGACGGCCGCTCCGATCGTGACCAGCCGAAACGTCACCCGCGGCGCTTCTCGTAACCGCTCGGTCTCCAGCGAGAACGCACCCTCAAAGACGATGATGGCGACGCTCAGCCCGACGATGGCCGGAAGGGCGCCGTCGGCCCCGCCGAACACCTCGGGCGTCACGAGTCCAACCCCCTCTGGTCCGACGAGGACGCCCATCAGAATCAGAAACAGGACGCTCGGGACCTGTAATCTGTCTGCGAGGATCTTCGAGACGACTCCCAGTCCGGCGATGGTCGTGACGACGGTGATGATCTCGACCGTGCTACTCACACTAGGACTCCCTGTGCCGGTCAGCATCAATATAACGCTGTCGACGCGTCCAGTCGACTGCACCCGGGGATATCGTTCCTCGCCGAAGTCGGGACGTAACGCACAGGGTCTCCGGCGACGAACGCTATTCTATGCCGACAGCGTACAACGGCGACGTCGAATTAGAGTATGCCGTGCAGGGTGATGGATCGACGATCGCCCTCTGTGGAACCGCCGGACTCGGTGCCTGGCAGTGGAGCTATCTCACTACGCCGCTGGCCCGCGAGTACGAGACGCTGGTCTTGGACTACCGGGGGACCGGCCGCTCGGATGCGCCGGACGCCCCTTACTCTGTAGCCGACCTCCGATCCGACCTCGATGCCGTCCTCTCCGAGCACGGGACTCGCTCGGTCCACCTCGTCGGGGCCGGTCTCGGCGGCATGGTGGCTATCGAGTACGCCCGCCGGGCCGGGCGGGTCGAGACGCTGACGCTGCTCGGGACGCCGACTGGGGCCGAGGACGTCGATCGCGAGGCGCTGGATCGACTCCGCGCACCGCGCGAGGACCCCGATGCGCTTCGCGAATCGCTCGCCGTCGCCTTCGCGCCCGAGACGGTCGAGCGCTACCCCGAAGAGATCGATCGGATCGTCGGCTGGCGACGCGAGGACGACGCCGGCCCTGTCGGCTGGGACGGGCAGATAGCCGCCATGCTCGACGCCGAGTTGGCCGATCTCTACGAGGTGACGACGCCGGCGCTGGTCTTCCAGGGAGTCGACGACGAGATCGTTGACCCCGCGGCCGGTGAGCGACTCGCGGAGAATCTCCCACGCGGTGGGTACCGCGCCGTCGAGAGCGGCCACCTCGCCCACGTCGAGGAGCCACAGGCTGTCGCCGACGAGTTGCTGGCGTGGCTCGACGAACAGCGAGCGTAACTGTCCCAGAGAGAGGCAGGTTCTGCCGGGGGTTGGTGGCTTTTTCTATCTTGGCCCTTTCGTGACGAGTGATGAGTCGTCCGCGCATCGCGTTGCTCAACGCTGCCCACGACGGGGCCGACAACAGCCGGAACTTTCGTCGCGAACTCGACGCCGACGTGATCGAGTTCCACGTCGTCGACGGTGAGCTACCTACCGACTTCGGCTTCGATGCCGCCCTCGTCACGGGTTCTCGAGCCTCCGTCTACTGGGACGAACCGTGGATCGATGACCTGCAGACGTGGGTCGACCAGGCGATCGACCGCGGCCTGCCGTTGCTGGGGATCTGTTTCGGCCACCAGTTGCTCGCGGACATCTGCGGTGGCACCGTCGAAGCGATGGGGGAGTACGAGATCGGCTACCGGGCGGTCGAACACCGCGGCTCGCGGCTGTTCGACGGGATCGATCAGGAGTTCACCGTCTTCACGACCCACTCCGACAGCGTCGTCGAACTGCCTCCCGGCGCTGACCTGCTGGCGGCGAACGACTACGGCGTCCACGGCTTCCGCAAGGGGACAGTCTACGGCGTGCAGTTCCACCCCGAGTACGACACTGCGACTGCCGAGTCGGTCACCCGCGGCAAGGACCTCGACCACGAGCGCAAACGGCGCGTGCTCGACGGCATCGAACCGGCGACCTACCGCCGGGCCTGCGAAGCCAAACGGTTGTTCTCGAACTTTCTCGCTATCGTCAGCGACCGGAGCTGTCCCGAAGCCGGCGGTGCCGTGCGTGCGGCCGACGACTGACAGTCGCCTAGTTTCGTCTGCCGGACCGGTACATAGTTACAACCGCCGTGCGTACGACTGATATGACCGACTACACCACCGTTTCCATCCCGAAAGATCTGGCCGACCGCGTCGAGGAAACCATCGAGGGGACGAGCTTTTCGAGTACGAGCGACCTCGTTCGGTTTCTCCTGCGGAGCATCGTCGTCGAGCACCAGCGCGAGGGAGAACTCACTGAGGCGCAGTTCGCGGACATCGCCGAGCAGTTGCAGGATCTGGGCTATCTGGAGTGACTAGAGGACCTCTTCCGGGGGTTCGACGTCGAGAACTTCCAGGTCTAACCGACGGCCGCTCCGATCGAACACCGCCAGTGAGTCCCGGTCCCACGGTGGGACGGCGACGAACACCACTGCGTGGAGGTCGTCGGTCTGGGAGACGTCTAGCTCGCCCGAGGGATGGGAGACGAACCGTCCCTTGGTCTGTCCAGGTGGCGTCCCGAGGTCGACCCCGAAGACGAAGTTGACCGACGAGCCTGCCTGGGGGACGTAGAAGTGCGTGAATACTGGAGTCTCCGCTGGCAGTTCATCGACGCCGAGTTCCCCGGCTGGTGTCACGTCTAGCGAGACCGTCACCGGGTCCGGATCCCGGTCGCTGGCGTACTCCAGGAGATATTCGATCAGCCCCTCGGTAGCGTAACGGCGGTCGGTCATCCGAATATCATGGACCGGACGGTCTCGGCGTACAATCTCGGCGCGCGCCGGCGGGCACCGTCGAGGGCATCGTCGATTGCCCTGGCTGCGTCCGTGGGAACGCCTTCACCGTGGCCGACGAGCACGCGCTCGGGGGCGAACCGCCGGAGTTTCCGCGGCGGTTTCAGCCGCAACGCCGGGTGGACGCCGAGCCGTTCCCCACCAGTGAGGAAGTACTCGGCAGTACCGAGCGATTCGGGGACGACTAGCGTCCCGTCATGCTCGCCGTAGAGCACCGCCTCCTGCCAGAGTGCGTTGTCGATCAGCCTGTGGACGCCGAACCCCGACTCTTCCAGGTCGGTATGGACGCGCTCGACCGGCGCATCCAGTTTCGATTCGACGCCGCTCATCCAGTCGGGCACGTACACAGGGGACTCGTGTCGGCGAGCGATCGCGTCCGCATCCCGCTTGTGCCGGTCCAGCAGGACGACCACGCCCGCGACCTCGCCGTACTCCGCAAGCAACTCGTCCAGCCCCTCGGCATCGACCGGGTCGAGCACCCAGACGCCACCCTCCTCGCCGACGACAGCGTGACTCGCCCGCTGCATCTCCTCGTCTGGATAGGCGATCCATCCCACCCCGCCGTCGTAGCGATCGATCTCGCGTAACTCGGCCGATCCCGACCCTTTCATTGGCATGCCTGAAGTCAGGGTCGGGACAGGCTTAAACGCCGGGTGCATCCGGAAATCCGGCTCCAGTTTGGCTCCAGAACACTTACGTATTAGACGCATCTAAATATTCATAACGATGGATGCTATCGGACGGTTCTGGGAGGTGAGACGGGGTGGCTGAATGGCTCGCGGTGGTCTTTGTCGCTGCGACGGCCCAGCTAGCGGTGTTGCCCGGCGAGAAGGTACAGTTCATCATCGCGGGTCTCTCGACGCGATATCATCCCCTGCTGGTCGTTTCGGCGGCGGGGGCGGCCTTTGCAGGATGGACTGCTCTGGAGATCCTGTTCGGGAACGCGCTGAAGGGTGCGCTCCCGGAGATCTATCTGAACATTTTCACGGCGATCCTGTTCGCCGTGTTCGCGATCTTGCTCGTCCGTTCGGCCCCCGAGGCGAGCACGCGACCGACGATGACCGACGGGGGTGCGTTCGGATCGGGTGGCGAGTTAGACGTCTCGCTGTTCGGTCGGGACGTCCCGAACGTCCTGGGCGGGTTCGTCCCGATCTTCGCGCTGATGGCTGCCGGTGAATTCGGGGACAAGACGCAGCTGGTGACGATCGGGCTGGCCATCGAGTACGGTGCTCATCCCGGCATCTGGGTCGGCGAGATGATCGCGATTATACCCGTGAGCCTCGCGAACGCGTACTTCTTCCACACGTTCTCTCACCGGTTCGACGCCCGGAAGGCACACTTCGTCGGCGCAGCGATCTTCGCCTTTTTCGCCGCCGACACGATACTAGCGATCACGACCGGCTTCTCGATCTGGGAGACGGTCGTGAGCGAAGTGTCGGCGGTACTGGCGGCGGCAATCTGATAGGGATTAGCGTAGCCGATCGGTGTCGACCGTCACGGTCGCTGGCGCGACGATAAGGAACCCGCGGAAGTGGACGAGTTCGCCGTCCCTGTCCCGGATGTCCCGGGCGAACCCGGCCGCGAGTTCGTTGACATCCCCATCGACGTTGAGCACGAGCACGTTTCCGTCGTCGATCAGCTCCAGCCACTCCTCGT
>JAZKRQ010000044.1:0-17288 GCA_036628575.1 Halapricum sp.
TCGCTGCCGATCGCGGCTTCGACTGCCGGTACGCCCGCACTCCGGAGCTTCTTGGCGTCACCGCCGCCGGTGGCACACCGCCGTAACGGTCTCTCGGGGAGGATCCCCTCGGCCGCGTCGGTGACTGCCCCGACGATCGGTGCGGCCGGATCGACGTACGTTCCCTCGGCCCAGGAGACCTCGGCGATCGAGACGTTCTCACGGCCGTCCAGGCAGGCACCTCTGGAGCCTGCTAATTGGCCTTATCACGCTATCGACAATATTTCTTCCGGCGAGTTGAGTCGAAGAGTGATTTTGTTAGGCGTCAAACCGACAGCGGAAAGCCGAATCCTGGACTAATAGTGATTACTGTAGCGATTTACCGGTACGACCGCACTCGGTCGTGCGGTCGACCTGGAACAGACCTACAGTAATCACTATAAGACACGTATCAGGTTCAGTAACGCGGTTATTTCGGGAGTGTCGTAGTACCCTGTCCCGCTAACGACTGTATAGGATACTTTGAACATGTCGAGAGCCCGCTCATACGACTTCAGACGGGTGCATGACCGAAGTAGGATGGTAAATCCGAACCCGAAAGGAAATGTCACTCTCCTATTGCTCAATGTGTCGCAGAATCGGGATCTCATCGAGCCGTTGTTCATCGAGGACAGACCACTCGATGCCGACTGGTTTGTCGTCAGGAGCCCCCGTACGAATTGACCGTTTCGGGGTGAAGATCCAGTCTATCGGAACGTCTTGCGGTGTCGTCGGAATCTCCTCATCGACGACTTGAATTTCGTGAACAGTAGTGACGGTAGTCGTATCGTCGTCTACCAGTCCGAATTCGCGAAGGATAGCGAATTCCAGATCGCTGTATCCCTCTCCTTTCCCGACCCGTTCACCATTCTCAGTCATCGCAACGCTACCAGAAACAATCAACTCGACAGATTCCATCTCCTCAGGACCAACTTGTTCTCCCAGTTCCGAAGAACCACCAATTGTCGTTGCGTGGTCGATGTCATCTATCTTGTCGGGGTCCAGCCGTAAGAAGCACTCCTCGTCCTGCAACCGGGGAACAGCCATATAGACGAGCTTGCCAGCCTCTAGAGCGCGCCGTCGAACCGGCCGCTGTGGCGAATCCGGATTCGACTTGATGACATCCGCTTCCTTCCAGACGTCGGTCTCGGCGAGACGCTCGGCAGCCTGCTCCGCTCCAGCAAAATTAGGGATTCTCCCATGCGGGGGAAATGGAAAACGGGCTTCTCCGCTCTCCTCCAGTTCGTCCCAGACCCGCTCGCGGATGGCCTGCTTGTCCATACCGGATCAGCGGTCGGGACGGGCAAAAGACTACTTGGAACCGACGGCTTCCAGCACGACCACGTCTTCGACGGCGACAGTCGTCCCGATGTCCCGCGGTTTGGTTCGAACGGACTCGCCCGTCAGGAGATCGGTCTCCTGGACCTCGACATCGAGCCAGACGTCGACCGGTCGATCGCCGAAGTTCAGCGCGATCACCAGCGTCTCCTGGCCGTGTTTGCGCGCATAAGCGACACCGCGGTCGCTGGGGCAGTCCCAGTCGATCTCGACGAGGTCGCCACGACGCAACGCGGTCCAGTCGTTCCGTAGCTCGATCAACCGGCGGACCAGCGGCGTGAGTTCGTCGTCGCCGCTCCAGTCCATGTCACCGCGCGATGACAACATGCCCGATTCCTGGCCGTAGTAGACCAGCGGCACGCCGGGCAGGGTCATCGTCGCCGCTGTGGCGGCCTTCAGGGGTTCTCGCCCGCAGGCCTTCAGATATCGTGGTTCGTCGTGGTTCTCGACGTAACGCATCATCTCGGCGTGAGGCGGGAATCCCTCACGTGCGGTCTCCTCGACGGCCGAGAGCACGGTGTCGGCGGGTTCGTGTCCCTCGCCGATCCCTCGTAGCATTCCATAGAGGGTCGTGTCGTAGTGCAGATCGAAGTTCAGCTCGTGATAGGCGGGATCACGGGGGATCGTCTCGTCCAGCAGGAGGAACTCCGCGTCGATGGCCCGGACGCGTTCCCGGACTTCCTGCCAGAAGCCGGGATCCAGTGCCCAGGCGACGTCACACCGGAAGCCATCGACCACGTCGGCCCACTCTTCGATGACCGAGAGGACGTGCTCGCGGACCGCCAGTGAGTCGTAGTTCAGGTTCGGGATGTTGTACCAGTTGAAGTAGAACTGCGCCGCGCCGTCCTCGAACTCGTACCACTGATCGTACTCGGGGACGCCTGCCTCGGCCAGCTGGAAGTGCGGGTGCGAGCGGGCGGTGTGGTTCACGACCAGGTCGAAGATCAGTCGGATCCCGTGGTCGTGCAGCGTCTCGATCAGCGATTCGAGGTTCTCACGGGACCCGAGGTCGTCAGCGGTCCGGAAGTAATCGATCGTGTCGTAGCCGTGGGGACCGCCGGGGGCGTCGTCGCCGCGCTGGGGGCTGACAGCCTCGAGGATCGGCGTCAGCCACAGGGCGTCGATACCGAGCCAGTCCAGATAGGGTACGCGGCGCTCGATCTCCCGGAACGTGGTGTCGGCCGCGCCCGCGAACGACCGGGTGAACACCTCGTAGATGACTGCGTCTTCGACCCACTCTGGCGGATCATTGAGATGCGTGACTGTTCCGTCGGCCCCGATCTCGACGGCATCGGCCACGGAGTGGCGCGCCCCGATTGCGACGGCGTGGACTCTGACGCTGTCCTCGACGGCCGACAGGGGTAGCGTCGCGACGTCCCCGTCCACGTCGAGGTCGCCGTCCAGCGCGTCACGGTCGTCGACGTAGAACTCCACGTCCAGATCCGCGGCGGTCTCGTCGGTCGTCGGGCCCGGGAGCGCCGTGGCATCGATCCTGACTTCTCTGCCCTCCTCGACGGCGTCGAGGGTGATCCGTGGCTTCTCTGGCCCCTCTACTGTGCAGTGGGCGTCGACAGCCTGATCGCGACGCATCCCGGGGACGAACATGACCTTGTGATCGCCGGGTGGGAGTTCCGTCTCGAAGATGTACTGTCCGTCCACGACGCGGGGGCTGTCAGTCCCGAAGCGGTAGTCGTTGAACGTGCCTGCGACGGAGATGTCGTCGAACTCGTGATCCGGAAGCGCGTCGGGATCACAACTGAATCGGGCGGGTCTTCGAGGGTCCGGGAACGCCCGAACGGTCTGAGTGTGCGTACCGTCTGGGGCGTCGAGTTCGAGGCGGTAGGTGCCGGGGACGTCCGGTGCGACGTGGATCACCGGCCCGTCATCGACGGTCGTGTCGCTGCTGGCTGGCGCTTCCCTGATCGTCCAGGAGAACTCGTCGGCGACTCGTGAGTCGGGTTCGCTGGGGGCCAACTCGGCCGCCTCGCCGACGGTTATGAACCGCGGTGGCCCTGGATGGTGCATGAATCCACTACTCGCGTGCGGGCAGTTAGCATTGGCGGATCGGGCCGCTGTCGTAGCTGTTTTGTGAACGCATGCCGTCCCACCGCGTAACGCAGATGATGACCGCCCGGTACCCGCCCCGCCAGCGTGCGAACGCCGTCCCTCCGGCCGAGCGTGATACCGCCGGCCGTAATCGCTCGAAGCACGTCGCCATCTCGGGGTGGCGAGTTCCGTCACGACGCGGCCGACAACATGAGTGACACGTCCCCGAGCGGCCGCGAGTACGGCCGCACTGCGTTCGTTCTCGGCTGCGTGCTCGCGGTCGTACTCGTCGGTCTGTTGCTCCCTGTCCTGACTACCCCGTTCGGGGTCGCGCCCATCGAGACGGCCCTCCCGACGGGAGACTCGGACGGCGGCGGAATCGGCGCAGGCGGCGGTCTCGGGGCGCTCAATCCGGGCGACTCGACAGACGTCGGCGGCGACAGGGGCGGCAACCCGAACCCGCTCCGCTCCCAGAGCGCAGAGATCCACTTCGTCGTCGAGTCGACGGAGGCGGCCTACTGGCGAACCGGGGGTTACGATACATATACCGGCAGCGGCTGGGATCGCTCCGGAGAGTCCCTCGCTTACGACGGCCAGATCCAGACGGACGGCCTCGTCGATAGGACGGTCTCCTACCGGGTCGAGCTGAACCGCTCGGCGACTGCGCTGCCGACGGTGTGGCGGCCGCGGACCGTCGACACCGACGCCCCCGTGAGCGTCACCCAACAGCGGGCCGTGACGACCGAGACGGCTCTCGACGCCGGGACGACCTACACGGCTACGAGCGCACGTCCGCCGCGAGACCCGGCGACGCTCGCGGCCGCCGGTCGGGATTATCCCGCCGAGATCGCGGACCAGTACACGCAGTTACCGGACTCGACGCCCGGTCGTCTGGAGCGGTTCACCGACGACCTGACCGACGACGCCGACTCGCCCTACGAGACGGCGACGGCGATAGAGGGGTGGCTGGAGACGAACAAGTCCTACTCGCTGAACGTCAGCGGTCCCGGCGGCGACAGCGTCGCCAGCGACTTCGTATTCGAGATGGACGAAGGGTACTGCGAGTACTTCGCGACTTCGATGGTTGCGATGCTCCGGACGCAGGACGTGCCGGCGCGGTACGTCGTCGGCTACTCGACCGGTCAGCGAACCGGTGAGAACACGTACGCGGTGCGCGGGATGAACGCCCACGCCTGGGTCGAGGTGTATTTCCCTGACGTGGGCTGGGTGCGGTTCGATCCGACGCCCGGTGGGGAACGACTGGCGGCCGAGCAGGACGCACTCCAGCGCCAGCGACCGGACGCCGAGTATGACCACGACGAGGAAGGCAGCCCCGGTGAGACGTTCGAGCCCGAGGAGACGCCCGAGGACCCGCCGGCGCCTGACACACCCGACGATACGACGACGCCTGCCGACCCGCAGACGCCGGAGACGCCCGGCGATACGACGACGCCCGAGGAGTCGGACGACGGGTCGACAGCACCCGTTACCGTCTCGCTGTCGGAGCGACCGGTCCCGGGCTCGACCGTGACGGTCACGGTCACCCGTGACGGCTCCCCAGTCAGCGGCGTCACGGTCCTGTTCAACGGCGAGTCTATCGGGGAAACGCTCCGGAACGGCACCGTCGACGGTCGGGTTCCGTACGCCGAACAGCTCAACGTGACGGTTCAGGCTCAGGACCCCGGGGCGATCGAGGCGGTAGCGCCGCCACCAGGGGGCGACCGACGGTACGCCCTTCGGTCGCCGTCGTTCGCGCAGGCGGAAAACGTCACGGGGGGCGAGCGAACCTACGACGTACCGACCAACGCGACGCTGGCGCTGTCGGGGACGGTCGCGACTGGGCAGACGGTCACGCTCACCGCGACTGTCGCCGGCTCGGCGATCCCGAACGCGACGGTCGGACTCGACGGCCAGCCCGTCGGCACCACCGACGGGGATGGGCGGCTGGAACTGACGCTTCCGGCTGAACCCGGGTCCGTAGCGCTGACAGCTCAACGCGGTGCAGTCACCGGGAACCGGACGCTCGATCTGGCGGCGCTCGAACTCGACGTCGATCCGCAGTTGCCGGTCGCGCTGCCCTGGTCCGGCGTGACCGTCACCGCGAAACTGGGTAACGAGACGCTTGCCGACGTTCCGGTGTCGATGGGCGGCGAAGCGGTAGGCAGGACTGACGTCGACGGGACGCTGACGATCTCGCTGCCGCTTTCCGATGGCGCGCGGCTGTCTGTCGCGGCCTACGAACAGCGGGCGACGGCGACCGTCGACGGGCTCTGGCGGAACCTCGCGGCTGGCGCTGGCGTCGCTACGGCGCTGCTGCTCGGTGTCGTCGTCTCACTCCGCCGATACGACGTTCGTCTCGGGGCCGTCCTCGACCGGCTCGTCGACGCCATCCTCGCGGTACCCGGATGGGCGCTCGGGGCGCTCGTCGCGACAGCGGACGCGCTGGTTGGCGTCGGCGTCTGGGTGGTCGGGAGTCTACGTCGCGGTCTCGCTGCCCTGCGAGCGTATCTCTCTAAGGATCTCAGCCTCGACGCGCTGATAGCGGCGTTTCGGGCCTGGCTGGAAGCGACCGCGACCGAGGCCCGATCCGCCGTCGAGCCACTCCGGCCGACTGCTGGGGCGAACGAACCTGACGAGGACGACCCTTCGGCGGCACGACTGACGATCCGCAACGCCTGGGGCCGGTTCCTTGGGCGGGTATCCGTGCGCGATCCGGCGACAATGACGCCGGGCGAACTCGCCGCTCACGCCGTCGAACGGGACGACCTGCCGGCCGATGCGGTCGCGACGCTCAGGGATGCCTTCCGAGCGGTCGAGTACGGGGCGCGTTCCCCGGAAGATCGGCTGGGGGCCGTCCAGTCGGCGATCGAGGCGCTCGACCGGGAGGACGAAGAGTGATGCGCGTCCGAACCGTCGTCGGCGCGCTCGGCCTGGCCGGCTTGCTTCTGGCGCTCGGGCTCGTTCTCGCGCCGACTGCCTTCCTGTCGATCCGGCCGATCGAACTCGCCACGGACGCATTGCCGACCGACAATCCTCGGGCGCTGTTGCTCGGTTTGGGAGTCGTATTCGGTCTCGGTGCGATCGTCTTCACGCACACCGCGGCCGGGAGCGAACACGGCCAGGCAGGACCGCTTGTTGAGCGACCGCCAGAGGGGGTCTACGCCGAATCCTCGTCCCAGCCCGGCAGTAAGTTCGATCGCTCGATCGAGGAGGGAGATGTCCGGGAGACGCTAGCGGAGACGACCGTCGAGACGCTCGTCCGGCAGGCCGGGACGGATCGAGTGGACGCACGGGCCGCTGTCGAAGCCGGCACGTGGACTGACGATCCGGTAGCGGCAGCGTTTCTCGGCGCGCCGACACAGCCGCTCTCCGCCCGGATACGACACTGGCTCGACCCCGCGGCCGAACGGCAGCGGCGAGTCGACAGGGCAGTCCGGGCTATCGAGCGATTGGAGGGATCGACGTGACTCGTCACAGTCATCACCGATGGAGCGTCGGTCTGATCGGAACGTTCCTGCTGGTCAGCGTCGGTCTGCTGTACGGATCGCCGGCGGCCGTTCCCCTGGCGCTTGTCCCGCTGGGATATGTCGTCTACGGCGCGCTCTCGTCGTATCCCGACCCGACTGTCAGGATAGAGCGGTCGCTGTCCCCGGCGGCTCCGACCCCCGGATCGGCCGTGGAAGTGACTCTTACTGTCACGAACGCAGGTGACCAGACGTTGCCGGACGTCCGTGTCGTCGACGGCGTCCCGGCGGAGCTGGCCGTCGTCGAAGGGTCGCCTCGCGGGGCACTGGCGGTTCCGGCCGGGGCATCGCGGACGCTGACCTACGCCGTGATGGGCAAGCGCGGCGATTACGAGTTCGATGATCCAGCGGTCAGGGTGCGATCGCTCAGCGGCTCACGGATCGTCACCACGACCGTCGAACCTGACGGCGAGCGGACGCTGTCGTGTTCGGCGGCCGTCGATCGGAGCCCTGTCCAGCGGACGGCCCGTTCGCGGACCGGGACACTCCCGACCGACTCGGGCGGCCCGGGCCTGGAGTTCCACTCGACGCGGGAGTACCAGCCGGGCGACCCGAGTAGCCGGATCGACTGGCGGCGACTGGCCAAGACGGACGAACTCTCGACGATCAACTTCCGTGAGGAGCGCGCCGCGCGGCTGCTGGTGATCGTCGATGCCCGGCCGCCAAACCGGATCGTGCCCCGACCCGGCTATCCGACGGGAGCCGGTCTCGCGGCCTACGCCGGCGAGCGAGCCTACGAGGCGCTGACCGCGGCCGGCCACCAGGTCGGCGTCGCGGCGCTCGGACTCTCTGATGCCGACCTCGATACGATCCGCACTGGCGGGACGATGCCGTGGGTCGACCCGCCATCGGAAGGCGGCTCGGTCGCCGCCGCGCGGAGGCTGTTCGAAGCCGTCGCCGAGACTGCCGACGAGGCGACCGCCGTCCCGGATCCGGCGCTCCGATCGTCTGGATCGACCGGGTCCGGCGTTGGGAAACGCCTCCTCGCCCGGCTCCCGCCGGACGCGCAGGTCCTGCTGATGACGCCACTGGTCGACGACGAGCCGGTGGCGCTGACCGGGACCCTCCGGACCCACGGTGTTCCGGTGACGGTGTTGAGTCCCGACGTGACTCCTGCGGACTCCCCCGGCGGGCGCGTGTCGGGCATCCGACGGCGTAACGACGTCGCGACGTTGCGCCTTCGAGGTGTGACGGTCGTCGACTGGTCGATGTCCGAGCCGCTCGCGACGGCTCTGGAGGCGTCGCTTCCGGAGGTGATCCCGTGACAGATCACCGTCCGACTCGGTTCAGCACGACCCTCGTCGTGATCGTGACGCTGTCGACGACGGCGGCGTTCGTCGCCTCGGTCGGACTCGTCCGACAGACGCTGTACGGTGCTGGCGGCGCGCTCGTTCTCGCGACGGTGCTGTGGCTGCTCGCGAGCGATCGCTGGCGACCGCTGGGGAGTGCCCTCGCAGCGCCGGTGTTCCCGGTGATCAGCCTCTCGCTGCTCGCCGGGGCCGGGTACACGGTCGCCGCACAGCTTCGGGGTGATCTCCCGGTCGGGTCGGTCTTCTTGGTCGTCGGGGCGACGGTCGCGGCATTTGGCGCGGCGCTCGCCGTCCGGGACGTGCTGGCTCGGGAGCCGCTGGCCCGCTGTCTCGGCGTCGGGATGCGGGCAATCGTCGTCGTCGGTTCGGCCATGTCCCTCGCCGTCGCGCTCCGCATTGCGCCGCTGGGTCGGCGGGTGGCCGACACCGCCCAGACGGGACTGACGTCGCTTTTCGCCCCCGCGTCGGCGGTCCCGCTGGCTTCGTTCCTTGCGCTGTTGCTCGGTGTGTTCTATCTCGGGGGGGCGGCCGTGCGGGCGCTGCCGCTCGCCGAACTGCTCGGCGATCGGATCGACGATCGGACCCGACAGTGGCTGGAAACGTTCGATAGATACCTGGGGTTGGCGGCGATACTGCTAGTCCTCGTGCTGTTCGCGTCGCTGCTGCTCGAACTGTCCGACGCTACTCCCTACGCCTGGCTCCCGGCCGGCGTCCGCGGCGTCGTCGGTCCGGCGACCCGTGCGTCCACTCCACGTGTTGTTCTTGGCGTTTTCGTGGCACTGTGTCTGGTAATTCTTGTCGTAACGAAGTCGATCAAGCGGTCCTACCGATCCGACAACTGGACGGCACTGGCCGCGCTCGTCCCGTACGCCAGCGGCGGGGCCCTTGCGGCGGCGGTACTCCGATACCGTGAGCCGCTCGTCGCGACGCTGATCGAGCGGATCGCCCGTCGACTGCCGGCTCCGCTAGTCGATCCCTTCGAAACCCTGGCCACGGAGGCCGTCTCAGTCTACGGCGAGGCGGTCATCGCGCTGGTGGTCGTCACGGCGCTGTCGCTGGTGACGCTTTCGGTCGTGTTCGTCCTCTTTTTGAGCGTCCTGCTGGGTCTGCTGTCCGAACGGGCGGGCGGCGCGTCACTGGCGGCTGGGGGGTTGTTCACGACTGCGGCGTTCGCGGCCGTCCTCGGGGCCGGGATCGAACTAGCAGCTATCGGCATCGTCGCCAGCCTTCTCGTCTGGGACGTCGGCGAGTTCGGCGTCACACTGGGTGAGAAACTCGGAACCGCGGCGGCGACGGTTCGGCCGGAGCTGGTTCACGCTGGCGGCACGGTCCTGGTCGGGACGGGCACGGTAGCGCTGGTGTTGCTGACAGACCGCGTGACTGCGGGCGTCGATCTGAGCGGTGTGCCGGTCGTGCCGGCGCTTCTGGGCGCGGTCGCCGGCACGCTGTTGCTAATCGTCGCCAGCCGCTAGTCGCCCGTGACGGCGGGTACTGCCACGCTGTCGAGGACGGCCGTGATCACGTCGGCGGGGTCGACGTTGCGGACGCTCGCCTCGGAGGTGAGTACCACCCGGTGTTTGAGCGTCGGCTCGGCGACGGTTTTCACGTCGTCGGGGACGACGTACTCCCGGCCGGCGATCACTGCGTGGGCCCGGGCCGTCTCGAACAGCCGCTGGACTCCCCGGGGTGAGACCCCGACCTCGACGCGGTCGTCCTCGCGGGTGGCTCGGCCCAGGTCGACGACGTAGTCCCGGATCTTCCCGTCGACCCGGACAGACTCGGGGACGGCCTGGAGTTCGGTGACGGCCGAAACCGCGAGCACTGACCGGACGCTTGGCATCTTGGCATCACGGTCTGCCCGCCTGTCGATGAGTTCTCGCTCCCCGTCTCGGTTGGGATAGCCGAGCTCGGTCTTGACTGCGAAGCGGTCTCGCTGGGCTTCGGGCAACGCGAAGGTCCCTTCCTGCTCGATGGGGTTCTGGGTCGCGATGACGAAGAAGGGATCGGGGAGGGCGTGAGTATCGCCGTCGACGGTAACCTGGCCTTCACCCATCGCCTCCAGCAGCGCGGCCTGGGTTTTGGGCGGCGCGCGATTGATCTCGTCGGCCAGGACGACGTTGGCAAAGATCGGCCCGGGTGCGAACTCGAAGTCGCCGGTGGACTTGTCGTAAATGTTCGATCCGGTGATGTCAGCTGGGAGCAGATCCGGTGTGAACTGGATGCGCTGAAAAGAGAGCCCGAGAGCGTCGGCGAAACTCCGTGCTGTCAGGGTCTTACCCGTCCCCGGCACGTCCTCCAGCAGGACGTGTCCGCGAGCGAGCACACCCGTCAACACAGTCTCCAGGAACTGTTCGTCGGCGATGACGGCCTCACTCACTCGCCCGAGTACGTCCCGACAGGCCTGAGCCGCTTCCTGGGAATCCATGTGTGACCGGTCGGCCTCATCTGGCCTAAACCTGACTCTCTCCTGCCGTCTCTCATCCGGCAGATAGGCCGCGATCGCCGCCAGTATCAACTTTGATGAACGAGGGTGAAAATTAAGGTCCTTCTCCGAACATACACGAGTCATGTCCAACGCAGCAGATCGAGACAGCGTCGAGAAGCAACTTGCGGGCGTAGCTGATACGCTCTCGATACCGACAAGCACGGTCCAGATCACGCGTGTCCGGCTCAATCAACTCGGTTCCGATCCTGAGATCGAGGGCAACTCGATGCCGATCGTCGGTGCGACGACGCTGGCGCTATCCGCTCGTGAGGACGGCCTCCCGATCACGGTCGCCGACATCGCGGACGCGTGGTCGGAAGTCCTGGAGGACGCCTCGATCGAACCCGGTGCGATGACGGCGCTGTTCGATGATATCGCCGGTAACTTGGACATCGACGGGACACCGCCGGAACCCCGGGCGCTGATCGAGCGCTACGGGACCAAACTCGATCTGCCTGACGGGATCGTCGTCGTGGGCAAGCGCATCCTCGAGGATACTTTCGAGGCTGACCCCAAGACGATCGCCGGGGGGACTTCGCCTGCGGGGACTGCAGGGGCTGTTCTCTATCTCGCTGCGGCTATTAACGATGTCGAGGGTGCTGACGAGGACGCACTCGGGGACGTCTCGGAGACGAGCCAGGTCACGGTCCGCAACCGCTACAAGGAGATCCGGGACGTTCTCGGCGAGGATCACCTCGAGACCGCCCAGCGGTATCAGCTCGATCCCGATACGGGCGCACCGATGGCGGGCAGGAGCGGCTCTGCTTCGAGCGACGACGGGGATCAGGTGACTGCCGAGCAGGACTCGGGGGCGGCCGCCGCCGGCAACGGGGGCCAGACAGCCGAAGCGACCGACGAGCCGAAAGCGACCGCCGGGGGTGACGGAGATGCGGAGGTGGATGGACCCGACGCGGACGTTCTGGGGGTTGTGCGGTCGCTGTTCCCCGACGAACTTCCCACGACTGGTCGCGTCGCCGAACAGTTAGACGTCGACGAGTCGGCGGCGGGATCCGAGCTGGAGTCGCTGTCAGAAACCGGCGAGGTCGAGCAAAAGCGTGCCGGAGCGACCGTCGTCTGGCTCCCCGGCGACCGGGACAGCCTCGGTGCCGACCTCACCGAAGACGCCGTCCAGAAGGAGGTCGATGCTCTCGCGGAGTCGCGGGGGATCGAGGCCCCGGTCAGGCTGTTCGCCCGTGGGATGGTCAGCGACGCTGTCGCTGACGTCGCCGTCGAGGACGCGGGCGAACTCGCCGGGGCGGCGCTGCTCGCGGCTTGTCGGATCAACGACGTGGACGTCGACGCGACCGATATCGCCGAGGCCGGGGAGTTCGAGCCGCGGGCACTGTACGACTGGCTGGAGACCCTCGACGAGACGGTCGACGTCGAGATCCCGCGACTGGACGCCGAGGCCTACGTCGACCGGCTAGTCGAGACATTGGATCTGGACGAGGATGTCCGCGAGGAGACTCTGCGGGCGCTCGAACAGTACCAGCCCCGTCCGGACGACCCCGAGTTCACCGCGCCCGAACTGGCTGCGGGGGCAATGGCCTTCGCGGCGACCGTCGGTGGCGCGGCGGTCGATCCGGCTGAACTCAGCGAAGCCGGCGGTGCTGACCCCGGGTTCGTCTCCGGGGCGATGAACTCTATTCTGGTATCGCTGTGTCTCGGCCTCGTCCGCGGAGACATCGCCTACGAGGAGACTACCTGGACCTCGGATCTGCTGGAGTCGGAACTCTCCCCGGACTTCGGCGACTCCGAGACCGGAACCGCGATCGCGCTGGCGAAGACCTACGGTGCCGGACGCGAGTCCCAGCACGTCGACGACGCGACCATCGACGTGCTCGTCAACCGGTGACGCGATCTGGTCCTGTTATGTCCGGTTTCGGACTGCTGTATAGTACGCATATCCACCGACAGTGATCGCGACGAACGCACCTGCCAGCACTGCGAGCAGAACCGCTTCGGGCACGACTGACTTCAGGCGGTCGTAGAAAGTTACGACGAGCAGATTGATGACGATTCCGCCGTCGAGCAGTATCACTCCGATTCGATACCGGTTCGACTCTCTGTGGCGGTAGGAGGACACGCTAAGTATAGCAATAAAAATGACTCCTATTATAATAAGTAGATGTAACATATTTATATATTATTTATTAACAGTTAGGATGATCGATATTAATACAGGTTGAGCATCGTTCTTCTACTGGGACCTCTGTCATATCAATGCAATCTGCTTGTGGTTCACAGTCGATATCACTCAGACAACCGTATGTGGAACCTGAACTTGTCACTGCAATAAAGGCACATTTTCCACAAGTGACGCGCGTTGGGTCTACCAAACAGACACTACATGACCAATAAGTTCCTGCAAGTGAGCCCGCAATACCAAGATAACACCAAAGACTAATATCCTCACAGTTATATGATCGTACTTCACAACAAACATCTGATGTGATGATACTATCTTTTCCGGCTGGTGAGCTGGGATCGGCTTCTCGGGTTTTTGATTGTACCCTACCGTTTTTTACAGTATATGTCGTGACAACCGTTCTAGTAGTCTCTCCGGTAACATCATCATTTCGTTCCAGCTGATCGGGTTTTTTATATGTTATTTTATTATTTATTTTATGTGAAATAATTTGAGGGAGATCTATAGAAGGCAATCTCTTGTCAACCCAAAGCAGCACAGCTTCTTCGCGATCTGTATTACCTTTTGAACCATAGCTAACGGGTTCATATGGAATGAGAACTAAATGGTACTTTTCGGTTTTTATGTCACTATCCCTATGGGCATTCCTCACCTTGATGACTTTCCCCTTGGATACTTTGGGCCGTAAATCATCGCGTCGAAGTGTAGTTTCGATTAGCCAGGTATTAGAGTCAAGCCGTGCCTTTCGGAGGAACTCCGCCCTCTCCCTACCTTCGAGTTCAGTAATTTCTCTCTCTATCGTTGAGTTTGCACTCCCCCTTCCCGATATGCCAATAATACTGGCACCGGTAAGACCAGCGTTCCGAAGCAACGAACGACGGCTAACCTGTGAGTTACTATTTTCTTCTTTTTGTTGATTCATATATTTATATTCTATATCTTTATACTAGTATCTATCTATAAATATCTTATTATTACTGAAAGATAAAATTGACATTGCTATAGAGCACTTCACGACGGTCGACGGTCGAAGAGATGACGATCGACGTGCTGTTTGGAACTGCGATATGGGGGTGCTGTCACGTCAAACGCTTCATATACCGACGGACGTAAGCCCTGATACTTTCAGTCGTGACCGGTTCGACTGAAGCAGTATCAAAAGTTACGTCCGGCGGTATAGTGCTGGTCGAACGTGAGAGTGTAGTCTATCTCCAGGATGTTCACGACCGACGCGGTACCGTTATGAGTGTCGACGGTCACCTTTCGGCCAGAGAATGTCCGACGACATCGACGACATTGCGGACGCGCTGGGGGCGGTCAAGGCGGGGACAGATCTCTCGACGCTGCCGGTCAAATCGGTCGGCGACGACGGTGACGTCGTCCGGATCGTACTGGAGACACCGGCCGGGAACGTCTTCGAGCGCGAACTGAAGCGCCCGCCGGTGTGGGGTCCCAACTGCGACCTGAAGACGCTGCTTTCGGCCTACGATCTCGGCCCCGACGAGGTGGGGGAACTGCAGGGGAAATCCCTGCCCGTCCGGCGAGAAGTCGTCGACGGTCGGCCGCGGTTCGAGCTCGATCTCGACGCGCTCGAAAAAGTGGACGCATAGTCTTCGTCCGAATCCAGGTTCGTCGCACGGATTGTCACGCCCGATCGCTTCCTCGGGGCCAGCGCGCCCGGACTGCGGGACGGTCCTAACCCGCTCCTCGGACGTACCGAGCCGCGTGTGAATACTTTTCACGACAGGACCAACCACGGCCGTGCAGTCATTCGATTTGTCTCAGTTAAACCCGTTTTAGGGCTCGAAAACGGGACCAAAACGAGTGTATCCGTCCGGAGGGCCTGTCCGGTTCAAGGGTGTGTGGCGACTGGATCGGGTACGATGAACACGGAACGAATTGCGCTAATCGCGGTCACGTTGGCGCTGCTCGTCGGCGGGGCCGCGACGCTGTTCGCACCGACTGTCGTTTCGGGCCCGGGGAGCGCACCCGGACAGGCTACTCCGACCACGACCATCACCGCGGACGCCGGTCTCGGTTCGCTGTTCGGGATCGCGCTGTGGGGGGTAACGATCCTCTTCGGCGGCACCGCGATCCTCTGGGTCGTGTTGACCTACGTGATCGGCGCGGGGTACGAGGCCCCGCCTAACGAGTACGGGCCCGAGGACGTACAGGTCCGGATCATGACCGTCGACGCCGCCGCAGTCGTCCAGGAGACAGTCGACTCGCTCCCGAACGGGCTCGACGATGTCCACGTGATCGCCGAGGAGGCCATCGACGTGGCCGGCGCGAGCGTCCACGTCGTCCCCGAGAACTTCGATTCCAGGGCCGTCCGGAAGGGGCGCGCCCAGGAGTGGGCACGCCAGGCTATCGACACCGACCGGGAGTTCGTCCTCTATCTGGACGAGGACAGTATCGTCGAGTCCTTCGAGGGGCTGCCCGACGCCGATATCGTCCAGCTTCGGGAGAAGCCTCGACGGACTGGATCGAGTCTGAGCTTCCTCGCGGACGTCTACCGGATGGGCGTCCAGATCGAACAGCGGGCTTTCGCGCGGCTCTCGATCCCGCTTTTCGCCTGGGGCGGCGGGATCGCCGTCCGGACCGAGGTCGAGGACGCGGTCACCTGGGACCGGGAGACGCTCGTCGAGGACACCGCCTTCGTCTGGGCGGCCTTCCGGGAGTACGACATCGACTTCGCGCTGTCCGAAGCGGTCTGTCGCAACGAGGCCCCGCCGTCACTGTACGAGATCGCCCAGCAGCGCCGGCGCTGGTCGGCCGGGAACCTCCGGGCCTCGAAGATGCTCCCGCTTCGTTACGAGCTTCTGACCCGCGTCCGTAACTACGCCTGGGCGCTGTCGCCGATCGTGACTATCGTGGTGTTGCCCCTGTCGCTACTCGGCGCGTCGGTCGCCTACGGCGGCGCGCTGCTTCTGGCGTCGCTGGGCCTGGGGCTGTTCACGGCTTTCTGGTTCCTCCGCGGGGTCGCCTACTACGGCGATCGCCACGCGGGCTGGCTGCTGGCGCTGCCGCTTGCCCCCCTCGTGACCGTCATTCACTCAATGGGGACTGTCGCCGGCATCATCAGTCCGCCCGAGAATTTCCGGGTGACGACGAAGGTCGGGGGCGATTGATATACCGACGGACGGAACTTTTGATACTGCTTCAGTCGAACCGGTCACGACTGAAAGTATCAGGGCTTACGTCCGTCGGTATAGTAACTGCTGTACCTATGTGCCAGTCCGACCGCCCGACAGCGGACGGTCGATGCGGTATTGACGTACAGCAGTCACTATGGCAGGCGTCCACGAACGAGGCCGGTCCCGAAATCGTTTTGACTCGCGCGAGCGCACCGTCAGTATGCCCACTGAGTCCGATACGGGGTACGACCCCACACTCGGGAACAAGTTCGTTTTCGTGACCGGCGGGGTGATGTCCGGTCTCGGCAAGGGGATCACGGCCGCCAGCACCGGCCGTCTCCTGAAAAACGCCGGGTTCGACGTCACCGCGGTGAAGATCGACCCGTACCTGAACGTCGACGCCGGGACGATGAACCCCTTCCAGCACGGGGAAGTCTACGTCCTCAAGGACGGCGGCGAGGTCGACCTCGACCTGGGGAACTACGAGCGGTTCCTCGACGAGGACATGACCTTCGACCACAACGTCACCACGGGGAAGACCTACCAGCACGTCATCGAGAAGGAACGTGCTGGCGACTACCTCGGGAAAACGGTCCAGATCATCCCTCACATCACCGACGACATCAAACGGCGGATCCGCGAGGCCGCCGAGGGGACCGACGTCTGTCTGGTCGAGGTCGGCGGCACCGTTGGCGACATCGAAGGGATGCCCTACCTGGAGGCGCTGCGGCAGTTCGCCCACGAGCAGGACGACAACGACATTCTCTTCGCGCACGTCACGCTCGTCCCCTATAGCAAGAACGGCGAGCAAAAGACCAAACCGACCCAGCACTCCGTCAAGGAGCTCCGGAGTATCGGTCTCCAGCCGGACATCCTGGTGGGTCGCTGCGAGGACAAGCTCCACCCGGACGTCAAAGAGAAGATCGCGCTGTTCTGTGACGTCCCCGTCGACGCCGTCTTCTCGAACCCGGACGTCGAGGACATCTACCACGTCCCGCTGATGGTCGAAGAAGAGGGACTGGACGAGTACGTCATGGAGCAGCTCGGACTGGCCGACCGAGCCCTCCCCGAGGACGAACGGGACAACAGCTGGCGGGAACTGGTCACCCAGGAGCGGACTGGCGAGGTCGACATCGCCCTCGTTGGCAAGTACGACCTCGAAGACGCCTACATGAGCGTCAACGAGGCGCTGAAACACGCCGGCCTGGAGAAGGGTGTCGACGTGAACGTCCGCTGGGTCGATTCCGACGAGGACGACGTCACCGAGAGCGACAATCTGAC
>JAZKRQ010000045.1:0-16682 GCA_036628575.1 Halapricum sp.
CGATCTCGACGTCGAGAAGTGGGGATACTCCTCATCTACGACCTGGATGGTCACCGCCTGACCGGCTGCTTTTCGCTCCTGGGTTCGGCTGGTCGTTCAGGGAGAGCGATTGACAGTGACTGCTGTAACTATGTACCGGTAGGACCGCCCGACTGCGGGCGGTCGATGTGGCATTGACTTACAGCAGTCACTATCCACTCGGACGTGATTTAGTTAAGACATGCTGTCACAGATATCGGCTGTCACAGCCTATACCAGTTGATGTGGTGTCGCGCCGTGTAACAGAGTCACGTCCGAGTGGATATGACGGACTACGGATCGTACGTGACGACGTCCGCGGCGTCGGCCGCGAACGCCTCGACGCCAGCGTCGAACGAATCGGCGTATCGTACCAGTAGAACCACGACCGTCTCCGGATCGACGACGCCGTAGCCGTCGTCCCGCGTCAGCAAGCCGGCTTCTTCGAGTTCGCTTGCGTATTTGCTGATCGTCGGCCGGGAGACGCCGACAGCATCGGCAATTTCCCCGCCGGTGACTCCGGGATCCTTGAGAAGGGCGAGCAACATTCCGCGGGCAGTGTCCCGACGGAGATACGACAGCGCGATCTTCTCGAACTCGTCGAACCGACCAGCCGGGAAGAACCGCCGGTAGTCGCCGTCTTCGTAGCCTTCGATAGCTTCAGCCTCGAGAAGCTGGCGAAGGTGATGCTGGGTCTCGCCGGTTCCAAGCTGAAGGTCGTCGCGGACCTTCGAGAAGTGCGCTCCCGGCGTGGCTTCGAGATAACCAGCGATGGCGTCGCGGGCGTCAGATCCGGAGCCGCCTGCGGCCTCGGCCCCACCCGCGAAGCGGGCGATAGAACCCGCAGTCCCGAGGGCTGCGAACCGGCGTAGCGTCGCCCGCTTGCTCTCGTCTACCCCCTCGTCACTCATTGAAGCGAGATAAGCGATCCACGAGTAAAATATCTTCGCACTGATACTGGCTATGAAAGCCATTGCCGTATCGGTCGCGCTAACTGGACGGTCGTGCCGATCATAGTGACAACAGTCACGACCGGACGCCTCTCATAGTGATGACTGTAGGTCTGGTCCACATCGACCGCACGGCTGCGTGCGGTCGTAGCGGTAAATCGCTACAGTAATCACTATCACTCACCCAGTGTCGTACTTGTAAGTCGCGTCGTCTGGGTCTATCCCGAAGTCCTCTGGCGACTCAGTTGGTTCAGGTTCGTCCTCTGCGTCGGCAGTCTTGAACGCCTCGCGGCGATCCTGCGGGACCGAGAATTCCTCGATGCGCAAACGGGTCGGCACAGCCTCGGGCTGGACCCCCTCGCGTTTCTCCGTCAGACGGTCACGTAACTTCTCCGGGAGGGCATCGACCTCGATCCGATCGAAGCCGAACTGACCCAAATACTTCGGCTGGTCGGTTAACGAGTAGACGATGTCGAAGTCCTGGTCGCTGGCCTTCTGGACCAACCGTTCGACGACGTGAGCGCCGACCCCCTGGCCGCGCCACTCATCGAGGACGCCGATACTCGTGAGTTCACAGACAGTCTCGTCGTCGGTCTTGTGGGTTCGTATCCGTCCGAACCCGGCCTTCTCGTTAGTCTCTTCGTCGATGGCGATGACGTAGTCACGCGATCGGAAGGCCGTCTCGTCCAGGTCCATCTCCTCTATTCGATCGAGCAACCAGACCTCTTCTCGGTTCTTGGCGTCCCGGACGTACATACGATTCTGTACACTGCCCGTAGTAAAAAGGGTAGTGTCGAGGTGGAGAGGCGGTCGGCCGGTGACGTAGCATGGAAAACGCTCACACGATCAATTTATACTCTTTGGCGTCGTTTCTCTGATGTGTTCATCGGACACGCACTGCTGGCGTTCGCCCTCGCGACGCTGATCGCGGACTGGCGTGGCTGGTCGGCACGCGACGCGTTGACGCTCGGGATCGTTGCGGGTTCGTTCGCCGCGATCCCTGACGTTGACGTCGCCTATGCGGCAATCGCGCTCGACGTCAGCCGGCTGACCGTCGAGTCGGCGACCCAGCCGGGGGTGTTCTGGGACGCGACCCGCGGGGTACACCGGTCGATCACCCACTCGCTGGTCGTCGCCATGGTCGCCGGGCCGGCGTTCGGGCTCTGGGCCGCTACCTGGGAGAGGTCACCGGTACTGCGGGCGGCCGGTCGCATCGTCGCCGCAACCGTTCTCACTACCCTCACCGCCGGCGCGTACATCGTAAGCGGTCCGACCGGCGGGATCGTCGTCGGGACGTTCGTTCTCGCCGGACTGGTCGTCGCAAGCCTGAGCCGGACCAAGACGCCGCTGTCGGGACGGACGGTCGGCCTCGCAGCGACTGCCGGTCTCCTGTCTCATCCGTGGGGGGACCTGGTGACGGGCGAGCCGCCCCGGCTGTTCTATCCCCTTGACGTGCAGTTCCTGGACGGGACGGTTCTGCTCCACGGTGATCCGACAGTCCACCTTCTGGGGGCGTTCGCCATCGAGCTGACCGTCTTCTGGTTCACGGCCGTCACGATCACGCGCGTCACTGGCCGCTCGTGGACGACGTTCCTCGATCGGCGCGCTGGGATCGGTATTCTCTACGGCGTTACCGCCCTGGTCATGACGCCGCCGACTCTGGAGGTGTCGTATCACTTCGTGTTCTCTATCGTCGCCGTCGGACTGGCCTGTGGCGGGCTGGTCGCGCTCTCGGGATCGATGCCGACCGTCGCCACGCTCGATCGTCAGATCCTCCGTTCGAGGTCGCCGCTCGGGATTGCGTTCACCTCATTGGGTGGCGTCACGACGGCCCTGATCAGTTACGGGACGGTGTACACGCTCTTCGCGGCGTGATGCTGTCGAAGCTTACACAATTTTATGCCGGAAGGTCATACTGCCGATATGGCTGTCTCGGAACTCGAAAAGTTACTCAGCGACAACCGCCGGAACGCCGCCGTCGCGTGGGCGCTGCTCACGCTGCTCGCGGCGACTGCGGTCGGGATCGTCATCGCCACTGGTCCACTGTGGTCGGTCTTCGCACTCGGGCTAGTCATACTGGGGGTGATCCCGCCGCTGGCATACCGGTCCCCCTACGTGATGTTACCCTGGGAGATCCTCCTGGTGGCCGCGCTTCCGATAATCGGCCTCGCGCTCGGAAACGAGCGGCTGTCGAGTCAGTTCACCGTGTACTTCGCCGTCGCAGCCGTCGCGCTGGTCGTCGTCGTCGAACTCAACGCGTTCACGCCGGTCCGGCTCTCGCCGGGGTTCGCCGTGGTCCTCGTCGTCGTCGCGACCCTCGCGGCCGCCGCGCTGTGGGGACTCCTCCAGTGGGGGTTCGACGTCTACCTGGGTACCAACTACATCACGACGAACGACGACCTGATGTACGAGTGGATCTACTCGGCAGCCGCCGGCGTCGGCGCGGGGCTCGCCCTCGCGCTGTACTTCCGGCGACGTGGGGGGAAAGACGATCCCCGATTCGAGGAGATCAGCGACGCGATTACTGAGGAAAGCGGGGGTGAACGCGTGTGAGCGATTTCCTCTACCGGTGGCTCCCCTCCAAACACCGCCAGCGACAGCTGTCGCACCTGATGGAGTTGATGCTGGTCGGCCTGCTCTTCATCGGTATCGAACGCGGGAGCGTCGGCATCATCGTCAACACAGGCGTGGCGCTGGCAGTGACTCAGCTCCCCTCGATCCTCGAACGGGACTACCAGATCCCGATGGACCCCCGGATCACGCTGTGGATTACCAGCGCCGCTTTCCTCCACGCGCTCGGCACGGTGGGTATCCCAGGTTTGGACTGGAAGTTCTACTCCGAGCTAGCCTGGTGGGACCACATGACCCACGCACTGTCGGCATCGGTCGTGGCCGCCGCGGGGTACGCGACAGTGCGGTCGATCGACGAACACTCCGAGTCCGTCTATCTGCCGAAGAAGTTCATCGCGGTAATCATCCTGCTGTTCGTACTCGCCTTTGGCGTTCTCTGGGAGCTTCTGGAGTTTACGATCGGACTCACGGCCGACGCATTCGGCGTGTCGGCGGTGCTCACACAGTACGGCGTCTACGATACGCTGTGGGATATCATCTACAACTCCATCGGCGGGATTCTCGTCGCGCTGTGGGGGGGCGTCTACCTGAGCGATCTGTCGGCGGCGCTCGGCGAACGGCTCTGGACGGATAGCGACAGCTGATATCGGCTATCCGACGGGGTCGACAAACCAACTGTAATTAAGTCCGGTTGGGGTAATACCTAAGGTATGATACTCACGCTGACGCCGAACCCTGCGGTCGACCAGACGATCGAAATGGACGAACCACTGGAACCGGACGCCGTACAGAAGTCAGCCGGTGCGAAGTTCGACTCGGGTGGCAACGGCATCAACGTCTCGCAGTTCGTGCACGCTCTCGGGGGCGAGACGCTCGCATCCGGGATCATCGGTGGTTTCACGGGCTATTTCATCGAACAGGATCTCGAGGATTTCGGCATTCCCACGGACTTCTGTACGATCGAATCGGCACCGACACGAATCAACACGACGATTCTCGTCCCCGAACCGGAAGCGCCACAGACGACGCGGGTGAGCGAAGACGAGCTGTCGGAGCGAGTCGAGTACCAGCTACGGCAGGAAGGACCGGAAGTGACCGAACACATCGTCGATCTGCTGGTCGAGACGATTCAGCGGCACGATCCGGCGATCCTCAACATCGGCGGAAGCCTCCCACCGGGAATGGACGCCGATGCGGTCGACCGACTGGCAAGCGCTGGCGACTGGAAGACTGCGGTCGATCTCCACGGCGACGTCCTCATGGAACTCGAAGAGAACTACGAGTACTGCCGACCGAACCGCGCCGAACTGGAGCGGGCAACCGGCATCGAAGTCGAGACGATTAACGACTGCGAGGAGGCAGCACTGCGCGTCCAGGAGATGGGGTTCGAGCGTGTCATCGCCTCGATGGGTAGCGAGGGCGCGGTAATGGTCACGCCCGAGAGTACCTTCTATTCGTCGGCCGTCGACGTCGAAGTAGTCGACACCGTCGGTGCCGGGGACGCGATGTTCGCGGCGATACTATGGGCACACGAACGGGGCTGGGATGACGCCAAGGCACTTCGTGCCGGGGTGGCTGCCGCCTGGAAACTCGTCACCGTGAGGGGGTCGAGCGTCACCGACCTCAGTCCGCAGGACCGAATGGACGACGTACAGGTGTGGGAACTGAGCGAGTGATCACTCGACAGCGACGGGATCCTCACCCTCGTCATCGATCTCCGCCAACACCCGCTGGTGGAACTCCTGTAGCACCGCGGACTCGTCTTCCGCCAGCACGACGTCGCTCGCTGAGAGCGTCGCCAACCCGAACGCCCGCGGCGTCGGTGTGTCGACGCGGTGTTTGAAAACGTCGATCTTCCCCGCCTGAATGTGCCCGAGGACAGTTTCGATGGCGTCGATGGTGAGTTTGTCCTCCAGGATCTCCCGATAGGTCTCTTCGACGACGGCGAACTGCTCCAGGTCAGTGGCGAAATCCAGCAACATGTCGGCGTTGAACTGCTGTTCGCTGGCGGACTTCTCGTACCCCTTGTAGCGTTTCAGGATCAGCAGTGCCCGCGTCGCGTTGATTCGGAAGTACCGTTCGAGCAGGTCGGTACCGTCGAGACTGGCCCGCAGGTCCGCCCGGACCGCCGACGGATCGAGATCTGCGACGATCCCCTCGACGTCGACCTTCCGGTTGAGCGGCATCGAGAGCGTAAAGCCGTTATCGGCGACAGCGACCTGGACGTTGGCCGTGGCATGCTGGGCGACGTGGTAGGCCAGCAGTCGGGAGAACCCGTCGTTGAACCGACGGCCGTACGTCGAGTGGACGTGATAGCGGCGCTCGTATTCCCCGCGGTCCCGAACCTCTTCGATGACGAGTCGCTCGTCGGTCGCGACGCTCTCAGCCCCGGCGTAGCGGACCTGTTCGTCGTAGAGTCGGGCGATCGCCCGCACGCTGTGCTCGTCGATGGGGAACTCCCGGAGCCACAGCCGGACCTCGGGGCGACCGCCCTCGGCGAGGCGTTCCAGCAACTCACGCTGGAACGCCAGGACCTCCCGACCGAGATCGTAGCTCATGGGGAGCCGCTCGGAGAACCACGAGGGGACAGTCGGCCTCGCCGAGGTGCGATCGACGTAGACTTTCGAGCCACGGCGGTACCGGAACTCGAAGTGCTCGCCGCCCAGGACGAACACGTCTCCGGATTCCAGAGTATCGAGGTAAGACTCGTCGAGTTGGCCGACCCACTCGTCTCCGCCGCGGGTGAACACGTCGCAGGTGAAGCTGTCGGGGATCGTCCCGATGTTGGTCATGTAGATGACACGGGCCATCCGACCGCGCTTGCCGATCAACGGCTCGCCGACCGGAAATTCCTCGTAGTGGTGCTGTCCGCTGGGGGGATGGTTGGTATCGCGCCAGATCTTCGCGTAAACGTTCTTCTCCTCCAGGTCAGGGTAATCAGCCGTGAGATACCGCATTAGCGACTCCCACTGCTCGTCGCCGTAGTTCCGGTAGGGATAGGCCCGCGTCAGGATCTCCCGGATCGATTCTTCCGGTCGTGGGCCGTTGATCGCCATCCCGTAGACCTGCTGGGCGGCCACGTCCTGGGCTGCCTCCGGAACGAATACCCGGTCGACGAACCCCTCTTCGGCCTTCTTTAGCATCACTGCACACTCCACCAGTTCGTCCCGATCCAGTGCAATCACCCGCCCGGTGACGGTCTCGCCCAATTGGTGGCCCGCCCGTCCGACGCGCTGGAGCAACGCTGCTACCGATTTGGGCGAGCCGACCTGCACCACGAGGTCGATGTGGGGCATGTCGATCCCCAGTTCGAGGCTCGTCGAAGTCGTCACCACGTCGACGTTCCCTGCCTTGAGTTGCTGCTCGACGGCCTCGCGCTGGCCTTTCGCGAGGCTCCCGTGATGGGCACCGGAGTTATCCTCGTCGTATGCCTCGAAGTTCGCTCGCAGGTTATGCAGGACTCGCTCGGCCCCAGAACGTGTGTTCGTGAACACCAGCGTATTGGTGTGGTCCTGAATGAGTTGGTGCAGTTGCTCGTAGAACCGGTCGGTTACGACGTCCCGGGGCGTGTTGATGAGGTCGTCGGTAGGACAGGACAGCTCGATGTCGAACTCCCGGGCGAAGCGAGCGTCGACGATCTCGTAATCGCGGACTGCACTACCCTGGTCGTCCAAACCGACGAGGAACTCCGCCATCGTCTCCAGAGGCTCGACGGTCGCGGAACAGCCGATCCGGGTCGGCGAGGTCTCTGCCATCGCCTCCAGACGCTCCAACGAGACCGAGAGGTGCGTCCCACGTTTGTTCGCCGCGAGGCTGTGGATCTCATCGACGATCACGTATTCCACGGTTTCGAGCTTCTTCTTGAATTTCGGGGAGTTCAGCAGGATCGCCAGCGTCTCCGGGGTCGTGTTGAGGATGTGCGGCGTCTCTTCGAGCATGCGCTGACGCTCGGTATCGTCGGTGTCGCCGTGGCGGATCGCGTGGCGGATCTCGACGTCCTCGCCGCGCTCGTCGAGTTTCTCGGTGATGCCGTCGAGCGGGACTTCCAGGTTCCGATGGATGTCGTTGGCCAGCGATTTGAGCGGCGAGATGTACAGGCAGTAGACTGAGTTGTCTAGATCGTCCGTCCGGTCGCGGGCGAACAGTTCGTTGATTATTCCGACGAAAGACGCCATCGTCTTTCCACTCCCTGTCGGTGCGGCGATCAGCGCGTTCTCACCCTCGTGGATGAGCGGGATCGCCCCCTTCTGTGGCGGGGTGAAGAAGCCGCCGTTGTCGGGGACGAACGCGCCGAAATGCTCGACCCACCACTCGCGGACGACTGGCTCCAGGAGTTCGAGTACCTCGCTGTCGTCGATCTCAACAGCTTCGGGATCGAAGGGCACGTCCGACTCCGCGAGCAACTGGCGGCCTCCCATCTCTGCCGGTACTGGGGGCTGGATCGACTTGTGGGTTTGGAGCGGACGGCGAAAGTGAAACAGCCGGTCAGGAGATCCGAATCGCCGGTTTCCCGGGTTCGGCTTTTGCTGCGAGTTCGTCGTCGGCCGCCGAAGCGTCAACCACCTCGACGGCGGCACCGAACTCTTCGTCGAGCAACCAGGACGCGCGTTCGAGTTCTGATCGCTCGGTCGCCCGGGAGAGGATCGGCTCTAGCCCCTGGCCACGCTGCGCCAGGGACTGAGCGTACGACTTCGCGGCCTCGCCGCGCTCTCGAAGACGCTCTTCGGCCATCACCGCCGAGACGGTTGACTCCTCTGACGCTTGGGCCGTCTCGTATGCGTTATACTTCCACTTCGGGGCGACGACCAGTTCGATCCGGTCGGGGTCGTCGATCCCGGCCGTGTCGACGATGTCCCGGACATCGTCTCTGACCGTGGCGACGAGCGTCCGCTCCCGGTCGTAAGCCTCGATCTCACCCTCGGGGGTCGGCCAGTCGGCCTCGACGATCAATCCCTCCGCCCGCAGCATGTTCCAGCACTCCTCGGCCAGGTAAGGGGCGACTGGCGCGATCAACCTGAGCAGCGTCTCTAGGCCGCGGCGATACGTCTCTCCGTCTGGCGCGTCGTAGGCTCGGTACTGCCCGAGCAGCTGCGCCAACGTCCGCACCTCGCCGATCGCCTGGTGGACACTGAACCGCTCGTAGTCCGCCGTCGCGGCCTCGACTGTCCGGTCGAGTTCCCGCCAGAGGTACCGCTCTGCAGGCCCGTCACGATCGGCCGTCTCGATCCCCTCGGCGAACTCGTAGACCATCCCGTAGATCCGCTGCTGGAGGTCGTAGGCCTCGCCGACGTCCTTGGCCGCCCAGTCGAAGTCCCGGTTGGGGTGGGCCGCGCTCAACACGAACAACCGCGTCGTCTCCGCGCCGTACTCGTGAGGCGCGATTGCGTTGCCCTTCGTCTTGGACATCTTCGTGCCCTCGTGCAGCACCGTCCCTTGATTGATTAGCCGCTCGACGGGTTCGCGATGCTCCAGCATCCCCACGTCCGACAGTGCCCGCGCAAAGAAGCGTATGTACAGCAAGTGCAGGACGGCGTGTTCCTTACCACCGACGTAGACGTCCACAGGGAGAGTCTCGTTGGCCAGTTCCGGGTCGAAGGGGGCCTCGTCCAGATCGGGTGAGAGATAGCGCAGGAAGTACCACGAGGAGTCGACGAACGTGTCCATCGTGTCTGTCTCCCGTTCGGCCGGCCCGCTACACTCGGGACAGGTCGTCTCCTTCCACTCGGTAGCCGCATCAAGCGGGTTGCCCCGCGTCTGGACGAATTCCGGCAGTTCGACGGGGAGATCTTCCCCGGGCACGAGGACGGGGCCACACTCCTCGCAGTGAACGACCGGGATCGGTGTCCCCCAGTACCGCTGGCGGGAGATCAGCCAGTCCCGGAGCCGGTACTGCGTGTCCGGTTCGACGGCCTCTACGTCCTCGATCAACTTGGTCTGGGCCTCAGTGGTCGACAGTCCCGAGTACTCGCCGCTGTCGACCAGCCGACCCGCACCGGTGTAGGGCTCGCGCTCGGCGTCGATCTCGACGGTCCCGTCCCCGCGCGGTTCGACGACCGTTCGGATCGGCAGATCCATCGCGGTCGCGAACTCGTGATCGCGCTCGTTGTGCCCGGGTACTCCCATAACCGCGCCAGTCCCGACGTCGTCCAGCACGTAGGCCGCGACGTACACCGGGAGTTGCTCACCTGTGACGGGATTGGTGGCCGTCAGGTCAGTCTCGACGCCCGTCATCGCTGCCGGGTCGTACTCCTCGAGGTACTCCTCGACGGCCCCGTCTTCCTCTGCCAGCGCGTGTGCGAGGTCGTGGCCCGGGCCGACTGCGAGATACGTCGCGCCGGCGACCGTGTCTGGCCGGGTGGTGAAGACCTCGATTTCGCCGTAGTCCTCGACCCTAAAGGCCACCCGCGCCCCCTCCCGGCGGCCGATCCAGTTGCGCTGCATCTCGGTGACGCTGTCGGGCCACCTCTCCAGGTCGTCCAGCCCGTCCAGTAGCTCGTCGGCGTAGTCGGTGATCGTGAAGAACCACTGGTCGAGTTCCCGGCGCTCGACGGGGGTCTCACACCGCCAGCAGACCCCCTCGACGTTCGGGTCGAGTTCGGTCTCCGCGGGTGGATCGACGACCTGGGCGTCCGCGAGAACCGTCTCGCAGTCGGGACACCAGTTGACTTCGGCCCCCCGGTAATCGACCAGTCCCTCCTCGTAGAACTGCTCGAAGAAGTACTGGTTCCACCGATAGTATTCCGACTCGCAGGTCGTCACCTCACGGGTCCAGTCGTAGCCAAAGCCCATCTCAGCCATCTCCTCGCGCATCTGGGTGATGCACGACTCGGTCCACGACTGAGGGTCAGTGTGGCGCTCGTGGGCCGCGTTTTCGGCCGGGAGCCCGAAGGCGTCCCATCCCATCGGATGGAGGACGTCGTGGCCCTGCATTCGCTTGAATCGGGCGTAGGCGTCCGTGATGGCGTAGTTGCGGACGTGGCCCATGTGGAGGTTCCCCGAAGTGTAGGGAAACATCCCCAGGACGTACAGCGGGTCCTCGACCTCATCCAGTTCGTAGACGTCCTCCTGGTCCCAGCGGTACTGCCAGAACTCCTGTACCTTCGCGTGGTTGTAAGTGCGTCCTCGGTGCATCGTATCTCCCCGGCGGCGTCGGCGGGTTCACCGAATGATTCGGCGGTCCGAGTGAAAACCCTTCGGCCGGTCAACCGAGCACGACCTCTCGCACGTCGTCCACCCCGGCCCGCCGAACCACGGCACGGACGACGTCCTGTGCGCCAGCGAGGTTGTCAGAATCGCCGTCGAGCACGAGCAGACGCGCGTCCTTGCCTTCATCGATCACACCGCAGTCCAGCCCGGCGATGTCCGCGCCCGCCCAGGTCGCCATCCCCAGCACCTCGCGGGCGGAGACGTCGGCGAGCTTGTTCGCAAACTCCATCTCGCGGAACATAGATGGACTATTGAGGAAGACGTTGTCCGTCCCCAGCGCGACCGTCGTCCGGTCGAGCAACTCGCGAACCGGGGGGACGCCGACGTCGGTGACGAGATTCGACCGCGGGCAGACCACGACCGGCGTCGCCTCGTCGTCCAGCCGTTCCAGATGCAGTGGGTCGGGGTGGACCATGTGAACGAGAAAGTCGGGGTCGAGGTCCAGAGCAGGGTTGATGTCGGCACTGTCGCGTTCGCCAGCGTGAATCCCGAATAGCTTGTCTGCGCGGCGGGTGGCGTTGCGTTCGGCGTCGAAATCGCCGTCACGCGCGCCGCTGGCTCCGAAACCGTCGCTCACTTCCATGGCGTCTGTCGTCTCGCGACCGAGCGTGACGCTCTCGATCGCCAATCCCGCCAGAGCGTCTTCGAGCATCTCGACGCCCGTAACGCCACCCTCGCGGAACTCCACGAACGCGCCCGTCCCCGATGCCTCCATGAACTGCAGCGAGCGCCGCATCGCGGTGACTTTCTCCTCGCGGGAAGCCTGCCGCAGGAGCCGGTGTTTCAGCCCGTCCGGCGGTGCGACCAGTTCGTCGAGACTCAATCCTGCGCCAGCCTCCTTCGCAATGGAGTCGCCGATGTGCGTGTGAGCGTTGACGAACGCCGGCAGCACGATCGCATCGCTATCGGTCTCGGCTTCCTCGACAGCCGTGATCTCGCCGTCCTCGAACACGACCCGGCCCTCGACCGGCTCGAACTCCCGGCCCTGAAGGATCGTCCCTTCGACGTTCATACTCACTCGTGAGCGGGAGCGGACTTGAAGCCTACTGGAATTCATCCAGTGTTGCGTGGATACCCGACCGGACGTCGCTGACAAGCGCTTCTTCGAGGTCCAGCCCCAGGACCCGCACGGCCGCATCGCCTACGCGGTCCTGTACGTCCCGCGGCGCGTAGACTCCGAGCCGCCACTGGTCGTACTGAGCGGCTCGCAACGCCTGGACCAGCGTCGACTGGTCTTCGAGCTTGCGGACCTGGCCGCCGACGATCACGCGACTGGACGTCTCTTTCATCTGGGGTTCCGCAGGCACGTCAAGGATCACGAAATCGGGGTGGACATCGGCGTCGTCGGCGATCTCCCGTTCGAACTCGCGGATCTCGTCGTGATCGGCCTGGAGCAAGGTTTCCGGGACCGCGTCCATCTCCGCCCAGACCGAGCGTTTGAACAGGTTACGATAACTCAACCGTTCGCCGTATTCCTCGGTGACGTCGTTCGACCGTAGAGCCACGAGCAGGTCTTTGTCGTCCATTCGGCGAAGGCGATCAGGAGTCACATCGGTCTCGGCCAACAATCGCTCGGTCCCGCGCCGGAGCATTCCCTTGGCGATCCGGGCGACGTGGTGGCTGTAGACGACCGGGTTCATCAGCGCGCGTGCGAGCAGAAGACTCTCGGCGGTCTGGACGTTGCCCTCGTCGAGCACGAGGTCTCCGCCCACGAACCGCAACTCCCGGACGAGCCGTCCGTGATCGATCGTACCGTAGGGGACTCCCGTATGGTGGGCGTCCCGCGCGAGATAGTCCATCCGGTCGACGTCCAGTTCCCCCGAGACGAGCTGTCCGAGTTCGCCGTCGCCGGCTACCAGATCGGCCACTCGATCGGGATTGAGCCCGTGCTCGCTGAGCGCGCGCGCGACCTCGCCCGTACCGATCAGATCGTGGACTTCGTCATGGTACTTGCCGGTGTGGCGATAGATCAGCCCCTCGACGTTGTGGCTGAAGGGGCCGTGACCGACGTCGTGGAGCAGCGCGGCCGCCCGGACGCGTTCGGCCTGCTGACCCTCGATGCCGAGGTGGGCAAGCGCGCGATTGGCCAGGTGATAGACACCCAAGGAGTGCTCGAAACGGGTGTGGTTGGCCGAAGGGTAGACCAGCGTGACGGTGCCTAACTGGGAGATGTGCCGGAGTCGCTGGACCGGGGCCGTATCCAGCAGGTCCCTGGCAACGCCCTCGACCTCGATGTAGTCGTGGACGCTGTCCTTGATCGTCTTCATTACCCGAGAGTAGGGCCGCCCCCGACAAAAGACTCAGCCACTCACCCGACCGACTGCAACAGTCCGAGCAATCCCTCTCGGGTCGCATTCCCCGCCTTGACAGCCTCGTCTGGCGTTCGGCCGGTTTCCCCGACGATCGTGATCGCTTCCTCCGGAGCATACCCGCGGGCGTGAACGAGCCAGGCCGCCAGGACGTGGCCCGTCCGGCCACCTCAACACGTCGACGGTGGCGAAAGCCTTTCTCGCCTACCCCCCGTGTGGCCGAACATGGTGACGTTTCTCTCGGGCGGGACCGGTACGCCCAAACTGCTCGCCGGAGCCGACGCCGTCTTCGATCCCCGAGAGACGGACATCGTGGCCAACACCGGCGACGATATCGAGCTAGGGGGTCACCTCGTCTGTCCGGACGTGGACACAGTCCTCTTCCTGGAGGGAGGCCTCCTCGATCGGGACACCTGGTGGGGAATCGAGGGAGATACGGCTGAGACGCACGACGAACTGCACGACCTCGCGGCCGCCGCCGGCCTCGAAGCAGGGCCGCGATATCTTCCCGACGCCCGCCAGACCGGCGGCCGCGAAATTTCACGCTGGCGGCGCTTCGCGGCGGTCGCGGAGTTCATGCACATCGGCGACCGCGACCGGGCGATCCACCTTACCAGGACAGGGCTGGTCGACGAGGGCCACACGCTCACCGAAGCGACCCTGACGCTGGCGGAGGCGCTGGGCGTCGAACGAACGGTCCTACCGATGAGCGACGACCCTATCGCGAGCATCGTCCACACGCCCGGCGGACCCCAGCATTTTCAGGAGTGGTGGGTCGCCCACGACGGTACGCCGCCGGTCGAAGACGTCGAGTTCAGGGGTGCAACCGAGGCGGAGCCGACCGACGAGGTGCTTGCGGCGCTGGACGCGCCGGTCGTGATCGGTCCCTCGAATCCTGTAACGAGCATCGGGCCAATGGTCGCGATGGATCGGTTCCGAACCGCGCTCGAATCGACGCCAGTCGTCGCCGTCTCGCCGTTCGTCGAGAGCCAGGTGTTCTCGGGCCCGGCAGCGACGCTCATGGAAGCCGTCGGATTCGAACCCAGTACCGCCGGGATGGCCGACGCGTATCCGTTCGCGGACGCGTTCGTCCTCGATTCGACAGACAGCACGGACCTGGACCGGCCAGTCGTCCGGACGGACACGACGATGGAGACTGCCGAGGACGCCGAGCGGGTCGCCCGCGCGGTCCAGCGGGCACTCGCGGAGGTGGACGGATGACGGATACACTCGTCGAGGTGGACAGATGAGCCGTGACCACACCACCGCATTCGAGCCGCGAGTTGCACTGGCGAGTCTCTCGGGAGAGGCCGACGCAAAATGGGCGATAGCCGTCAGCGAGCACGTCGGCGCGGCCGTCATTGGCGGGATCGCGCTCGACGAGTCGACTCGCGAGGCCGCCCGGACAATGGTCGAGCGCGACCGCGAGGAGTTCCTGCCGGACGATCCGCTCACGTGGATAGACACGCAACTCGCCGCGCTGGCCGACGAACCGGTCCAGGCAGGAGTCAACGTCCGTGCCACGTCGCCCGATCGAGTCCGGGACGCAGCCGAGATCTGCGCCCGTCACGAGGCTTTCGTCGAGATAAACGCCCACTGTCGGCAGGACGAAATGTGCGCCGTTGGGAGTGGAGAGTCGCTTCTGCACGAACCCGATCGACTCCGCAAGCAAGTCCGTGCCGCCGACCGAACGGGCGCGGCGGTGAGCGTCAAAGTCCGGACGGAACTCGATGGGGTGGACCTACCGGCGGTGGCGGTCCAGGCGTCGACGGCGGGTGCGGACGTGATCCACGTCGACGCGATGGACAGCGAGCGCGTCGTCGCCGACGTCGTGGCGGAAGTCGACGCGTTCGTGATCGCAAACAACGGCGTCCGCGACCGCGAAACGGCTCGGGAATACCTCGAATACGGCGCGGACGCGGTCAGTGTCGCCCGCGCCAGCGACGATCCCGACGTGTTAGAACGGGTGCGAGAGGCGACAGCGGAGTGGTTCGCGACCGCGGAGGGATCGGTATGAGAACCGCCGCCCAGAACGCCGAACTGGCGCTGTTGCTCGAAGTCGCGGGGACGCCCAAGCCCGGAAACGTCGACCGCGACCGAGAGTACGACGATCTGCGGTTCGAACACTTCCTGGCCGGTGCGGTCGGCGCTCAGGACGGCTTAGGTGCCGCTGATCGGTCCGACGGACCTCCGATCGGCGAGGCCTTCGATCGGGCCGTCGAGGGTATGAGCGATCAGCGCGGAGGCAACACCCAGTTCGGGGCGTTGCTGTTACTCGTCCCGCTGGTCCGGGCGGCGGCACGGGGTGACCTCTCACAGTCAGGCGCACGCGAGGTCGTCGAGGCGACGACCGTCACTGACGCGGCGGGTTTCTACCGCGCGTTCGAGCACGTCGACGTCTCGGTGGCGGACCCGCCAGAATCGATGGACGACCTCGACGTCCGCCAGGGAAGCGATGCGATCCCGACGCTATACGCCCACGAGCGTACCCTCGAAGACGTCATGGCGCGCTCGGCCGCCCACGACGGCGTCGCCCGCGAGTGGACCAGCGGGTTCGAGCGGAGTTTCCAGGCAGCCAAGCGGCTGGAAGCGATCGAGGGGCCGGTCACCGACCGGACAGCGCGGATCTTTCTGGAACTGCTTGCCGACGAGCCAGACACGTTCGTGGCCATCAACCACGACGACGAGATGGCGGAGAGCGTCAGCGAGCGCGCGCAGGCCGCCCTGGAAGGGAACGAGGACGTGGATGAACTGGCTGCAGAATTGATCGACCGGGAGATCAATCCCGGGACGACCGCTGACATTACGGCGGCGGGGCTGTTTATCGCACTCGAACGGGGGCTTGCAGTATGAACGGAGAGAAGGTTGACGCCGACGGGTGGCCGGTCGAACTCCACGGTGTCATCGAGTCGATCGTGACGACGCTTGGGCCGAACGAGCGCTGGAACGTCGCCGCGCTGGGGCTGCACGCCGGCGACCCCGTCACGGCGACGACCTGGGGGCGGACTCGGACCTGGCGTAACCTCACCGAGCGCGGCCGCGGGTACGTCCAGTTCACCCCCGATCCGGTCGACTTCGCCGAGGCAGCAATGACGATCCGCGAGGAAGACGTACCGATTCTGGACAGCGCTGACGCCTGGGTCGAGGTGTCCTTCGAGCGCCGCGACGACGGCGAAGACGACGGCACCCAGTGGGTCGAGTGGGCGCTGAAGCCGGTCGAAAGCACCGTCGAGCATCGCGGCGTCAGGACGACTAACCGCGGGTACTACGCCGTGATCGAGGCCACCGTCGCGGCCTCGCGGCTCGGGGTCGACGCCTACGATCAGGAGACTCTCAGGGATCGACTCGGCTACTTCGAGAGCGTCGTCAAAAAATGCGGCGGGCCGCGCGAGCACGAAGCGTTCGATGTCGTGCGCGAGCAGGCCGAGTGGTAGGTAGAAGTCATACTGCCGGCTATAACTTTTCGCAAGTATTTCGGCACCCCGGGGTGCCGAAAATCTTTACGAACTTATAGCCGGCAGTATCAGACGGGAGCAGACGGAGGTTGGTCACGGTCGCACAGAGCAGGAATGACAGGGACGCTTCGAATCCTTTTTGAGCACTGTCCGGCTACGTGGGCCCACATGGC
>JAZKRQ010000046.1:0-16655 GCA_036628575.1 Halapricum sp.
GCGACGCCGTCGCGACGCCCTCGATCGAACGTCCGGGGAGGAGATTCTCGTCCAGGGCACGGCGGTAGATGACGCTCGCGGTCTCGCGGACGTTCTCGGGCAGGCCAAGTGCGGAGGCCATGCGGTCGATCTCGCCCAGTGCCTGTTTGAGGTTGCGCTCCTTGGAGTCGCGAGTGCGGAACCGCTCGTTCCAGGTGCGCAGGCGCTGCATCTTCTCTCGCTGACGTGAGGACAGCGAATTGCCGTAGGCGTCCTTGTCCTGCCAGCCGATGTTGGTCGACAGTCCCTTGTCGTGCATCATATTGGTCGTCGGCGCGCCGACGCGGGACTTCTGGTCTTTCTCCTTGGCGTCGAACGCGCGCCATTCAGGGCCGGGATCGATCTCGTCTTCTTCGACGACGAGGCCACATTCGGTACAGACTGTCTCTCCGCGCTCGGAGTCAGTCGCGAGGGTACCGCCACACTCTGGACAGACGATGTCCTCTTTGGACTCCTCGTCGGCGGTCTCTCGCTGACTCGTGCGCTCGTGACGTCTGATGGTCGTGTCTGTCATTGGTTGGATGAATGCGTATCGGGCAGGGCCCGCAGAACTACCTGACTTCGTTTTCCTGTTGTAGTGCAAGCGACTTAAATCTTTGGCTAGCCGAAAAATTCGTTTACTGTATCGAAAATACACCTCCCGATCGGTAGCATTCATCTACTGTTTCACGGAGTTCGATGAACACCGACCCAACGGTCGGCCTGTCGTGGGCGTCCTCTCGAGGAGGACGGCGTGGCATCGAAATCCTTACCGCCGGGCCTGCCTTCCGCTCGGATATGAGCGAACCCGCCGTCGATCCCGACGAGGTACGTCACGTCGCTGATCTCGCTCGGGTGGACCTCGACGAGGAGGAAGTCGATCGGTTCACCGAGCAGTTCGCGGAGATCCTGGAGTACTTCGAGACCCTCGAGGAGGTCCCGGAGGTCGACGACGAGGCCGATCTCGTGAACGTGATGCGACCGGACGAGATCCGTGAGTCCCTCGATCAGGAACAGGCACTCCAGAACGCGCCCGAGAGCGAAGACGGCTACTTCAAGGGGCCGAAGGTATCATGAGCGAGTACAACCTCTACATCACTCCCGAAACCATCGAGGGCGGTGAGGACGGCCCGCTGGCCGGTAAGACCGTCGCGGTCAAGGACAACATCTCGACGGAGGGCGTCCGGACGACCTGCGGGTCGGCGATGCTCGAAGACTACGTCCCCCCGTACGACGCTACGGTCGTCGAACGCCTGAAGGAAGCCGGCGCGACCATCCCCGGCAAGACCAACATGGACGAGTTCGGGATGGGGACGACCACCGAGACCTCCGCGTTCGGTGCGACGGAGAATCCCGCCGCCGAGGGGCGCGTCCCTGGCGGCTCTTCCGGCGGTTCCGCGGCCGCCGTGGCCGCCGGCGATGCTGATCTCGCGCTGGGGACCGACACCGGCGGGTCGGTCCGTTGTCCAGCGGCGTTCACCGGTACGGTCGGGATCAAGCCCACCTACGGACTGGTCTCCCGGTACGGGCTGATCGCCTATGCTAACTCCCTGGAGCAGATAGGCCCGATCGCCCCCTCCGTCGAGGAAGCCGCCGAACTGCTGGACGTGATCGCCGGGCCGGACGAGCACGACGCAACCACCAGAGAGCATGCTGACCGGATCGACGGAGACTTCGTTTCGGCGGCCGACGGCGACGTCAAGGACCTGGAGATCGGCGTCCTGACCGAACTGGTCGAGGGGGCCGACGAGCGGGTCGTCGAGGCCTTCTGGGACGCTATCAACGAACTCGAAGCGAAGGGCGCGAGCTATCACGAGGTGTCGATGGAGTCGCTGAAGCACGCTGTCGAGGCCTACTACGTGATCGCCATGAGCGAGGCGTCTTCGAACCTCGCGCGGTTCGACGGGGTCCGCTATGGCCCCACTCCGGACTACGAGGGCAACTGGAACGAGGAGTTCGCCGGCGTCCGCGAGGAAGGGTTCGGCGAGGAGGTCAAACGCCGGATCCTGCTCGGGACGTACGCGCTCTCGGCAGGATACCACGACAAGTACTACAAGCAGGCCCAGGACGCCCGCGCGTGGGTCCAGCAGGACTTCGAAGAAGCACTGGACGGGGCGGACGTGCTCGCCTCACCGACGATGCCGGTTCCGCCGATGGAACGCGGCGAGAGCTTGGACGACCCCCTGACGATGTACCTGGCCGACGCCAACACCACCCCGGTCAACCTCGCGAACCTACCCGCCATCTCGGTACCAGCCGGCGAGACAGACGGCGGTCTACCGGTCGGATTGCAGCTGATCGGTCCTGCCTTTGGCGAGCGGACGATCATCCGGGCCGGGAGCGCGCTGGCGTAGTGTTTTGATTGACGTTACGTCCAATCTATTCGAGCGAACCCTGAACACTCTCTGAAAGAAGCTGTATGCAACCTCCTCCCGTGGATTCGGGGAAACAATGATCGGGGCTCGATAACCTTATGAAAGAGATTGACCAATTATTCGTTCACTCAACCGCCGACTAACGTGCAAAGCTTCGTGACTTAACCAAGAAGACAGCAGCAATTACCGAAACTACAATCATAAAAATCTGAATTTCGAATTGATATGCCTGGTATTCAAGCCTGTTATTTTGTAGCGCGATAAACCAAAAAACTATAAATAAAAATAAAAAAATAGACAAAGACGTAACTATAATATGCCATCCGGGACTTACTACGTCATGTTCCATACTTATGCGTACAAAGTCATATGAAATAAATCTTCTGGTCACACAAAAATGAAATAAATATGTTAATAATCTTTTATATCTAAAGTGAACCCCCCAAGCCTGAGTCCCCTATTACGGTCGTCACCATCAAATGGCCCACAGTCTGCTGACCCAACGCCACCTACAAGAGTTTGAATTTTTGCCTTTGTTTCTAGAACCAGTTTGGCACGATATGTGTCGCCTGGATATAAATTAATATCTATTGATCCATCTATGGAATCATCAAATTCCTGGGCCCATGCCTTATCGTGGTAATATTTTTTTAGTTGTTCGGATCTTTCTATGTCTTTTGATAGGTTGTCTACAACTAATTCTACAGTAAGTTTGCCAACTGCACCAACTCCCCACACTTCTCCCTGTATATCTGCATCAGGTTGAACACTGGACATCCTCTCATCATTGAGACTACCGGGAATCTTGAAAGTACTTCCTATGGATGCCCAATGGGTATTCCCACCATAACCAGAAATATCAGCGAATGCTGTAGCTTCGGCTATTGCGGGATCGCCAGTTGAAGCACTTTGGCCGGTCTTATCGCCACCGAATGACCAACCCCAAGAATCACTTCCAGTATCTGAATAGTCAGTCCAATCTATTTCAGCTTCATCTTTCCATCCAGACATCATTTCTCACCTCGATTATTATGATCTTGTTGTGCTTCAACTCTTTTTTGTGATTTTATAGCTTTTCTTTTGGCTATTTTTGATATATGCTTATTTATTTCTTTTTTATTTATTTTAATAATAACTTTATTTTTTATCTCAACCTCTGATAGGGGGTATTGGGAACAAGCATTGATCACCTCTTTATTTTCTTTTACCATATTCTTTTCTATTTTAATAATTCTAAAATTATTATTTTCTTCCATCTTAACCCCATCAGGGGTCGTGGTACTTGTTCCAATATCGTCACCAGTCGTGGCTTTCCCCCCTTGTGCTATTCCCGAGGCACCTATCCCAGCTAGCCCAAGTGCGCTGAAAGTTCCTGATTTCAATACGTCCCGCCGCGATCGCTTAGTTTCTTTCCTCACAAACTAAAACTTTATCTTTAGACTTAATAACTTTACTACTGAATTTTTCGCGTTGGGTGAAGATGGGCGTAGGCGGTGGCAAAGACGGATCATGCCGGTTACGGACTTCTCCGAGGCTAACGTGCAAAGCTGAGATTTCATGGTTCCCCCACACCCCATCCAATCACACATCTCCTATTTAATTCTTTTGATTAAGTATACAACTTAAATAGTTATAACTAATTCTATTTAAATATATAAATTGCCTATAATATACTCTCCAGTGTGTTTTTGCACTCGGCGCGGAGACAACAATATGATGTCAAGAGCCCGAGCCAACGCATCCTTGACGATCAGCGGGAAGGCGGCGAATCGCGTTCGTCGATCACCGACTTTAGAATAACCCTGAGCTACCGCCGTTGTCAGTAATCGTGACGTTAACAGCGTCAACGACGTGCCCTGTTTCGTTGAGTGCCTTCAGACGGTAACGTCGCTCTGTGATATCTTCCTTATAGGGGGCGGTAAGCTCGAATCCATAACTCTCGTATTCGAACGTATCGGTCCGACTGGACGGGGCGATAACATCCTTTCCTCCATGTCTTATCATTTTTATATCGTGAACCGGATGTTCAGATACGTTCCGGATTTTGAAAGTAACACTATGCCGGTGTCCGATCTGACCATAGACGTAGAGGTCGTCGAAGACAGATCCGTTCGTGGGCTCTTTGATATCGACATCGTAGTTTTCCGGCGTCTCGGGGCTTGGAGACTCATCAGCCTCCATCTCAACGTCTGAACACCCCACGAATGCGAACGCTGAGACAACCGCAACGGCCATCATAATTCTTTTTATGTTTATCATGATCAGCTGAACCTTGGATGGATTTCGGCGATAAGACCCATGGCATATTTCGTTGTCTTTTCGAGTACTGCACAGGTATCTTCCAGCAACCAGGGGTTATTCTGCAACGGCGCTTCCGAATCTTCCATTGTCGCTGTGATTACGTCTGCACTATATTGGCTGGAGAAAGAGGCCAGGTTGGTTGCGTGGTTCTCCCACTTGTTACCATCAAAGAAACCTGGCTCTTCGACAGGCTCAAACGTTGGCAGATCTCGTATACTATCCATTATGTGGTCCATTGGGGTGCTTTCACACGTCTTCCACCACCGTTCCGGAATACAATTTGGTTCGTATAGTTTATTAATATAATTCGAAACAGTCAGTTCATAATTGGTATGGATATTCTGATGAGTAGCTTGCGTTTGGAATTCCCCGGTATGCAGAGGATTCCCTAGATCTTCAAGGAAATGCATCGCATATCCAACCTGCAGATATCGATCGTTACTTTCTGGGTCGTACTCTAGAGCGTCCTTCATTTTGTCTCCGACCCAGTGATCTGCATGTCCCATCTTGGTATCCGGATTGTACGCGTGAGCATACGCATGCGTCACCGTCTCGGGGAAGCCATCCATATTTTGTTGAATTTGTCCTGCGTTCCACGATATCAGTGATAGATCTGGAAAATCATAGTCCCAATTATCCGGATTTGGAGATTCATCTTCCAAAGTAAGGTACAGCTCCGGATAAATATCCATATTGTGACCGGCCCAGTAGGATATGACATCGTGGCCACTATCCATATTCCACATCGTTCCGATATCGTCGCCCTGCGTCTCTGCTTTGACACCGGAGTTGATAACTTTTGCAAGGGTGGGTACCGTTTTGAAATCGGATGCTGTCGTCGTCACCTCCTGGCTCTCTTGACGTAATCGTTGCTCTTTTTCCTTTGCTACTTCTGTTATTTTATCTATATCTGAATCGAGTGTGTAGACTGTCGTAGTGCGATCAACCGATCCTGTAAACGAAGGTCGCGATCTGTTTGTCCGACCTCGTGACTTGTTTCCGGCGGGAGTCGACGGATTGCCGTCCCTGATTTCCCAGCCCTGTGTGTGTTCTGACTGGATCTGTACGTCTGCCCAGAGACCTTTCAGTGTCTCACGAGCTCGTTGTCGCGTCTGTTGGTGGACTTCAGCGTTGTCGATATGCCGCAGCAGTGCCCTGGCCATCGATTCACGCTCACTGCCGATGAGAGTGACCCAGTCGAGCTTCTTCAGGTTGTCCCCGATACGGATTTTCGGTGGCACTGCCGCAGCGTGATTTTTGCTTGGACGTGGCGTTGCCCGATCGCTCCCTCTTTCCGCGCGCCCAACAGATGCCGCACCACCGACCCCAGCAAAAGCCGAGATAACCGCACCTGACTTGAGTACCGATCGTCGCGTCTTCCCTCCAGTAGATCTGTTACTCATATTTTGTTACGAAAATATATAATATAGAACTAGTATTTAACTATTTTGGACTAGATTAATAATCTAAACCTATAGAATAATATATGGTATTTTATATAGTCACAAATATTCATATTCCGACTCGTTTTTGATTTCTGCACGCAAACAGTAAGACAATGTCGGCCAGCCAGCCCTCCACCTACCGCCTGTACGTGGTCGCGTTGCTCGCGGTCCTGCTCGCCTTCGACGTAATCTTTGTCGTTGCGGTGTACGTGTTAGGCCACGTCGCGCTGGGACTCGCGCCGCTGGTCATGTATCGCTTCGACGCGCTGTTCTGGACGATGGGTTTCGATCTGGTGCCGCTGGAACCCGTGTTGATAGTCGGCACGCCCCTGGTGCTCGTTCTCCAGTCGGTGTTTGGCTACCGGCTGACCCTCCGAGAGGCTCGCGAGTACGACATCGGCCCGGACAAGGAGTTGAAGAACATCGTCCTCGCCGACCGGAGTGGGGACGAGAAGACCGACGGGCTCGTCGGACTGCTCCGCAAGAGTGCGATCTTGAACTGGTTGTGGGATCTGGCCGACGACGACACCAACCTCAGCAACTTCGAACTCCCCGTGTTGTTGTTCGCGCCGATCGCGCTCCCGATCCTGGGAGCGATTTTCCTCGCCAGCACGGCCTGCTACCGTCTCCTCTCTCGGATCCGCGAGTACGCCGCCGATGCCGGTGGGGTGGCGATCTGTGGCTCGCCGGCCGCGCTGGTGTCGGCACTGGAGACACTGACCGGCGACCCACGGCCGGAGACGGACGTCCGCCGGGCCGACACCGGCGGGCGAGTGCGGCTTCGGATCGTCTCTTGCCCGGATCACATCCTGACCCCGAAACGCGAATCGCGACACTACGGGACCGTCAAGCGGATCTCGAGAGTGAGTGATTCGACAGCATGTATCGGCCTAGTCGTTAGAGGCCGGTGCCGCGGTCGACAGGACCGAGTCGTACAGCTCTTCTAGCCGGTCAACGGAGTGTTCGACGCTGAGTCGGTCGCGGCGGTCCAGACAGGACTCGCTGAGACGTTCTCGCTCGTCAAGTGCTCGTCGGAGTTGTTCGCGGAACGCTTCGATGTCGCCCTGCGGATAGCGGTATCCGGTCTCGCCGTCGACGATCGTGTCCGAGAGCGCGCCGCTGTCAACGCCGACCACGGGCGTCCCGCAGGCGTTGGCCTCTAACGCCACGAGTCCCTGGGTCTCGACAGGGCTCGGGAACGCGAAGACATCCAGCGTCGAGTAAAAAGCGGGCAACTCCTCGCGGTCGAGAAACCCCAGGAAGCTCACGTCGAGATCCATCTTTTCGGCCCGCGCCTCCAGATCCTCGCGGGCCGGACCATCGCCGGCGAACAGCACGGTCACGTCCATCCCCTCGACCGCCGAGAGGATGTCGGGGAGACACTTCTCGTAGCCGTGCCGCCCGGTGTACCCGATCACCGGTCCTTCGCCCAGATCGTACCGATCGCGGAAGGTGCCGGTATCGACCGGGCGAAAGCGATCGATGTCGACGCCGTTGTCGACGACTGCTACGCGGGTTTCGACGCCGATGTTCTCGACGATGTGTTCGCGTGTCAGCTCGCTGGGTGCGATGACCAGGTCGGCCCGATCGAAGAACCACCGCTCGTACGACACCGCACATCGACGGACTGTCCGCTCGACCGTCCCGCTGAACGAGATGTACTCGGCGTACTCGCTGGTCGGCGTATGATAGGACGTCACCAGCGGTAGATCTCGTGAGCGGGCCAGCCGGAGTCCGCTCAATCCGACACTGAAAGGCGTATGGGCGTGGACGAGGTCGGCGTCGGTCACCGCGTCGGGAACCTGTGGTGCACCGATCCGAAAGCCCTCGTAGAAGGGAAAGCGGACGCTCCGGACGGGGTATTCACCCGGATCGGGGTCGTATTCCCCGGCTTTGGGGTAGACGAGATCCATATCGTGCCCCCGGGACTCCCAGCATTCGCGCCAGGACTTGACCGTATAGGTGACCCCGTTTACCGTCGGTAGATAGGTATCGGTGAACGCGGCGACGGTCGGCATATCCATCGATAGGGAGGTTACACTACCGGCCGTTAAGTTGTTGTGACTTCGCGGTATGCGTCTACCAGCTCCTCGGCAACGCGATCGAGGCTGTGCTGTTCGGCGGTCTCCCGGGCGTTCTTCCCGAGACGTTCCCGGAGTTCGGGGTTCGCCTCCAGCCGTTCGAGAGCGTCCTCGAACTCCGCCTTCGTCGAACAGAGCAGACAGTCGTGACCGTCCTCGTAGTACTCCCGGAACACCGGGATGTCGCGGAGGACGACTGCCTTGCCGGTGGCCATCGCCTCCAGGACGACCAGCCCCTGATTTTCGACTTTCGAAGGGAACAGGAACACGTCGCCGGCGGCGAACGCGCCACGTTTGTCCTCGACCCATCCGGTGAAGGTAACGTTCTCCGGTGGGTTTTTGGTCCACTTCCGCACTGTCCGGGAGGCGAGCAGACCCTCGTCGTACTCGCCGAACCAGGCGAAATCGTAGTCAGTGTCTCCGGCGACCTCACAGAAGGTCGTCACCCCCTTCCGTTCAAAGACGCTGCCGACCGCGAACACGACCATCCCTTCCAGGTCGTAACGTTCGCGGTATTCCTCGCGGAACTGCTCGTGGCCAGCCATCGACTCTAGATCGATGCCGTTGGTGATCGACCGGATCGGAGCGTCGACGGGGTATTTTTGGAGGGTTTCGCGGGTGTACTCGCTGGGACAGAGCACCAGATCCGCCTGTGAGTAGAACCACCGGAGATACCGCCGGAGCGGTTTGGCCAGGAGCGTCGATCCGCGAAAACTCTCGGCGAAGTCCTCGGCGGTCACGTGGGCGTGCAGGACCAGTGGGAGGTCCTTCTTGCGCGCCTGCCGGGCGACGAAGGCGCTACCCGGCCCGATCAGGTTACAGTGAGCGAGATCGAACTCGGCCATCCCCTGGCCGTTGACGACGCGGTTGATCGACGCCAGCGCCAGGTCGCCACCGTACCACGGGGTCGTCAGATAGGTCACGTCTGCGTCGGTCTTGGATAGAGCGGCCCGCTGGTGGGAGACGGAGGTGCTGATTCCGCTGCGGTAGAGTCGATCCTCCAGTTCCAGGTAATTCAGGACGCGCACACGCTGGACCACTCCGGGGCCAGCAATAAATATTGTCGACTCGACCGGCGGACAACGACACACCTAACCGCGGGACTGCCCTACCGCGTAGCTAGATGGTACGCGACCAGCAACTCGCGAGCGAGCGGATCGAGATACTCCGGGAGCACGCCGCCGAAGCCGCCCGCGAGGATGAGCAAGAGCGCGCTCGCGAGTACGTCCGCCGCGCACGCCGGGTCGCGGAACGCAACCGCCTGTCGCTGCCGCCGCGCTTCGAGCGGTTCACCTGCGATGCCTGTGATGCTTACCTGCTGCCGGGTCGGAACGCCCGCGTCCGGACACGGGACGGCCACGTCGTCGTCACCTGTGATTGTGGCGCACAGTCCCGATACCGATACGACGAGTGACCGTCATCGTCGGACCCTATCCGAGTCTCGCGGTCGAAAGCTAAAACACCGTCCGTGCGAATTGCATACCATGACAGATCCCGAAAAGCAGCGCGAGATACACGACCTGGACGCGACACTCCGGGTCGGCAAACACGGTATCGAGTCAGTTGTCGACGAACTATCGGACCAGCTCGACAATTCTGATCTGGTGAAAGTCAAGTTCCTCCGGTCGGCTCGGGGCGGGACGACCAGTGAGGAACTCGCCGAAGAACTGGCCGAACAGACCGATGCCGAGATCGTCCAGACCCGAGGACATACGGCCGTTTTCGAGCGATGATCCCACTACAGGTCCCCAACGGACCCGTCGCCGATTTTCTCGTCGACTCCGGACTGGACGCGAACGTCGCGAACCCGCTCGGATCGGTAATTACGTTCGTCATCGCGTTTGCGGTACTGTACTACGTCGGGAAAGCGGTGGTGCTCCCGATGGTCAGTCGTGTGCTTAGACAGCGGGGGCTGGACGAACACGCCCGGACACCGATCCGCAAGGTGACGGCCTTTCTGGTCGGGTTCGTCGCTCTCGCGGTCGCCTTCCGGATGGCCGGTTACGGTGATATCCTGACGTCGCTTGCGACGATCGCCGCCGCCGCGACGCTGGCCATCGGGTTCGCCCTGCAGGACGTCATCGCCAACTTCGTCGCGGGCGTATTCATCTACACCGATAGACCGTTCCGCATCGGTGACTGGATCGAGTGGGACGGCAACTCCGGTGTCGTCGAGGACATCAGCCTGCGGGTGACCCGCGTGCGTACCTTCGACAACGAACTGCTGACGGTACCCAACTCCAACCTCACTGACGGCGTCATCAAGAACCCCGTCGCCAAGGACCAGCTCCGCCTGCAGTTCCTGTTCGGCATCGGCTACGACGAAGACATCGACGAGGCGACCGACATCATCATCGAGGAAGCCGAGAAACACGAGGAGATTCTCGATGACCCCGAACCGTCGGTCCGGCTGACGGAACTGGGCGACTCCTCGGTCGGCTTGAAATCTCGCGTGTGGATCTCCGAGCCGGCTCGCGGCGACTTCGTCAAGACCAAGGGCGAATACGTCAAGGCCGTCAAGGAGCGATTCGACGAAGCGGACATCAACATTCCCTACCCCAATCGGACGATCGGTGGCTCGCTGGACATCGAGGGTTACGAGGCCGTCACGAACAGCGACGACTAACGACGGAGACTGTCGATGCTCGACCGTATTTTCATCCGTCGACGCCGGTAGCGTCGCTCGGGACGAACCGGCCGGCGACCCACCCGAATCCGGCGACGATCGAGGCCGGAACGATGACGAACAGAAGCATCCCGAGGAACGACGTACCGCGCTCCTGGAGACCGCCGCTGGCCTCGACCACTGGACTGAGCGCGATCAGCGGGACGAGCAACAGGACCAGCGCGACAGCATAGGCAGCCTTCGAGACCGCGCCTTGCACAGTGCGCCGCCGGACGAGATAGGCGGTCGAACCGAGCCACAGGAGTATTCCGAACAGCAACCCCCAGCCGCTTTCGGTGGCGACCGTCAACACGATCGTGCCGACGATACCGACGAGGATGCCACCGACGATTCCGACGACGACGGTAAGCGCGTTGTCCACGAATCCGTCGGGATCCAGCAACTGTCCCTCCTCGGTCCCGATCCCGGCCGCATCCGCGACGCCGCCGGCCTGCGCTGCGACCGCACTGGCGTCGATCGTCCCGTCACCGCCCGCCTGTGCCGTTCCCGTTCTGTCCCACGCGCCGTCCTCGTCGGTGTCGGCTGCCTCCTGCTCGTCGGTGAGATCGGCCGAACAGTGCATACAGTAGGTCGCCGTCTGTCCGATCGGCTCGCCACATTCCGGACAGCGTGGATCGGTGTTTGCGTTACTCATTGGTCGAAATCACTCGTTACACGCTCGCCCAGTCGTGCTAGGTGCTACACAGTTACACGCCCTGTGACTTATATTCGTGCGCTGGATCCGGCGAACGTCGCCGGTGAATCGGATCGTGGCCTTGGTGACATCAGGAGTTCGAACGAGCCGGTGGTTCTTTTGAAACGATGGACCCGAGTGTCCCCCGGCGATCGGCGATCTCCTGGTAGACCCGTTCACGGACCCGGGTGTAGTCCTCGAACTGATCAAGGAACTGGACGACCGGTGCCAGATCCTCGCCGAGGTCGGTACGGACGAACGCCCGCTCGATCGAGGCCCCACAGGAGTAGACCGCGTCGTCGACCACCAGATGCGCGCAACTCTCGTAATCGGCCGGGAGTCGGTCGCACAGGTCGTCGGTCAGCTCCGAGAACCCGACCAGTTCGACCGCCGAGCGGTTCGCGACGAACTCGGCCGCCCAGGTGCAGAACCCGCAGTTGTCGTCGTATATGAGGATCGCGTCTGACATACACGGGGTACGGGCCGGTTGTCACTAACCTTTGTGCCCACCCGACCGTCACACTGATACTGATTACTGTAGGTCTGTTCCATACCGACCGCACGCAGCAGTGCGGTCGTAGCGGTAAATCGCTACAGTAATCACTATGAGGGTCCGCCGGATCGGGACAGACGGACGTGGACCGAACAACCCTCTGGCTCGTCTCCGGAATCGTCGTTTCGGCCGTGGGACTGTGGCTCATCGTGACATCCCCTGTCGATTCGCTGCCCTGGTTGTTCGGTGTCTGGATTGCCTTCCATGGTCTCGGCGGTCTCCTGATCGGCGCTTGGTGGTCGCTACGCCGCTGAGACGGGTAGCTGACGGATGTGAAATCAGATATGAATGGTGGACGGCCGAGGTTGCCCGGCGTTCGGACGCGGGTAGTCCCGCGCGCCTCCTCCACCCCGCGACCCGACGAGCGGCAGGTGTCCGCGGGTCCGCTGCTCGCTTCCGCGCCTGGCGGGGTGCCCGCGGTCAACCACGGTCGATCGCCCCTGCAGGCGAACTCCCGTGGACCGCTACCCCCGTCGGACGAGGCTTCCACGTTAGCTTGCGGGGTCCGCGCCCGTCAGACCGGACGCCCCCGGTGTTCGGCCCCCGCTAAAGACCATAGTGCGGGTATACGAGCGGGGCCTAACCGCCCAACCTAGTCCGTTCGAGACTACCCCGCTGTGACTTAAGGGCCTTTCGCATCCCCGGTCCCGAACAGCTCCAACGAACGGGCGTACCAGGCCGCCGTCGCCGGAATGGTCAGCGTGACTGCCGATAGTACCCATCGGTGCCTCGAAAGCGACGCCTCGACGACCTCGAACTCTCTCATTAGTGCCGCCGGTATCGTGAGCGCCCACCACACGGTCAGGACGACCACGAACAGCCCGAACGTCAGCGTCACACCCGCCGCGAGCGCGGGATCGGCTCGTCCTTCGCGGCCGGCCGCGAAAACGACGACCGACAGCAGCGCGAGCAGTCCGCCGATCAGCGGGTTAACCGCCCCGGATTCGTAGTACAACCCGGCCGTCCGAGCGTCGGCCAGCACGTACGGTACGGCGAGCGTCACGAGGACGAGCAGACAGGCCAGAACGCCGACGACAGGTGCCACCCGACGGGAGCGTACCATGACCGACTGTCGCACGGCATCGGTCTTAAGCGCGGCGAGTCTTGGCCCGTTGGATCTACATCACAACGCCCACAATGGCCCACCGCGTATGCCCGCTCATGGGATTCGGAGACACGGCGAAGAAACTCCAGAAGGTCGCGTCGCTGGCCGAGGACAGCTACCAGCGGATGAACGAACTCCGTGAACAACTCGTACAGCTCCGTAACGAGGTCGAATCCACCAGCCAGCAGGTCGACCGGATGGAACACGACCTGTCCGAACAGCGCGCACTCCTCGAAGCGCTTGCGGAGAAACAGGACATCGACGTGGAAGCCGTCATCGCCGACGCCAACATCGAGGACATCGATGTCGAGGACGACTCGGCGTCGGACGAGAGTGCCGAGCCGGCGGCCGACAGCGAGGCGTGATCACTCGCGCAAGCGCTGGTATTCGACTTTCATACAGCGATCCTGGACGAACCGCCGACCGCTGGCCTCGACGCGGTCACCCGCGTCGTCGTCGGTGATCCCAAGTTGGAGCCACACGGTCTTGACGTCGTCACGTTCGAGAGCTGTGTCGACGATCTCGGGGACCTCCTCGCTCGGTCGGAACACGTCGACGACGTCGATACCGTCGGGAACCTCAGCCAGCGAGTCGTAGGCCTCCCGGTCCAAAATCTCCTCGGCGAAGGGGTTGATCGGGATTACGTCGTAGCCGTGATCGAGCAGGTACTTCGGGATGTCGTGAGCGGCCTTCCCTGGCGAGGTCGAGCAGCCGACGACGGCGATCGTTTCACTGTCCAGGATCTCACGGATCGTCTGGTCATCTGTGACAGGCATACTCACACTGGGGAGGGCGAGTGGAAAAGTTTGCCGCTGGTGCGAACCGAGCGGTTTAAACCGCAACGTGAGCAACGGTTGACTGCGGGCGCTTAGCTCAGTCTGGACAGAGTACTTGGCTTCGGACCAAGCTGTCGCGGGTTCAAATCCTGCAGCGCCCATCATTCTGCGTGACGGGCAACATTTGGCAGACGGCAGTACGACGTTTATAAAGGACCCCCCTCTCCGGTCGATTTGATTTCATCACGTTTCGTGAGGTGGGTCGCCGGTGTCATGCGATTCGCTTGCATTTGAATGATAGTGGAGGGACATAATACTAGGGGATTGGTCAGTAGAAAACGATAGAATCCAGCTCTGGGAGGCGTCATTATACTCACAGTTCAAATGCCTGTGGAGCAGCGGACCCACTTCACACCGCACTGGAACGCGTCGAGGGTGACGCACCGGCCGAACTCGTCGAAACGCTGCGACTGATACCGGGCCACGTCGACGAAGATAAGTTACCGAACAGCGGGTACGTCGTCCACACACTGCAGACGGCGCTGTACGACGCGCTGACAGCCGACAGTGCTGAGGACGCTATCGTGACGGCTGTGAACCGCGGCGGCGACACGGATACCATCGGTGCTGTCACGGGCGCGGTCGCTGGCGCGCTCTTCGGTGGCGGGGCGCTGCCCGACCCGTGGCTTGATACGATTGAGTACCGTGACGAATTGGAACGCCTCGCCAAAGCACTGGCAACGACAGATATCGACCCTCCGGCTTGACTGCTACGCCGCCTCATCAAGCACCTGCCTCCAGAGTCCGGGAAGGCCCTCGATACGCTGGCATCCAGCTGTGACAACGTCTCTTCCTCGTAGTCATACGCTGAGTGGATCTCCTGGACGTCATGCACAGGTGAATGTTGACTGTCCCTACCCCCTCGAACAATGACGAGCGCTCAGCGATAGCGATGATGACCTACTCGGGAATCTCGTAGCGAATAAACTCACTCGCCCCACAGGCCGGGCATTCGTCTGTGCCCGGTGACACGCTTGTCCCACAGTTGCGGCACTCGACCACCACGTTCGCCCCGCCACCAGGCAGTAATCGAGTGAGGACTGTCTGTATGCCCATCGTCCGTTGACCTACAGGAGACAGTGTCATAGCCCTGGTGGACGACGGTTTCAACCAGATACCTGGTGCGCTCGGGCTACCATTCCGACGAACGCTTACAGTTGTGGACCACATCTATCCGAGTGGACGGAACTTGTCACACGCTCCGTCCATCCCCTTTGCATGACGACAGACGAGCAACTACTCGGTCACTGTCCGGACTGTGGCAAGGAGATATCCCGAGCGTGGCTGCTCGTCGAATACGAGAAAGCCGATGGCACAGCCGGCGTGTGGGCTGAGTGTCCGTCCTGTGAGGATGTCGTCGCGCCGGAGTGACAGAGCCATCCTGCGACGTGTGTCGCCCCCGCTCGGACAGCAGCGTCAAGTATTCCCCCTGCGTACGCCACGCCAGAGACGACTGATGGAAATTTCTGACCAACTTCGCTGTCTGTTCTCTGCGACTGTCGAAGAGCGGGACGACTCCTACGTGGTTGAGGTGCCGAACGACGAACTTCGACATGGCCAGATAGAGGCTGACGAGACATACCGAGTGGCGCTTCTACCGTTGCCATCCGATGGTGAGGCCGAAGAGACGAGTCCCGAGCCAGCGCAAGCACGGAGCCCACCAGCCCCGCCCGTCGAAAAAGGCGAGACGCACACCGTTGAAATCGAAAGCCTTGGCGAACAGGGCGACGGGATCACTCGGGTCGAACGCGGCTTTGTCGTCATCGTTCCCGATACCAAGGAAGGCGAACGAGTCACGGTCGAGATTACTGACGTGCGCCAGAACGTCGCCTTCGCGTCGGTTGTCGAACGCCTGAGTTACGACGACTAATCAGAGTCGTTCAGCAACACCAGGACTCGCTCTCGCTGGCACACCAACCGCCGGAGAGCACGGGACTTACACCGATTGAGTGATAGTGATTACTGTAAGTCTGTTCCGGGTCGACCACACGGCGTCGTGCGGTCGCACCGGTAAATCGTTACAGTAATCACTATGAAGCAGTGTCACGAACCCTCGGCGAGGACACCAGTTGAGGTAGTGATCCCAACGTCTACTAGTAGGTTTTCGCTATGGTCGTCACTTTCAGCCCACGCCCCATTACCGCTCACAAGAGGTTACAACCGCAGCCGTGCTAGTCGGTCCAGCGGGTCAGAGAACCGTTCACGTATTCTAGTACCCTCCCAACTGTGGACAGATGAGTTCACTATTCCCGTCGAGAGAGGAAACAACCCACTCGCTGACAGAACCGGCGTGATGAATACAACGCGCGAGTCGCGCAAGCCCGGAGCGGAATATACTGCGAACCGAAATTCATAATTCTCGGCATATGGGAAATAGATAATAACTTAATGAATAATAGTGATAAAAGCGAAGTATGGATCGCAGGCACTTTCTCGCAACAGGAACCGCTGTCGGGCTGAGTCTGCTCGCCGGATGCCCCAGCGACCAGCCGTCGGGGACCGAATCGACGCCGACCGATTCTCCGATATCGACGTCCGAACCGACGCCGACGTCCGAACCGACGCCGACGTCCGAACCGACG
>JAZKRQ010000047.1:0-16455 GCA_036628575.1 Halapricum sp.
TACGGAAACCTGCGGTTTAGAGGTCGTTTCCAAAACCGTCCAGCGGTGCTTCTGGGCCAGGATTTCGACCGTTTCAGATTTTTCGATCGAAACTGAGATTTCGGATTCCAAATGGTCGGTTTGTGGCCCCCGTCGCCCTCTGTCGAATCCCATTGTCGAAGGTGGTCGATATGTGTATTGACGACCTCAATCTCGCCGATCCGTCTGACCGCTCGTTCCTAACTAACTCTATCGTTCGTTCGTCTCGGCTCGTCGAGGGCGGTACGACTGATTACTGGTCTCCGCTCCAGTGGGATCTCAATCGCAAAACACTACCCGATTCGTAATATACATTTCAATAAGACAACAATATTAAATGTATAATAATATTGCTGTGGGTCTATCTCTTTCGCTCGCCTGATGAATATATCGTCAATTTATAGTTTATAACATTCTTTTAGAAATGATCAGGTAGATTTACATCTATTCTGTTAAAAGGTTTGCTTGCGGCGAGAGCCGCACTGCCGGTGACCGGCACACTGCCCGTGTCAGTGTGGTGTGCCACCCCCACTAACCTATTGCCAGTTATCCACTGGCCCCTTTGGGTGATGGATAACACTCTCCCCCCCTTTCCCCACCAAATCACCCCAGCTGTAGGTACGGCTCCTGTACCTGCGAATGTTCTCAAATGCGATCTCCCCGCTATCGGGTGGCGCTTCGCTAATTTCTGTGGAATGGTTTATAATCCGCGACCGGCAGAAATTACGGCGGTTTCGCCGGGGCCGCGGCCCGTATTGTAGTCACCCATCAAGTATTATAACTCGCAATACGTAATGAAAAATTGCGAATGTAATAAGTACTAACTACGTGTATTCTTGAGTGCGGTGAGAGCCGCCACGTGCCCGTACACAAGCCCTGTGTGCCCGAACCCCGACGCCCCACCCCTGGGAAACACTCGATAAGGTGGTAGGGGGTGCTGGCGTCACTTTTCGGAGAAGCGCTCGTCTTTCATAGTGACTGCTGAAAGTCAATGCCACATCGACCGCTCGCAGTCGAGCGGTCGTACCGGTATATAGTTACAGCAGTCACTATCAGCATCAGTTCTCGCAGTCGGGGCCAAACACCTCCGGTAGACGCACCCGTGACCGCGTCAGGGATGTGCGTAGTAGACCACTGACTCGTCATCTCCGTGGCGATCAATACGGACGAATCCGACTCGGACGAACTGCAGCATATCGTCGGCGTCGTACTCGGCCACGCCGGGTTCTGCGTAGCCGGTCACGTCGCCGTCCATCGTCCGCATCCGTAGCGGCAGCGCCGAATCGGCGGGAACCCAGTGGATCACGTCCACTCCTTCCTCGCGGACGACGTCGATGTCGTCGCCGGTGTATTCGAATGCATCCCGCGTGTGCTCGACGCAGCCGTAGCCCTTCAGCCAGACGCGCTGGCCGTTCGGCGGAACATCGTCAGTCTCGACCAGTACCGCGCCCTCGACGGGGATCTCCCGGCGACCGCGGTCTTCGTGATCCGGGTGAACTGGCGGCTCGCCGGCGTCGGGACCGCCGACGATGGGCTTCTCGACGGCGGGGCCGACGTCTTCAGGGCCGGCTTCGCGGACGAAGAAGGCCCGGTCGGTCTCGTCGTCGATCAACTCGCGGTTGTTCGCGTATATCGAGGACATCGACAGATCGACGTTCGAGGTGGAGGTGCCGAGTTGCGTCATCGCCTCGACGATCGCCTCGCCGCGGATTCCCCGTCGCTGCAGGCTCTTGAGCGTGGGTGCACGTGGGTCGTCCCAGCCGTCGAGTTCGCCCGCCTCGATCTTCTCCTTGATCGTCGAAGTGCTCATTGAGACGTCGTAGGCGTCGACCTGGACGTGGCCCCAGTGGACCACTTCGGGGTACTCCCAGTCGAAGTAATCGTAGACGAACCGCTGGCGCTTCGCGGAGTCCTGCAGGTCGATCCCTCGGATGATATGAGTGACTCCCGTGAGGTGGTCGTCGATCCCGCTCTGGAAGTCCAGCATGGGCCAGCACCGATAGTCGGCGGCTTCCTCGCGCGGATGGGGCGTGTCGATCATCCGGAAGGCCACCCAGTCACGCAGCGCGGGGTTCTTGTGTTCGATATCGGTCCGAACCCGGAGGACGATCTCGCCGGAGTCGTACTCGCCGTCGACCATCGCCTCGAACTCCTCGATACTCTCTTCGACGCCCTTGTCGCGGTGGTCACAGGCCTGGCCGCTGTTTTTCAGATCCGAGAAGTGTTCCTGGGGACACGTACAGGTGTAAGCCCCGCCCTTTTCGATGAGGTCCCGGGCGTGGTCGTAGTAGATCTCCAGACGGTCGCTGGCCCGGAGGACCTCGTCGGGTTCGAAGCCCAGATAGTCGATATCGTCCAGAATATCGTCGTAGGCATCCAGATCCGGCCGCTTGGTCTCCGGATCGGTATCGTCGAACCGGACGATAAACGAGCCGTCGTACCGCTCCTTGTAGGTTCCGATGACCGAGGGCATCCGGGCGTGGCCGATATGCCAGGGTCCATTGGGGTTCGGTGCGGCGCGCATCCGGATCTCGTCGTACTCCTGGGCGTTAGGCAATTCGGGGAGCGTGTGCTCGTCTTCCTCCTCGTCGCTCTTGAGTTCCTCGAGACGCTCGGGTGCGAGTTCCTTCAGTCGCTCTCGCTTCTCGGCGGCGTCCATGTCGTTGACCCGCTGGACGACGGGCGCGACGACGCCGGAGATCTCGTCGCCGTACTCGCGGAACTCGGGGTTCTCGCCCATCAGCGGACCCATGATCGCCCCGACCTGTGCATCGCTGTCGTGTTTGAGCGCATTGAACAGGGCGTCGACCTCGGCGGCCTCCTCGACGCGCTCGCGGATGTCCTCGTCCATTACCGTCCGCTTGCAGGGGCCGGGCCAAAACCCTCCCGGGTTCGGCTCGCGGTGAGTGTCCCCCGGACCACTCGGACCCACAATCGGTTTGTCCTTCGGAAAGACAGTACGCGTATGACCAACAGGGACCTCACGTGGGAGCAACTCGAATCGGAGACAGTCTACACCTGCCCGGGCTTTGACGTGATCAACGAGACCGTCAGACTCCCGGACGGGAGCGAGACGGACTTCGACTACGTCGCCGAGGGCGACAGCGTCGTGATCCTTCCCTTTACCACCGACGGTGAAGTTGTCGTCATCGAGGAGTGGCGCGAACCCGTCCGTCGGGTCAACTATGGCCTCCCGGCGGGCAGCGTAGAGACCACGGACGACGAACCCGCGACCGCAGTCGAGCGGGAACTGCGCGAGGAGACGGGCTACGAGGCCGGCACAGTCGGGCACCTAACGACGGTCGAACCAGCCAACGGATTCGCCGATACGGTCTTTCACTATTTCCTCGCCGAGGAGTGTACGCCCACCGCCGAACAGGATCTGGATCACGACGAGGCCATCTCGGTCTCGACGACTGGTCTCGAGGACCTCGTTGCGGCCGTTCGAGAGGACGATCTCAGGGACGGACGCACTGCGCTGGGAGTGCTCTATTATCACGCCTTCGGGGCGTGACTACTGGACACCCGCGCTGGAGGCCCGACCGATCATGTAGACCGCAAGACCGCCAAGCAGCAGGTCTAACACGACGAGGGCCCCCAGCGCGGGGACGATCGTGTTCCAGATACCGTCGAAGGCAGTGACGTTCCAGATCTCCATCACGTCAGCGTCGAGGATGACCGCTCGGGCAGCGTCGACGCCGTAAGTGACGGGGTTGAACTTCGCGACTGTCTGGATCCACCCGGGCAGGGTCTCGATAGGGAGGAACGCGCTGGAGACGAACAGCAGGGGGAACTGCAGGAGGTTCGCACCGATGATCGTCGACTCCTGATCCTTCGTGATGAGCGCCAGCGTGTTCGAGAAGGCGATGAACCACAGCGAGAAGACGATCCCGATCGCCATGATCGCGAGCGCCCCCGGGATCCCGGTCTCTATCTCGGCACCGAGGACGACGCCGAGGCCGAGGATGATCCCGATCTGGACGGCGATCCGAAGGATCTCGGCGAACGTCTTGCCGATGAAGACCGCGGCGCGGTTCATCGGCGAGACCAGAACCTTCTCGAACATCCCGTTCTCGATGTCGTTGACGAGCCCGACCCCGGAGGTCGCCGCGGCGGCCAGGGACACCTGGATGGCGATCGCTGGAACGAGATACGTCTCGTAGTTGATCCCCGGCGGGAGCGCGCGGCCAGCGACGTTGCCGAACACCTCGGTGAACAGCACGAGGAATATGATCGGCTGGACCAGCGAGACGACTAGCACGAAGGGGTTGCGGATCGCCTTGAGGTTCCAGCGCATGAAGTTGACCCAGACGTCCCCGAAGAAGGTGTTCGAGGAGCGCGTGACGCCGTCCTGGGCCGTGGGGGTACTCATTGTTCACCCCCATCCGCCGCGGCGATCGCGGCCGCAGTCGCCTCGCTGCCGGCCGTCTCGTCGGTCAGATGTTCGCCGGTGATCGCGAGAAACACGTCGTCGAGCGTGGGCGCGCGGACGTTGAAGCCGGTGACGGTGATCCCAGCGTCCCGGAGCGCGACCAGCAGGTCGGTCCCGTGCTGGCGGGCCCTCGGCGACGTGACGGTGATCCCGTGATCGGTGATCTCGACGGTCGGTTCCCCGGGGAAAACGTCGACCTGTCGGGCGATCTCGGCCGCTCGCTCCCGTTCACCGCTTCCGTCCTCGAATTCTACGTCGAGGATCTCGCCGCCGACCTCCCGTTTGAGGACCTCGGGCGACCCCTCGGCGACGATCTCGCCGTCGAGGATCACGGCCAGACGGTCACAGAGCTGGTCGGCCTCCTCGAGGTACTGGGTAGTGAGGAAGATAGTCGTCCCCTGCTCGTTGATCCGCCGGAAGTACTCCCACAACCGGTTTCGGGCCTTCGGATCCAGTCCAGTCGTCGGTTCGTCAAGGAAGACGAGCGGCGGGCGGTGGACCAGCGCCGTCGCCGCGTCCAGACGCTTTTTCATCCCGCCCGAGAAGTCGTCGGCCCGCTTGCCGGCGACGTCCGCGAGGTCCACGAGCTCGAGCAGCTCCTCGATCCGCTCAGCCCGCTGACCCCGCGGGACACCGTAGGACTCGCAGGCGAACCGGAGGTTCTCCCGCGCCGTGAGTTCCTCGTCGACGCTGGTCTCCTGAGCCATGTAGCCGATCGACTCCCGGATCTTCCGGGGCTCGGCCACGGCGTCGAAGCCGTTGACGGTGACGGTCCCACCGGTGGGTTGCAGCAGGGTCGACATCGTCTTGATCGTCGTCGTCTTCCCCGCGCCGTTGGGCCCGAGAAATCCGAAGAACTCCCCGCGTGGGATCGACAGCGAGACGCCTTTGACGGCCTCCGTGCCGTCGCTATAGGTCACTTGCAGGTTCTCGGTATCGATCGCGGACTCCTTGCCGCCGTCCGTCTCGATGGCCGCACCGGTATTCGATGGATCAGGGGGCATCGTTACGCATCTTCAAGGGCGCCAACGACATAAACGACTTGATTGAATGTTCATTCAACAGTGTTATGCGAGCCGGTTGCGTAGGCACTCCCATGATATCTGAGACGGTCCTCGTGACCGGTGCGACAGGGACTGTGGGGTCACGCGTCCTCGTTCGGCTAGTCGGTCGCGACGTGACGGTCCGGGCGGCGCTTAGAAACCCTGAGGACGAACGCGATGCGCTCCCGGACGGCGTCGAGGCAGTGTCCTTCGACTTCGAGAAACCCGAGACGTGGGGAGTGGCATTCGAAGGCGTCGACAGAGTCTTACTGATCCGCCCGCCAGCGATATCGCGGGTCGGCAAGTCGTTCAATCCCGCTATCGAGGCGGCCGAGCGGGTCGGCGTCGAGCACGTCGTCGTGCTTTCGGTGCTGGGGGCAGAGAACAACCCCCTGCTCCCGCATCGACGGATAGAGAAGCACGTGCTCGGGACCGACCTCGACTGGACGTTCCTCAGACCGTCGTTCTTCATGCAGAACCTGAGCCAGGTCCACCGCACTGAGATCGTCGAACAAGGTGAGATCGTCGTCCCAGCGGGCGACGGGACGACGAGTTTCGTCGACGCCGCCGACATCGCCGCGGTCGCCGTCGAAACACTCACCGGCGACGGCCACGCTGGCCAGGCCTACGACGTCACCGGCCCCGAGGCGCTGAGCTACCACGAGGCAGCGGCGACGCTCACGGATGTGCTGGACCGCGAGGTGACCTACGAGGAACCCTCCCTGTTCCGGTTCGCCCGGCACTCGCGCCGGCTCGGCCGCGACTGGCCGTTCGTGATCGTCATGGCCGGCCTGTACACGACCGCACGACTCGGTCTCGCTGGCCGGGTTTCCGACGACGTCGAGCGACTGCTCGACCGGCCGCCGACGTCGTTCCGCGAGTGGGCCGAGACCAACGCCCATCTGTTCGAACCCCACGAAATCGATATGTGATTGAACGTTCATTCATCACTATGGAACTCACGGTATTTGGTGCCAGCGGTCGGACGGGCGTTCTCGGGACATCGAGTGGACGGTCGTGCGAGCCCCAGTACGTCCACGACCTGCCGAAGATCACGTACTGATGGTGACATACTTAAACCGAGAGGGTGAGTAGGTCAGCGTATGCCGGCCGGGAACCCCTTCCCTTCGGAGCCGTCGGACACGCGGACAGCGATCATGCGTGCCACCTTCGACGCGCTGGTCGAGTACGGCTACGCCGGGCTAACGATCGATCGGATCGGCGAGTTCTTCCCCAAGAGCAAGTCGCTGCTGTATCACCACTACGACGGCAAAGATGAACTCCTGGTCGACTTTCTGGAGCGGGTTGTCGACGATTACGAGTCGAGCTTCGGCCGCGACGAAACGACCGACGCACTCACCAGACTGGAACGGGTCCTCGACGGCGTCGCAGCTCCGGAAATGGACACCGACGACGAGGGGTTCACCCGTGCCCTGGTCGAACTCCGCGCTCAGGCGGCCCACGACGACGACTATCGCGAGCACTTTACCACGAGCGGTGAGTTTTTCCGCGGCCGGATCGCGGAGATCGTCGAAGATGGTATCGAGGACGGTGTCTTTCGAGAAGTCGATCCCGATCAGGTAGCCGCGGCGATCCACACACTCGCTACCGGCGTCATGACCGAACGAGTCACTGACGACAAGCCGCAGATAGAGGCCGTTCGGGCCGAGCTGGACGCCTACGTCGAGGAACGTTTGCTCGCGGACTGACGGAGGCAGGTGAAACAGCCGAAGCGAGGGCTCGAAGATCGATTACTCGATTTCCAGTCGACCGCTTTCCCCGTCACCGCCGCCGTCTTCGTCCCACTCGAGTTCGAACTCGATGCTTAACTCGCCCGGGCGGTCCGTGGGCCCCTCGCGTTCGGCCTTGACTTCGAAGGTTGGGCGAGCCGGGGGGTCGAGCGTCACGGACTCGCTACCGGATTTCAGGCCGATAGCAGCCCCGCTTTCGAGGTTCTCTGCGACCGTGCGGAGGTACGATGCGATCTCTTCTCTACTCTGGTTGCTCTCGGATTTGAACAGGACTTCTTCTGGCATGTACGAGAGGGTACGCCGCCTGAGGATAAAAGCACGCCCCCGATTTGAGAGCGGGTCGGAGCCGGTCGGTTCTCCGCTTCGACGACGCCGAGGCTCGACATCGGCGTCGCCCTGGCGACGACGGCCCTAGTCGCCAGAAGCGCCGCCGACAGCACGACGAAACCCCCACGGGGCGAAATCTCTGGATTTCTACGCCAATCCCTCTGAATTGTGGCCGACCGAACGCGGATGAGCAGGTGGTCGCCATCCGAGCCCGTTCCTGTCGGTAGGTCTTTACTCGCGCCGTCCCCACCCGCGGACATGGATCCTGACCTCTCGCAGCTGGACGTGACACTCGACGAGCTGGACGTCGACGGCTACCTGATCGACGCTGACTCGACGGACGCCGACCAGTACTACCTCTCCGGGTTCGACGCGCCCGATCCCTTCCTCACACTATACGACGGCTCGATACGGCTGCTGTTCGCCCGGAGTCTGGAGTTCGGCCGCGCGAAACGTGAGAGTCGCGCCGAGACCGTCGAACGGTTCACCGACTACGGCTACGACGACTACCTGGAGGAACACGACCGGACCGGAGCTGCCCACCAGAGCCGGGCGGCCTTCCTGAAGGAACACGACATCGGATCGGTCGCTGTCCCGTCGCGGTTCCCCCTGTCGACTGCGGACGGGCTCCGCGAACAGGGTGTCGAGGTCCTCGTCGACGACGACGAGACTGTCACCGAGATCCGTGCGGCCAAGACCGACGAGGAAATCGACCACGTCCGGGCGGCCCAGCGGGCGAACGAGGCCGCGATGGAGGCCGCCGAAGATCTCCTCGCACGGGCTGAGATCGACGGTGATCGACTGCTCGTCGACGGGGAACCGCTGACCAGCGAGCGGGTCAAAGAGACCATCGAAGTGACACTGCTACGTCACGGCTGTGCGCTGGACGAGACGATCGTCGCCTGCGGGCAAGACGCCGCCGACCCCCACGACCGGGGGAGTGGCCCCCTGAAGCCGGACGAGTCGATCATCGTCGACATCTTCCCACAGGACAAGGCCACAAAGTATCACGGCGACATGACCCGGACGTTCTGCGTCGGTGAGCCCGACGAGCAGATCCGAGAGTGGTACGACCTGACCGAGCAGGCCTATCAGGCGGCCCTGGACGCAGTCGAGCCAGGGGTCACAGGTGAAGACGTCCACAACGCCGCCTGTGACGTCTACGAGGGGGCAGGCCTGCCAACATTGCGGAGCGACCCCAGTGCGGAGACGGGATTCATCCACAGCACAGGTCACGGCGTCGGGCTGGACGTCCACGAACTCCCGAGCGTGGCCCCGGGTGGTGAACAGCTCGAACCCGGCCACGTCATCACGATCGAGCCCGGTCTCTACGATCCTGACGTCGGCGGCGTCCGCATCGAGGACCTAGTCGTCGTCACCGAGGACGGCTACGAGAACCTCACCGACTACCCCGTGTCGTTCGTCATCGAGTAACAAACATCAGGAAAGACCATTATATTTATTACCCCCTCTCTCGTTGTGGGTGATACGATGCTGCCTCTCCTCGTACGTGGTGCACGCTCCTTCTGATCGGCTAGCATCGACTTCGAACCCGCGCGTTCCACCACGTCACAATGAGTACGAATCCACAATCGACCCAGTATCGAACCGAAACCACATCGACCGAACCGACACCGATGCGACGGCGTCCCGCTTCGAGTGCGGCACCGCGCACGTTCGATCCGGCGAACACCGGTGAACTCCCGCCGATGTTCGAGACGGAGGCTGATCAGCGGGATCGGTAGCTAGTATTCGCGTTCGATCAGAAAATCCGCGATATCGTCGAGTCTGTCGCGTGCCTCGTTGTCGGGAAGGACACGGAGGTGATCTTTCCCCTCGTCTATCAGGTCGTGAGCGAGATTACGAGCGAAGTCGATGCTGCCGGCTTCGTGGAGGGTCGCCACTGCGTCTTCGATAGTCGCCTCGTCGACGGCTTCGACGTCGTCTTCGGGAACGAGAGTATCGACATCTACCCCCTGCTGACGAGCGTGAAGCGTAATGATCGTCTGCTTGTTCTCGACGAGGTCCGACCCGCGCTGTTTCCCCAGCTGTTCGGAAGGCGTCGTCAAGTCCAGCAGATCGTCCTGTATCTGGAAGGCGCGGCCGACGTTGAGTCCGTACTGATAGAGCGGGTCGACCGCGTCGTCCTCGCCCAGCAGGATCGCCGGTATCGACGCCGCGGCCGCGTACAGGACCGCGGTCTTGAGTTCGACCATCTTCAAGTACTCGTCAGTCGTGACCTCTGGCTGGGTCTCGAACTGAATGTCGCAGGACTGGCCCTCACAGATCTTCGTGCACGTCGTCGCCAGTTCCGACAGCGCCCGGACGGATCGCTCCGACTCCGCGCCCGTCTCGAGCATGTGCTCGAAGGCCTTCGCGTAGAGGGTATCGCCCGCGAGGATCGCTGTCGAAAGGTCGAACTCTCGGTGGACCGAGGGAACGCCGCGCCGCATGTCGTCGTCGTCCATGATGTCGTCATGAATCAGCGTGAACGACTGGATCGTCTCGATACTGACCGCGGCGGCCATCATGTCGATCGAGCCGTCGGATACGGGGAAATCCCGGTAGTTCTCGCTCAACGGCGGAACGTCCGCGATCGCTTCGGCCGCGAGCAACAGAACTGTCGGCCGGAGACGCTTGCCGCCAGCGTCCAGTAAGTAACGCGAGGCCTCGTACAGACGCTCGGGCCGCTTGATCGGCAGTTGCTCGGGGATGGCATCGTTGACGAGCTGTCGGCGCTCGGTGATGGACTGCACGACGGCGTCTTCGGCGTCTGGACCGTCGCTCATGGTCTCACTCGACCAGCTGGATGGTGTTGCCGTTACGAGTGACGTGCAGCCCGTCTCCGACCGTTAGGCCAAACTTCTCCGCGAGTGTGACGTACGGCGCGAAGCCTTGCATGTCCTGGTGGGCCGGGATGACGTTCTCTGGCTGGAGCGCGTCCAGCATCTCGTAGTGACCCTCCTCGCGGAGGTGGCCCGAGACGTGGATCTCGTCGTAGATACGGGCACCCTGCATGCCAAGGAGCTTCTCGGACTGGTAGCGCTGGCCCTCGTTGGTCGGCTCCGGGATCACGCGGGCCGAGAAAATGACCTTGTCGCCCTCCTCTAGTTCGTATGGGGTCTCGCCGCGACCCATCCGGGTGAGCATCGCGCGCGGCTCGCCCTGGTGGCCGGTGACGATCGGCAGGAAGTTCTCCTTGCCCTCGTTCATGATCCGCTTGAACGTGCGGTCGACGGACTTGCGGTGGCCGTACATCCCCAGATCGTCCGGGAAGTCCACGAAGTCCAGTCGCTCTGCAGTACCGGAGTACTTCTCCATCGAGCGTCCCAGCAGCACGGGCTGACGACCGATATCGTCGGCGAATTCGACGAGGCTCTTCACGCGGGCGATGTGGGAGCTGAAGGTCGTGGCGACGATCCCGCCGTCGTAGTCCTCCATACTAGACATCGCGTCCTTGAGGTGACGGCGTGCGACCGATTCGGAGGGGGTCCGCCCCTTCTTGCCCGCGTTGGTACAGTCCTCGATGTAACAGAGGACACCCTGGCGGCCGATCTCGCGGAACCGTTCCATGTCGATCGGGTCGCCCAGCACCGGCGAGTGGTCCATCCGTTTGTCCAACCCGTAGACGATCGCGCCCTCGGGCGTGTGCAGGACCGGATTGATCGCGTCGATGATCGAGTGGGTGACGTTGACGAATTCGAGTTCCGTATCATCGCCGATGGCCATCGTCCCGCCGGCTTCCATCTTCACGAGATCGTTCTGGACGCCGAACTTCTCCTCGCTTTTGATTTGCTGTTTGACGAGTTCGATCGTGAACGGCGTGCCGACGACCGGCGCGTCGTACCGGTGGGCGAGCTTCGAGATAGCACCGATGTGGTCGAGGTGACCGTGGGTCGGCACAATGGCCTTCACGTCACCTTCGAGGTCGGACATGACCCGGTCGTCCGGGATCGCGCCCATGTCGATCAGGTCGAGACTGTGCATGCGCTCGGTTTCGACGTTGTCGTGAATGAGAACCTTCGAGAGGTTTAGCCCCATGTCGAAGATGACGACGTCGTCACCGGCGCGAACTGCGGTCATCTGGCGGCCGACTTCCTCGTAGCCGCCGATCGTTGCGATTTCGATTTCCATAGTTTACCTCCGAGAACAGCCGCCGGGTGCGGCCGGGGGACCGAAACGGCCACGCGGTGCGAACACTCCGGACTTCCGGGGGGTCGCAACCAGTGTGGCCTGCGTGGTCCGGGTAGGCGGGCCAGCACGGCCATCGCCCTCGGACCGGTCGTCGTTCGTTCGACGATTTCGACGCATCCCTCGGCCGCCAGCGCCGGGCGGCCGTCTGCTCGGTTACGTATCTCTTGTACGCCAGCCGTTAAAAACAGTGCGGGTTTGCGACGCGTTCTACTCTGTGTCGTCCTCGTCGAGTTTCGCCTCGATCTCGCGCCGCCAGGCTTCGTCGTCCGCCTGGGTGGGCCCGGCCTGTCGCCGAGCGGCCTCATCGGGTCGTTCCCCGGCCGACTCGGATCGCACATCCTCGGATCCAGCGAGCGGATCCGATGTCGCCGATCCGCCCAGAGGGTCGTCAGTCGGCGGGTCGGAGCTACGACCGGCCAGCGGATCGGAACCGTCAGCGATCGAATCCGAATCGCTGTCGGCAAGCGGGTCGCCAGTCGGTTCGGGCTCCGCTCCATCGGTCGGTTCCGACCGTTCGTCGGTCTCCAGGCTTGTCGTCGCAGTGGAGTCCGGGCCAGCGGCATCCTCGGCCTCGGGTGCTGGCGCGTCGGTACTTTCGGGCCCGAGAGACGAGCCCTCGACGCCCACGCGCACGGCGTCGGCGATCAACGCGAAAGCGACCGCGAGGGTACCGGCCAGCAACACGAACGTCCCGAGCAGAACCAGCAGGGCACCGGCGGCAACCGGAGCGTAGCTCTCGGGCGATCCGCCGGACAATACCGACGACTCGAGACTGTAGATCAGCCCGATCCCGCCAGCGACGAGCCCACCCCCGACGACCGTCGTCGCGAAGAGGTAGCCGATCAAGCGAGCACCGTAGCGAAACGCGTCTCGAACCGAGAGGGCAGCCATATCTGTCATCGTCGGAACTCAACGGCAAGTACCTTGTGCTGATGTCGTGACGATTGTAACGATTTGCCGGTACGACCGCATGACTGTGCGGTCGATCCGGGTGATATACGGCTGTCGTTATTTCTCGGCGCGCTGGACGAGTGTCCCTGGGCGGTCACCCTCCAGGAACGCTGTCAGGTCGTCGGGCCCAAAGATCGTAGCCGGCGTGTCCAACGCAAGTAACGCCCGGACCTTCCCGGCCATTCCGCCGGTGACGTCCGTCGCGTCGCTGGCCCCGAGCGCTTCGGCGACCGACTCGAAGTCTCCGATCCGGTCGATCACTTCGTCGTCGCCGTCGAGAACGCCGGGTACCGTCGTGCAGAGCCCGACTCGATCAGCCGAGAGTTGTCCAGCGAGCCGCGTCACGATCTCGTCGCCGCTGAGGACCGTCGCCCCCTCACCGGCCTGGACGACGACATCACCGTGGGTGACAGGGACGAACCCTTCGCCAAGCATCGCCTCGACCTGTCCGCTTGGGAACGTCGTCTTTCCGTCGGTGTCCCGATGAGCGGTCGAGAGGGGGTGGACCGGCAGCGCCGGTACATCCCGTTCCTGTAGAGCCTCGACGACGGCGGCGTTCAGCTCGCGCATCGCGTCGTGGATCGCCAGCACGCCCGCGGCGTCGTGGGTCCCCTCGACATCAGTGACACCGTGTTCAGCGGCGTTATGATGGCCGAAGCTCCCGCCGCCGTGGACGACGACGAGATCGGAGACGCCGGACTCGGCGATAGCCGCGACGGTCGCGTCCAGCGCGACCCGGTCGATCGTCTCGGGGTCGTCCTTGTCGGTGACGACGCTCCCCCCGAGTTTGAGGACGGTCGTCACGATTCCACCTGGACGCCTTCAGTATCCAGTTCCGCCCGGAAAACTGACTCACACCCGGGCGTGTACCGCAGCGCCGTCTCGGTCCCCTCAGTCGGATCTAGCGCGACAATACAGCCGCCCCCGCCGGCCCCAGTGAGTTTCGCGCCCAAGGCGTCGCCCTCTCGGGCTGCCCAGACCATCGCGTCCAGCGTCCGCGAGGAGACGCCGAGCGCCGATAGCAGGCCATGGTTGAAGTCCATCAATTCACCTAGTTCCGCCAGGTCGCCCGATTCGAGAGCCGTCTCGCCCTCCCGAACGATGTCGCCGATGGCCTCGACGGTGTCGGCGGCGAAACCATACTCCGCACGGAGGTCCCGGACGCCCGCGACCAGAGCCCCGGTATCGCCCGAACCACCGTCATAGCCGACGACAAACGGCAGGTTCGGGACGTCCGGAATCTGCCGGCAGTCGTCGCCCTCGACCCGAACCGCGCCGCCCATCGCCGAGCAGAAGGTGTCCGCACGTGAGGCCTGCCCGTCCTGGACCTCGTGCTCGACCTGATAGGCCCGGTCGGCGATCTCCTCGGGAGGGAGTTCGATGCCGAGTTCGCGGGTCGCGGCGTCTATCGTGGCGTTGACCACCGCCGCCGAGGAGCCCAGCCCCGCACCCAGCGGGATCGAGCTCTCGATAGTGACGTCGAAACCGGCCTCGTGCTTGCCGGCCGCGTCCCTGGCCTGGGCGATCGACTCGTTGACGTATCCCATCCCCTCCTCCAGGAGGGGTTTGGCAACGTCGACGTCGGGCGTCCCCGTCGCATCACCGTCGTACTCGACGGTGAACCCATCGAGAGTGAGGTCCGCGGCGTTGACCCTCAGTTTGTCGTCGTCGCGTCGGTCGGCCGTGACGCGGGCCCGACGTTCGATGGCACAGGGGACCGCCGGCTCGCCGTAGACGACCGCGTGTTCCCCAAAGAGGTACACCTTCCCGGGGGCGCTGGATGTGACCATGCACGTCGTTGCAGGCCCGACGACAAAGTGTGTTTCCAACGATTCGCGGTCACGACGCCCGCCGGTCGGGCAACTCCACTTCCTCGGGAGCGGGCATCCAGAAGTAATCGAAAGTCGCGCCCAACGACAGCGGGAGGACGATGATCAACATGACCACCGCCGCCGGCGAGCCGAGATTCGGACCCAGCCGTAGGACGCCACTCAGAACCAGCGTCGTCACCAGCAGCGCGAACGAGCCCAGCACCGCCACGTAGATCGCACTGCCCCAGAAAGTGTCAAGTCGGACGCGGAAGAACCGTGTCAACAGCGCCGCCGTAGCGGTGTTGACGAGCAGGACGGCCGCGAGTCCGATAGCATCTGCCGCGCTAACCATACCAGCGATACCGCCCGCAGACCCTTTGCGATGTCGTTCGAGGCAGAACGTTCACGCGATGACGGCCGGCGGTGTCAGTCGTGGGCGACGGCCGACGGTGTCAGTCGTGGGCGACGGCCGACGGTGTCAGTCGTGGGCGACGGCCGACGGTGTCAGTCGAGAGAGATGTACGTCCGCGTGTCGACGACCCCGTCGAGATCACGGATACCGGTCGAGACCGCCTGCATCACATCGTAGACTTCTGAACCGACTACCTCGGCGATGATGTCGTACTTCCCGGCGACGATGTGCGCTTCCTCGACACCTGTCTCGGCGCGGATCGCCGTCGATAGCTCTTCTGACTTCCCCGCGGCCGTCTTGACCATGATGAACGCCCGTACCATCGTGATACATGATACAACACCACATAGCAAGTAAGTTATGCCCCTCTGCTCTCCGAGGTGCATACATTTATTCCCCCAGATAGTCATACGGTAACACATGCGATTCGTTATCGTTGGTGCAGGACGCGTCGGGCTCCGGACAGCCCGCGCACTACGCGAGAGTGACAACGAGGTCGTCCTCGTCGAGCGATCGAGGGAGACGGCCGAGCGGGCCAGATCAGATGGGTTCGACGTGGTCAAGGGCGACGGATCGCTCGAGGAGACGCTGCTCCAGGCTGGTATCGATGAGGCGGATGCCCTTGGGGCGTTAACCAGCGACCTCAACGCGAATTTCGTCGCCTGTCTGATCGCCAATCACCACGACTGTCGGACGGTTCTCCGAATCGACGAGGATTATCGGGAAGAGATATACCGGAAGTACGCCGGGGAAGTCGACGAGGTTGTCTATCCCGAACGGCTGGGCGCGATCGCCGCCAAGAACGCCCTACTGGGCGGGAATATCCGGGCGATCGCCGACATCGCCCACGACGTCCAACTGGTCGAGTTGACGGTCAACGCGGCCTCGCCCGTTCGAGGATACAGCATGGGCGAACTCGAACTGCCCGCGAAAGCTCGCTTGCTCGCGTTCGGAAAGGACGGCGAGCCGCTCGACGTACCCGACGACGACGTCTCGCTCGCGGACGGCGATCGGCTGGTCGTCGTCGCGGACTTCGACGTGCTCGGGGACGTCCGGAGCATCGTCGTCGGAGAGACCGGCCGCACGGCCGCCGGAGGTGCCTAACATGGTCATCGCATACGTCATGGTCAAAGCCCATACTGGAGAGGCGGATCGTCTCAGAGAAGCTATCGAAGCCATCGAGGGCGTCCTCCACGCCCACATCGTCGCCGGCGACATCGATCTCATCGCGAAAGTCGAGGTCGACTCGCCGGCACAGGTCAAAGACGTCGCCGCAACGGAGATCCAGGCGATCGAGGGGGTCGAAGACACTCAGACCTACATCGCGATGGACTGATAGTGATTACTGTAAGTCTGTTCCGGGTCGACCGCACGTCGCCTTATAGTGGCGTCCCGCCGCGATCGCCCTGTGAGCCGCCCGACTGTGCCTGGTTCAACAGATCTGCTACCGGCGGCTCGTAGTCGTAGCCGGGTACAGCACCCTCGACGTAGGTGCCCTCGACGTACTCGACGAACG
>JAZKRQ010000048.1:0-16389 GCA_036628575.1 Halapricum sp.
CGAGAGTCACGTCAGGGTGACGGAGCGACCAGCGGACTAGCTTCGAGTTCGTCGATGATCGCCTCGCGGTCGTCCTCGACGGTGCCGGTCGGCTTGATGTCGAATTCCTCGACCAGCACGTCGATAACGGTATCCGAGAGGAAAGCGGGTAGCGTCGGTCCCAGTCGGATCCCCTCGACGCCCTGGCTGAGCAGCGCCAGCAAGACGGTGACGGCCTTCTGTTCGTACCAGGCGATGTCGTAGGAGATTGGCAGGTCGTTGATATCTTCGACGCCCAGAGCCTCCTGCAGTTCCATGGCGATCTTCAGCAGCGAGTAGGAGTCGTTACACTGCCCGGCGTCGAGCACGCGCGGGATACCACCGATGTCGCCGAGATCGAGTTTGTTGTACCGGTATTTGGCACAGCCCGCCGTCAGAATGATAACGTCGTCGGGCAGCGACGCTGCCATCTCGGTGTAGTACTCCCGTTCAGGGTGGCGACCGTCACAACCGCCCATGACGACGAACCCGCGGATATCGCCCGCCTTGATGGCTTCGATGACGTCCTCGGCCCGATCGAGGACGGCATTGTGTGCGAACCCGTTCGGGACCGACCCCGTCTCGATCTCCTCGGGCGGTTCGGTCTCTTTGGCGTGTTCGATGAGTGCCGAGAAATCCTTCTGCCCGCCGTCCTCGCGGTCCGCCACGTGCGGGAGATCGGGGAACCGGACGACGCCCGTCGTGTAGGTCCGACCGGCGTAGGAGTCCTTGGGTGGGACCAGACAGTTCGTCGTCATCAGGACCGGTCCGTTGAACGCCTCGAACTCGTCGTGCTGTTGCCACCAGGCGTTGCCGTAGTTGCCCACGAAGTGATCGTACTCCTCGAAGGCGGGGTAGGCGTGGGCCGGTAGCATCTCACCGTGGGTATAGACGTCTACGCCCTCGTCCTCGGTCTGTTCGAGTAACTCTTCGAGATCTTTCAGGTCGTGCCCGCTGACCAGAATAGCCGGTCGGTCTCGTACGCCGATATCCACCTCGGTCGGTTCGGGATGCCCGTAGGTCGAGGTGTGTGCCTCGTCAAGCGTCGCCATGACCTCGGTCCCCACCTCGCCGGCTTCGAGAACCAGACCGATCAGTTCGTCGACGCTCAGATCGTCGTCGAGCGTCGCCGCGAGTCCGCGCTGGACGAACTCGAAGACCTCGTCTTTCTGCTCGCCCAGGACGTGGGCGTGGTCAGCGTAGGCGGCGATCCCTTTGATCCCGTAGGTGAGCAACTCCCGAAGCGATCGGACATCCTCGTCGTCGGTCGCCTGGATGCCGACTTCAGCGGCCTTCTCGTAGAACGCTTCCACGTCGTCGGCCTCCCAGGTCGCGGCCTCCGGTAGCGACGCGTCGTCGATCGGCCCGACTTCGTCCTCGTAGCGGGCCCGGAGTTGCCGGCGGAGTTCGAAGCCTTCCCGGATCTGGGCCTCGAACCAGTCGGGGTCGAAGTTGACGTTCGTGATCGTGGAGAACAGACCCTCGACGACAAACACTTCGACGTCCTGGTCGGTGATGCCGACCGTGCGAGCCTCTTCAGCCAGATACGCCAGTCCCTTCAGCTCCCAGACGAGCAGATCCTGCAAGTTCGCTACCTCGGCGTCTTTCCCGCAGACGCCGGTGACCGTACACGCCTCGTTGTTGAGTGCCTCCTGACACTGATCGCAGTACATACTCATGGTTGATCACTCGTATATGAGGACGCTCGAGACTCGTCGCTGGTCGTCTCCGTTCGGATCCAACGCGGGCGACGATGTCGTGCCATGTCCTCTCTACAGTAAGAGCGACGGCCCACTCATGCAAGGTAATATTCCCGAACTTGTTCGTTTATTTGACATTTCATAATGGACTTTCGATAAGGTTTGGGGATTTCTTGCGTGGATCTCCCGATCGAGATATGGCCGTGCAAGGTCGTACACGAGCGCGAGTCCCCGTCACCGCACGATCCGGTCACAGAGCCGCTCGGCGTACCCGTAAGTGATAACTCCCTTCCTCCTGAGAAAACGAACAGCGTGTACTCCGCGACGATCACCGACCTGTTGCGGCTACTGGTCGTCCCTGTCTTCGGGTGGGCGGCGATTCGGGATATTAAAACGCGGCGGGTCCCCAACGAGACGTGGTTGCCGCTGGCAGCGCTCGGGATCGGGCTGTTATGCTGGGACGCCGCGGCCGTCTGGACCGACACCGCCTGGAGGCTGACGGTCGATGGACTCAACGTGGGGATCGAAGCGGACCCCATCTACGACCAGACCGTCGAAACCTTCCTGATCCGGACGGGCTTCAGCGTCGGCTTCCTCGTACCCTTCGCCTACGCTTTCTGGTGGTTCGGTGGGTTCGGCGGTGCGGACGCGAAGGCGTTGATGACGCTGGCAGTGCTCTTTCCGATCTACCCGGTATATTACTTGCCTGGGTTTACGCTGCCGTGGTTCATCGCACCGGCCGGCGTGTTTTCGCTGACGATTCTGGCCAACACGGTGCTTGGAGGTGCTCTCTACCCGCTCGCGCTCGGCGGGCGGAACTTGCTCAGACGGGCCGTCAGCCGGATGATGATCGTCGGTCGCCCACTGCCAGTCGAGCAAGCCCCGCGACGCTACGGCCGACTCCTGGAGCGGCCCGACGAATACACCCGCAAGGGACTGGATCTGGACGTACTTCGGATGTATCTCTCCTGGCGTGGGCTCGATTTCGAGGAACTGCAGGCCGATCCCAAACGCTATCGCGACCCGGCAACGCTGCCCGACGAGCCCAACGACCCCGGCGATGGTACCATCGAAGAGGGCGGCGGATCGCTGGCGCTGACCGACGGCGGCGAACCCGAAACGGTCGACTCCGAGAAGTCTCAGGACAGCCTCGACGGCTCCCGGGACAGTCTCGATGACCCTTGGGGGGCTGAGGCGTTCTTCGAGGACATCGGCGGCCCCATCTACGGAACCGATGCCGAGGAACTCCAGGCGGGGTTGACCGTCCTCACCGAACGAGATCAGGTATGGTACTCGCCGGGGATTCCGTTTATCGTCCCCATGTTCGTTGGACTCGTGTTGAGCCTCACGGCCGGGGACATCCTGGTCAGGGGGATGCTGTGGCTCGGGCTGGGGTAAGCTGGTCCCATGCTGCCGGCCGACCCGACTGGCGAACCGATACCGACAAGCACTGCCCGGTAGACCTGATCGGCATGGACGTATTCGTCGCCGGCGGCTGTTCCTGGGACTCGATCGTCTATCTCGACGAATTCCCCGAGCGGACTGAGACCCACTTCGCACGGGACTTCCAGGAGACGCTCGGCTCGTCCGGCTCGGGAAAAGCGCTGAATCTCGGTCGACTCGGCGTCGAGACGCGGTTGCACGCGATGATTGGCGAGGACCGCTTTGGCGAGGCGATTCAGGAACGGTTCGTGGCCGAACCGATCGAGTTCCGGTTCGACGACGATCCGAACGGGACCGAACGGCACATCAATCTGATAAACGACGCTGGCGAGCGGATCTCGATATTCGTCGTCCCGCCGACCCAGGAACCGAAGATCGACTACGAGCGACTGGAGCGGTGGGTCGCCGACGCGGACTCGCTGGTCGTCAGTCCCGTCAACTACACTCGGCACCTGCTGCCCGCCGCAGTCGAGGCCGATACCACCGTCTGGGCCGACGTCCACGCCTACGACGGCGAGGACGAGTACTATCAGGACTTCCTGGAGGCCGCCGACTACCTGTTCATGAGCGGTGAAGGAATGGACGACGTCGAGTCGTTCATGCACGAGCGTATCGACGCCGGGGCGGAACTGGTGGTCTGCACCCGCGGGAAAGACGGCGCGAGCGCGCTCACGTCCGGCGGCGATCGCTTCGAAGTCCCCGCCGAGAACTTCGAGATGGTCGATACCAACGGTGCAGGCGACGCCTTTTTTGCAGGATACTTTTACGGACACCGCCAGGGAGAGAGCGTCCGGACGAACCTCCGGCTGGGAACGCTGGCCGGCGGGCTAGCAGTCAGTTCTTGGGATCTGGCCCATCCTGAGCTTTCGCCGGACCGCCTCGCCGCCGAGTACGAACGGCGGTACGGTGAGCCGGTCGACGACGCGTCGACAGAGTGACGCAAAAGGCCTATGCGAGCCAGTGCCGAGAATGGAGACATGAGCACCGACGCCCCCCAGCTGGCCTTCGACGAAAACGAGTTTCTGCCGGCGATCGCCCAGGACGCCGATAACGGCCAGATACTGATGCTGGCGTACGTCACGCCCGAAGCTGTCGAGCGGACGCGCGAGACCGGCCGCGCACATTACTACTCCCGGAGTCGCGAGGAACTGTGGGAGAAAGGCGCGACTAGCGGGCACGTCCAGCACGTCGAGGAGATCCGCGTCGACTGTGACGGCGACGCGCTACTGTACCTGGTCGACCAGGAGGGGGGTGCCTGTCACACGGGCTATCGGAGCTGTTTCTATCGGACGATCGACGGCGAGACAGTCGCCGAGAAAGTGTTCGACCCCGACGATGTCTACGATGAGTGAGAGTCAGTCCGAGGTCGGCGAGCTCGTCACGCAGCTCCAGCGGCGGGCGAGCGCCCACAAAGAGGCCTGCAAGCGCGTCGAAGAGGCTGGCGAAGACCGGTTGCTCGAACTGCAGGAGCACTACGAGGAGATTACGGGGCTGATGGGCCGTTACGAGTCACGGATAGTCAGCGACGGGGATGGCGAGGTCGACATGGAGGCGTTCATCGAGTATCAGGAGGAGATCGCACACTTCATCGAACACCTCCCGGAAGATATCGACCACCGCGACGCCTTCGAAGAGGTAGACGAGATTATGCACGAGCGGTATCTCAAGACGACCGATTTCGAGACGGCCCGGACGGCCCTCTCGGCGGTCGCAGATCTGGTCGAGCGTCTCGACGAGCGCGAACGGACCAGGAAGCGGTACGAGGAGGCCAGGCGCGACGTCGCGGCCCGAAAGCGTGAACTGGACGAGCGGATCGACGAGTACGAGCGGTTGGTCGAACTCGGTGAGGCCGACCTGGATGCACCTATCGAGCGACTGCGGGAGTCGATCAAGGCCTACGACGACGCCGTAACCGAGGCGTTCGAGTCGTTCAAACGCGAGGCCAGCGCCCGCGAAGTCCTGTCGTTCGTCGAGACGACGGCCGCCTTCCCGCTGGTCGAGTTTCGCCGGCCGCCCGCGGACCTGCGGGACTACGTGGACGACTACGCGGCGGGCGAAGAATCGATCGCACAGCTACTGGAGTATGCCGACTACTCGAAATCGAAACTCGATCACTACGTCGAGCACGCTGACGCACTCAAGCGCAACGTCGCGACCCACCGGACGTACCTGCAACGTCTGGACGCCGAGCCGCTGACTGTCGACTGGCCGCCGCCGAGCGCGGGGACGCTCCGCTATCGCTGTCGGGAACTCGTGTCGGTGGTCGGGCGGTTCGCCGACGAGCCGGTGGTCGCAGCGCTGCGGGAAGTGCGGGCGCTCACTGATCGCGAGGACTACGATCGGCTGCGCGACAGCGCAGTCGCCCAGGATCGACTGGACGATGCGGAGCGGGAGCGACTCAAGCGCGGAGAGGTTCAGGCGGAGCTACAGGAGCTTCGAGAGCAGCGAGAGAAACTGGAAACTGCACTAGAAGAGTACGAGCCGCGACGAGGAGTGTGATCAAACGGCCGGCACAGAAGCTACAGCAGGTCTCGGACCTCGGAGTAGAACATGTCGTGATCGTCGACGGCGTCGATTTCGCGGGCGATCTTCACGGCAAGAGCGTGCCAGCACAGGTCGGTCGGGTCCTCAGAATCGAGATTATACTCGGCGTCCTTGCAGGTACAGCCGTCGTCCTCGACGATGTACTCGTCATTGTGGCCGACTACGACCGTGAAATCGTTGTAGCCTTTGACGCGTTCCTCAGCGACGGCCTCGATCGCCTGGACGCCACGTGAGTCGTGGACCGAGACGATACGGTCGACTACCTCGGGATCGAGTTCCCCCGCCTCGGCGAGGTCCCGGCGCCACTGTTCGACCGCGTTCACGCCTTCGATTAGGAACACTGGCGACAAAACGCTTCGGTGCCGGATCCGGAACGCGCCCCGCAGTGCCAGAACCGGAACGCATCGCCTCGGGACGACCAGAACGCATCGTTTTTCGCCCCGGACGGCCGAGCGAAGGTTATGCGCGTCACGGAGGGCGACGTCGAGATCGAGGTGCCCGAACAGGCCGACGCTGGGATCGGCGAAAGCGTCTTCTACAACCCCGTCCAGGAGTTGAACCGGGATCTGACCGTCGCCGCCCTGCGAGCCGCCAGCGAGCGCTTCGAGTACGCCGACTCGTATCTGGACGCGACCGCAGCCAGCGGTATCCGGGGTGTCCGGGCCGCGGCCGAGGGCTGGGACGTCACGCTCTGTGATCACGACGAGGAAGCGGTCGCACTCTGTCGGTCGAACCTCGACCGGAACGATCTGGATGGGGAGGTCCGCCATCGAAACGCCAACGCACTTATGCACGAGCAGCGCTTCGACGTGGTCGATCTGGATCCCTTCGGGACGCCGATCCCGTTCGCCGACGCCGCCTCCCGGAGCGCGATCGACCTGCTCTGTGTCACCGCAACCGATACCGCGCCCCTCTGTGGCGCACACTTCGAGAGCGGCGTCCGGTCCTACGGCGCCGTGCCCCGGAACACCGAGTACCATCAGGAGATGGGCGTGCGGGTGTTGCTGTCGGCGCTGGCCCGGACGACCGCCCGCTACGACCGGGCGATCACACCGATCATGACGCACGCGACCAAACACTACGTCCGAACCTATCTCGCGCTCGAAGACGGGGCGAAAGTCGCAAACGACGCCATCGACCAGCTGGGGTACGTCCATCACTGTCAGCACTGCCTGTGGCGCACCCACGAACGAGGTCTGATCGCCGACCCGCCTGCCGAGTGTCCGAACTGCGGCGAGCACCTCCAGACGGCAGGACCGCTGTGGCTCGACTCGATTCACGAGTCGGCGTTCGTCGAGCGCGTCGGCGAGCACGTGACCGAGGAGATGGGGACCGCGGATGAAGCCCGGGAGTTGACCGAAACTCTGGCCGCGGAACTGAACACGCCGACCCACTACGACCAGCACCGACTCACCAAGCGCTGGGGCGAGAGTGCGATGGCGATGGACGAGTTCCTCGAAGCGTTACGAAAAGGGGGCTATACGGCCTCGCGAACCCACTACGGCGGGACGACGTTCAAGACGGACGCCGACGTGGCCCAGATCCGAGAGGCAGCTCTCAAGTAGTCCCCACGACACGAGAGAGGAGCCCCCCGAGCGCGAAGTAGACCGGCCGGAGCAGGTAGTTGAACATACCGATCAGGCCGACAACGGCCCCCAGCGTCTGGAGTTCCGCGGGCGTGGCTCCGAGAAACGCCACCAGAACGATCGTCGCCACCAGCGGGCCGAGCCAGACGGTCCCGAGATAGGGCTGCAACCATCCCTGGTCGGGGAGCGATCGCAACTCCGCCCGGAAGACGGCAGCGAGCACAGCGAGTGCCAGTGTGCCAGCCGCGAGCGGCAGCGATGGCGACACTCCGGCGAACGCGGGCGCGAGCAGCAGGGCGGCAGCGACGAGCGAGACCGACGTGACGACCCCGGTCGCACGCTCGATTCGGTCGTGCATGGCCGGTCATTTGCCGGTGAGGGCGAAACGCGTTTCGGTCCGGGTCGATCCGCAGCTATTTGCCGGAGACGCACCCAGTTGAAGACGTGCGCGAGCGAGTGAATCGAACGCTGGCCGTCGGCTGGACGCTCATAAGGGTCGTCCGGGAATCACAGTTGACGCTGCTTTCGGCGGCGATCGCCTACTACGCGTTCGCGTCGCTGTTGCCGCTGTTGCTGTTGGCCCTTTCGGTCGCCTCGGCAGTGGGCGGTGAAGCGCTGGCGGACGCGGTGGTCACGCAATTGAGTGGGGCGCTCACGCCCAGCGGCGAGACGCTCGTTCGGAACACGTTGACGGACGCTCGCGGGCGTAGCGGCGTGACGGTCGTCGGGATCGCGATTTTGCTGTGGAGTAGCCTGAAGCTCTTCCGGGGGCTCGACACGGCCTTCTCGATGGTCTACGGGACCGAGCAGGACGCGACGCTGCTGACCCAGGTCCACAACGCCGTCGCAGCGCTGCTCGCGGTCGGGGTGGCAATCGGTGCGACCGTTCTCGCGGGGATCGCCGCAGGCGTCGTTGGGCTCTCGATCACCGGGATCCCGACGATCATCGGGCTGCCCGTCGTCCTGACGGTCGCGTTCCTCCCGCTGTTTTACATCTTCCCTGACGTCGAGATGGGAGTCCGTGACGCGCTGCCCGGTGCAGTGTTCGCAGCGATCGGCTGGACCGTCCTCAGTGCGGCCTTCCAGGTGTACGCCGCCGGAGCGAGGAGCGCGGTACTGTACGGTGTCCTCGGCGGGGTCCTGTTGCTGGTGACGTGGTTCTACATCGGCGGGATCGTGCTGTTGCTCGGGGCGGTACTCAACGGCGTGCTGGCCGGAGATGTGGGGAACGAAGGCGTCGAAGACCGGCAACTACAACAGGGTCGGCTTCGAGATACCGAACAACGAATGAGCGACTCGGGGGCCGACGACGCGGCCGATGGCACCGGCGAGTCCGGGCAGGACGATATCGACGTCGCAGAGCTACGGGCCGAGATCGACGCGCTCGAAGAACAGATCGACGAGCGGACGCTCCACCGCGACGAGATAGAACGGGACCTCAAACGCTACGTTCGCAAGCGCGTACGCCGCGGTCACGCGACTGGCTGGGGGCCGTACCTCGTGCTCCTGTACGGCACCGTGATGACGCTCGGGGCGTTTTATTTCCTCTCGGGTTGGGTCGCGATGCTATCGATGATCGTGATCTGGCTGTCGACGCTTGGGCTGTACGCACTGATGTTGCTGGTCGGCGTGACAGTCAACGCCGCTGGCGTCCCCGGAAAGCTACTCGATGCGGTCCGTGACTTCCGACGGTGACGATGCGCGGGCTCGGCGTTCAGTCGTGGCTGAGTGAGCTTCCAGACGCAGTCGTCGTGTTGTTCTCGCTTGTGACCCAACTCGGTGACATATGGTTTCTGACGCTGCTCGTGGTCGCCGTCTACTGGTTCGGGCCACGCTTCCCGCGAGTCGGAGACGGGATCGATCGCAGACGGGCCGCCGTCACTGTCGGCATACTGTTGGCCGGCTTCGTCGTCGTATCGGTCGGCAAGCCCCTGTTCGAACTGCCACGGCCGGTCGGTGCCGGGCAAGCGCCGCGGACGGAGCTGGTTCCGGGCGTCCTGTGGCCGCTGTACGAGTGGTTCGCGACGGGATCCGGATACGGCTTTCCGAGCGGACACGCCATCGGCTCAACGACGGCGTTCGGCGGGCTAGCCTGGGCCATCCGAACTGACCGACCCCGCCGTCGCGTCGCCGTCGCAGCCGGGCTGATCGCGGTTATCTCGGCGTCCCGGCTGGTGCTGGGGCTACACTACCTCGTCGACGTGCTCGCAGGAATCGCGTTCGGCGTGGTGGTGCTCGGGGTCGCGATCAGCCTCCGATCGCCCGGACGTGTGTTCGGGTTCGCGGTGCTCACCGGCGCCTCGGGACTGCTGGTCGTCGGGCCGGTCGTCGACCTCCTGCTCGTGACGGGCGTCACCGCGGGAGCGTGGCTGGGGTGGTTCGCTGTCGGTGATCGCCTCTCACGGCCGCCGACGCGTGAGGGAGCCGCCGCCACGGGGGTGTTCGGTACGCTGGCCGTCGGTCCACTGCTGGTGGTCTCGGAGATAGGGGGGACGGGGACCACGACCGTCGCGCTCGTCGCCGTCGTCGGTGGGCTGGCGATCGTCGCGATGCCGCTGGTCGGCGAGCACGTCGCAAAAGCAGTGGTGGAGGGGCGTTAGAACGTCTCGGAGATGTGCGGACCGAGCACGAGTTCGACGACCGCTTCGCCGAGTCCGGCTAGCTAGTCCTCCGAGAGGTCAAGCGTCCCGGTCATAGTGACGGTTGTGACTCGGTTCGGTTCCGACCGTGCGCCATCGTACGGTCGTCGCCGTGATTCGTTACGTCAGTCCATCGTCAGTGTGATCACACCATCGAAGTTCAGGATGACTTCCTGCGTGAGATCGCCGAATATTGCCTTTCCAGTCGGCGAGCGTTGCTTACCGCTGAGAAAGATATGATCGCAGCCGACGTCGCGGGCGGCCTCCAGGACGGTGTCCGCCCGGTCGCCCCCCTCAGAGATCTCGAAGTCGATCTCGTACGTCGGAGATAGGTCGCTGACGGCTTCAGAGACGAACGTCTCGGTCTCCTCGATGAACTGCCTGGTCGCCGGTTCCTCGTAGTTAGTTCGGTCGATGTCACTGGAAATCTCCGGTGATTCGGCCGAATCGTATTCCCGCTGGGATATCAGCCGCAGTACGTGCAGCGGGGCATCGGCACAGACCGAGAACTCGGCGGCTTCAGCCAGGAGTTGTCGTTCAGCGTCACTTTCGTTGAGGATGACTACAAGCCCTCTATCCATGGATGTTTATATAGTTCGCTTATGGTTAAAAGTACGGGAGCGACGCTACTGGGAGGTGGCCTCGCGGTATTCCTCGGCGATGACGTCGCCGCTGGAGGCACCGATTCGGTCAGCTCCTGCGTCGAACATCGCCTGTGCTTTCTCCCAGGATCCGACCCCGCCGCTGGCTTTGACGGGGAGGTATTCGCTCATCAGTTCGACGTCCGGGATAGTCGCTCCGCCGTCACTGAACCCGGTCGCAGTCTTGACGAAGTCAGCGTCGGCATCGGCGACGATCTGGCAAGCACGGTGTTTCTCCTCGTCGGTGAGTAACGGCGTCTCGATGATGACTTTCACCGGCAACGGCGTCGCCGAGACCACGGCTTCGATGTCTTCCTTGACGGCGTCGTCCTCGCCGGCCTTCAGCAGACCGACGTTACAGACCATGTCAAGTTCGTCAGCACCGGATTCCCAGGCAATCTCAGCCTCTCGAACCTTCGTCCCGGTCGCTTGGGTACCGTTCGGGAACCCGACGACCGTCGCGACATCTACGTCCGGCGCGTAATCGGCGGCGAGGTCGACGTAATACGGTGGAATACAGGCTCGTAGTCCGTATTCGGCGGCGTCGTCTAACACCGCGCGAACGTCGTCTGGGGTCGTTTCAGGGCCGAGCACCGTGTGTTCGATCCGCGATAAGGGATCATCCATAGTACGTTCATCTATTAAGTAGTAATCAACATATAAATATCGGCGGGATCCGCGACGACCGTCGGCGTTATTTAAGCGCGGGGCTGTCACGGTCGCCCCAGTCCTCGAGGAATGACTCGAGACCGCTGTCGGTCTTGGGATGGTCGAACATCGAATCGGCGACCGACGTCGGCATCGTCGCGATATCAGCGCCGACCGACGCGACTTCCTTGACGTGGTTGGGGTGGCGGATGCTGGCAGCGAGGATATCCGTCTCGTAGCCGTAGTTATCGTAGATCTCGCGGATCTCCTCGACCAGTTCGACACCGTCGTGGCCGATATCGTCAAGTCGGCCCATGAACGGCGAGACCATTGTCGCACCGTTCTTGGCGGCGATCAGCGCCTGGTTAGCCGAGAAGATCAGCGTGATGTTGGTCTGGACACCCTCCTCTGAGAGCGTCCGTAGCGCCCGCATGCCATCCCGGGTCATCGGGAGTTTCACCGCGATGTTCTCGCCCCAGGTGTCGTACTCGCGGGCTTCCTCGAGCATCTTTTCGTAGTCGGTGGCGATGACTTCGACGCTGATCGGTCCGTCGACGAATTCCGTCAATTCCTCGATGATGTCCCGGTAGTCCCGGTCAGTCGAAGAGACCAGCGACGGGTTCGTCGTGACCCCGTCAACCAGTCCCAGTTCGTGTGCGTGCCGTACCTCTTCGACGTCTGCGGAATCGATGAACGTGCGCATGCTTATATTTGATTGTTCGTTATAATAGGCCTTTTGCCGCCGCCGCGACGTCCTCGCCGGTAAGGCCGAAGTGCTCGTAGAGTTCGAAGCCGCCGCCGGTGACGCCGAACTCGTCTTCGATGCCGACGCGGGTCATCTTCGTCGGTCGCTCCTCGGCGAGGACCTCCGCGACGGCACTGCCGAGGCCGCCGATGACGTTGTGGTCTTCGGCCGTGACGACGGCACCGGTTTCCTCAGCGGCATCGATCACCAGCTCCCTGTCGAGGGGCTTGATCGTCGACATGTTGATAACCTTCGCGCTGACACCTTCGGCTTCGAGTTGCTCGGCGGCTTCTAGAGCCTTGTGAACCATCGCGCCGTGAGCGATCAGCGTCACGTCAGAGCCGTCCCGGAGGACGTCGCCCTTGCCGACCTCGGGCTCGTGATCGTCGTCGTACAGCACCGGAATGTTCTCGCGGACGAGCCGTAGGTACGCCGGATCCTCGTCGTCGGCGAGAGCCGTCACGAGTTTGTTGGCCTCGGTGGCGTCAGCCGGCGAGACGATCCGCATGTTCGGCAGCCCCCGGTACATCGAGATGTCCTCGATCGCCTGAGCGCTGGTACCGTCCTCGCCGGTGATGACGCCAGCGTGGCTGCCGACGACGGTCACGTTCCGGCTCGGGCGGGCGATCTGTTGGCGGATCTGCTCGAAGCCGCGCTCGGCGAAGATCGCGAACGTGTTGGCGAAGACCGGCCGGCCAGTCTCAGCGATCCCGGCCGCAGTCGCGAACAGGTCCTGTTCGGAGATGCCCACGTTGACCCAGCGGTCAGGATGCTCGTCGCGGAACCAGCCGCCTCGCGTCGATTTGGCGAGATCGGCGTCCATGACGATGAAGTCCTCGCGCTGTTCGGCTTCCCGCAACAGTCCATTGCCGAAGCCGTTCCGCGTCGATAGCATTTCGCTCTCGCTCATCGCGTGCTCACCTCGCTTGCGGCGGCGTCGTCGAACCCGAGTTCGCGCATCGCTTGTTCGTATTCCTCGTCGGTCGGTGCCCCTGCGTGATAGCCGTTCGGTTGGTCCATCATGAACTCGATCGGGTAACCCTTCACCGTGTTCGCGATCAACAGTTTAGGGCCAGGACTGTCGTCGTCGTTGATCTCCGCGAAGGCCTCGGCGATCGCCTCGAAGTCGTGACCATCGACCTCCCAGACGTCCCACCGGAAGGACTCGAACTTCTCGGCCAGCGGTTCGATCTCCATCGTGTCGGCGACGGGGAGGTCGTTTTGCTTTCCGTTGTGGTCGAGAACGACGGTGACGTCGAGTTCCTTCTCACCGGCCGACATCGCGGCTTCCCAGACGTTGCCCTCTTGCACTTCACCGTCACCCAGCACCGCGTAGACATCGTAGTCGCGGTCGTCGAATTCCGCGGCCATTGCCTGCCCATTGGCGTAGGACAGTCCCTGGCCGAGCGATCCGGCAGGGAACTCGACGCCCGGTACCTTCGGCGAGGAGTGACCCGGGAGCTTGCCGCCGAGCCGGCGGAATTCCTCGTTGGGATCGACGTCGATGAAGCCGTAGCGGGTCAAAAGCGAGTACAGAACCGGACAGGCGTGACCTTTGCTGTAGATCAATCGATCCCGGTCGGGGTCCTTGGGATTCTCGGGATTGACGTCCAGTTCCTCGTTGTACAGCCACAGCAAGAACTCGACGGCCGACAGCGAGCCACCGGGATGGCCCGACTGGGCCGCGTAGACCATCTCCACGATATCCCTGCGTACCTCTGTCGCCGTCTGGCGATACTGCTCGATTCGGTCGATCAGATCGCCGGATTGATTCCGAATACCAGACATTTCACGTCCTTTGTGTACAACTTCCGTTATCAAAAGCCTTCTCAAAATCACACGGATCTGCCCATAGAAATGATGATTACATTTCAAATTTTCAATTTATATTCGATTTCATATACATCATAGTGGTGTAATTGACATACGAATATACTAATAAGATATTTGTTGATTATCAAGCCCATAGTCGCCTCGTAGTCGATTTAATCGGGAATTACAGTTTCTCTAAGCCTCAATAGTGCCATGAAGAGGTGAGTAAACAGGTCCCATAAAGAATAATTATTCTTGTTTGAAACAGGACTTGATAGTATACTTGATATTTATTGTCTCGTTTTAGTCCATATAGTTATATTACCGGATTCCGATTAGGCACCTGCTACGTCAGCGTACTTCCGCGGTCCCTTTTTAAATAGATCTATATATAATTAAAGCTGGGCCAGGGTTGCTACTCTTGGTCGTCGCTCAACTCGCCGACGAGTGAAGAGAGCCGTTCGACGGACTCGCGTTGCCGCGTCGTCTGCTCGCTGATCGCTCGGCTCGCCTCCCTGGCGTCCTGGGCGCGGTCGCGAACGTCTTCGAGTCTCGTCGTGAGTTGCTCGACGGTCGCAGCCTGACCGTCGTTGGCCTCAGCTATCTCGGCGATCCCCGTCGAGACGTCCTCGACCTCTCGTTCGATGTCGGCAAACGCCTCCCTGGCGGTCTCGACCTGTTCGATCGTCGCGTCGATCTCGTCGGTCGCGGTCTCGATGGCGGACACAGTCCGCTCAGTCTGGGACTCTATCTCGCCGATCCGGGTCGCGATCTGGTCGGCGTTGCGGCTGGTCTGTTCGGCGAGGTCTTTGACCTCGTCGGCGACGACCTCGAAGCCGTCCCCATCGGCATCGGCCCGGGCGGCTTCGATAGAGGCGTTCAGCGCTAGCATATTCGTCTGATCAGCGATATCGGAGATCACTTCGACGACCGTCCCGACCTCGTCGACGTGCTCGGTGAGCGCCTCGACGGTCTCGACGAGGTCGTCGCCAGTCTCTTCGAGTTCGTGCGCGCTCTCGCGGGCTCGTTCTCCCGCCGAGCGTCCGTCCTTTGCGGTCTCGCGGGCCGTCTGTGCCGCGGAGGAGATCTGGTCGGAATTGGCCGCGACCTCCTCCATCCGGGCGCTGAAGTCCTCTAGTTCGTCGACCGCACGCTCGAGGTCGTCGGTCTGTTCGCGAACCGCGTCTGTGATGTCCTCGGCAACAGTGGCGGTTTCGGCAGTCGTGTCAGCCAGCGCGTCGGCCCGCTCGTCGACCTGATCGACGATCGTCTCGAGCCTGTCGGCGGTCTCGTTGACCTGATCGAGGACGTCCAGTAAGTGCGACTCGATATATTCGGTGTCCTCGAACGTCGCTCGCGCCGTGAGAGTGCCCTCGCTCAGGGCATCCAGTGTGTCGATGACTTCCTCTACCAGCGCTTCTGTGTGTTCCTGTCGACGCTGGTGCTCGGTCTCGTCGCGGCACAGCTGGACGACGCCTTTGAACGTTTCGTCCTCGAAAATCGGCATCGCGTTGAACCTGATGTACCGCTGCTCGCCGGCATCGTTTTCGAGCCAGAGCTTCGACTCGTAGACCGGCGTATCGGTGTACGCCGAGTCGACGCGCTCGACGCGATCGTTGCGTTCGGCTTCCAACGGGTCGTCGACGACCTTGTTCGCGAGGGTCTTGATCCGGTTACCGTTCTCGTCCCGGCCGAAGAACTCGTCGGTCCCGAGCATCTCTTCGCGGGAGAGGCCGAGCAACGGCTCCAGCCCGGTGCTCCACTCGACGACGGTATGCTCGCTGTCGAGCACGTAAGCCGGGATCGGCAGGGAATCGAGTACGGTCTCCAGTCCCACGTTGATTGTCGTCTTGTCCATCGAGTCGCCACCACTAGACATGCTGACGCGTAACCTCCGCACGTGTATAAAGTATTATAACCGGAATGGGTTTTTAAACCAGCCACTTATTAGTGGGTGCCACACGTACGGCCGGGAGTATGGAAGATCAGCAGCTCATCGAGGCCGCACACGAAGCGCGCGAGAACGCCTATGTGCCTTACTCGGAGTACCCGGTCGGAGCCGCCCTCGAAACAGCAAGCGGCGACGTCTACCGCGGTTTCAACGTCGAGATCGTCAACTACTCAAACAGCTTCCACGCTGAGGAAGTCGCGCTCATGGGCGCGATTCGCGACGGCCACACCGACTTCAAGCGGGTCGCAGTTGTCTCCGGGGAGCACGACGGCGTCACGCCCTGCGGGATGTGTCGCCAGACGTTCGCGGAGTTCTGTGACGACACCTTTGAGATCCTCACAGAGGAGAACGGCGAGATCACGGGGTCCACGCTCGGGGAACTACTTCCGGACGCGATGAAACCTGGGAACCTGCAGAACCGCTAGAACCGTCGCGGCCGCGCACGACTCCTTTTCGAAGTGATAGGGATTAGCGTAGCCGATCGGAGGAATTCTCACTCCGATCGGACGACCGGATCGCTGTTCCCGGGCGGAATCTATGGATTTCTGCGCTAATCCCTATGCGTTCGAGCGAGAACGAGTAATGAGGTTCGCTACGTTCAAAAAGACGAACAGAGCGAGAGTGTGAGCTACTCCTCACCCGGTTCGTAGTGTTCACCGGCT
>JAZKRQ010000049.1:0-16345 GCA_036628575.1 Halapricum sp.
CGGTTGCGCGAACGGAAAGGGACTTGACCGTACTTCCCCAACGACGCGTATGAGCAGCACGCGCCAGACCGCCGCTGAGGTCGTCGTCGTCGATTACGGCCTGGGGAATCTCCGGAGCGTCACCCGCGGGCTCGAACGCGCCGGGGCCGACGTCGTAATCAGCGACGACCCGGCCGATTTCGAGGACGCCGACGGGATCGTTCTGCCCGGTGTGGGGGCCTTTTCGGAAGGGATGGAAAACGCCGGCCCGTTTCGGGAGCGGCTGATCGAACTCGCAGAGGACGGCAAACCCTTCTTCGGCATCTGTCTCGGGATGCAGATGCTCCTGACGACGAGCGAGGAAGCCGAACACGCCGGCGAGGGCGACGTCGAGGGGCTGGACCTGATCCCGGGCTCGAACCGCCGGTTCACCGGCGACCGCAAGATCCCACACATGGGCTGGAACGAACTAACCGTCGAGCGCGAGCACCCGCTTGTCGAGGGTGTCGACGGGGAGTACGCCTACTTCGTCCACTCCTACTACGCGGACCCCGACGATCCCGACGCGGTCGTGACGACGACCGACTATGGCCCCGACTTCGCTAGCGTCGTCGCTAACGAGGCTGGAAACGTCTTCGGAACCCAGTTCCACCCCGAAAAGAGCGGTGAGACCGGTCTTCGGATTCTGCGGAACTTCGTGGATTACTGCGCGGAGCAGTGAGCGTCGGAGACGCGAGCGAGGTCGTTTTTCCCCAAGTTTTTGCGCGAGTGGTGCCCGCAGTGAACGAAGTGAACGAGGACACCCGAAGCGGAAAAAGTGGTAGAAGAGCGGTGAGACCGGTCTTCGGATTCTGCGGAACTTCGTGGATTACTGCGCGGAGCGGTAGTCGTTACTCGTCGGCCGGTTTCTCGGCCTCGATCCGTGCGGAGAGCAGCGATCCGCCGAGGTCGTACTCGTCGTGCCACTCGTCGATGATCTCGCGACTTCCGGGATCGAGTTCGATGCTGACGTCGACGAATCCGGCCGCTTCGAGCAGGCTCGCAACCTTCTCCGGTGGCTCCGCGCCGCTGATACAGCCCGCCAGCGATCCGGGCTCGTCACGGACGCCCTCGGGTAGCGAATCGGTTCGGACCGGGTCGGTGATCGCCAGCCGGCCGCCCGGCCGGAGGACGCGGTAGGCTTCCTCGAATACCTGGCCTTTCGCTGGCGAGAGATTGACCACGCAGTTGGAGACGATTACGTCGGCCGTTTCGTCCGCGACCGGGAGATGTTCGATCTCGCCCAGGCGGAACTCGACGACGTCGGTGTCGTTCTCTCGGGCGTTCGTGCGGGCCTTCTCGATCATCTCTGGAGTCATATCCACGCCGATGACCTGGCCCTCAGGCCCGACTTCTCGGGCGGCAAGGAAACAGTCGAAGCCGCCCCCTGAGCCCAGGTCGAGCACCGTTTCGCCCGGCTCGAGATCGGCGATCGCTGTCGGGTTGCCACAGCCCAGTCCGAGGTTGGCCTCCCCCTCGACGATCTCGATCGCCTCGTCATCGTAGCCGATCTCGCGGGCGATCTCGTCGGCGTCTCCCTCGTCAGTATCACCTGCGCTATCGTCACCGTCACAGCACGACGTCTCGGTGCCCCCACAGCACCCGTCACTCGCGGCGTCGGCGTAGCGATCCCGGACCAGCCGTCGAACCTCGCTTTCGTCGTCTGTCATTGGCGACCCTCCCGAATCGCGTCCAGCGTCGCGAGCAACTGTTCGGCCTCGTCGGTCAACCCGTAGTATCGCCAGTTGCCGTCCTTCCGTCGTGTCACCAGTCCCGCGGCGTACAGCCGCGAGAGGGCCTGGCTCACGGCACTCTGGCTGACGCCGACGGCCGATTCGAGATCACAGACGCAGATCTCGCCGTCCGCGCCGTCGATCCGCCGGAGCAATTCGTATCGCGTGTCGTTGCCCATCGCCGACAGCAACTCGACGTCCACCCCCAGTGCCTCGGTGTCGACCGTTCCGACTGGCACACAGCAGGCCGCTTCCTCGGTCGCCGCATCTACGTTGCCATCCATATTAACTATCTCTTATATTACTTTCCTCTAATATAGATGTTCTGATCGTCGTTTGCTTTCTTGGCGACGATCAACGTCCCGTCCGAGAACAGCCCCCACAGTGAGGACGATCAACTGGCGTTGCGTCCGAGATGGCCCCGAATAGCGAGGACGACGAGACAGCCGAGCCCCGACAGCATCGACAGGTGCCCGACCGAGATGCCGGTGGCCGTCTGTGCGAAGACGTCATCGCCGGCGATACTTCCCAGGTAGGTCGCCATCGTCGCTTCTCCGAAGACCCCAATCGCGACGAGTCCGACCGTGACCACGATCGCTAGACCGCCGGTGACGATCGACAGTCCGGCTGCGATCTGTTCGACGTCGAAGACCGTCCGCGCCTGCGCTTCCGTGAGCGGAACGCGACGCTGTCGGTAGTACCACAACCCGGCCAGCAACAGGGCAGCCGATACCTCGGTCACCCAGCCGACCAGTCCCAGAAAGAGGAGTTTCGGCGCCGCCAGAAACGGATCGAGCGTCGGCACGTGCTCGCTGACCGACGATGGATAGAACGCATACAGGGGCAGGATCGACGCTAACAGTGCCAGCAGACCGGCCTGAAACGTAAGCGTTCGCAGGACGGGCTGAGTGATGATCCCCTCGGTGTAGCGGATCCGCTCGTAGGCCGACTCGGAGAGCACCGCGTCGGTGATCGGGTCAGTCTCGTCGGACATCGGGGCTGTAGCCGTCACTAGGATCGATTCTGGGATATAATCTTTTCGCGAGGTAACAAATTTCTGTGGTTCATACTGCCGGCTGTAAGTTCGTGAAGATCTTCGGCCCACCGGGTGGTCGAATTCGTTCGAAATGTTACAGCCGGCAGTATCAGTAGTGGATCGCCCGGTCGAGCGCGCCCTTCGCGGCTTCCATGACTGCCTCCGAGAGAGTCGGATGGGTGTGGATGGTGGCAGCGATATCCTCCAGACGTGCGCCCATTTCGACGGCCAGACCCAGTTCTGCGATCAGCTCCGAAGCCTCGGGGGCGGCGATCTGTGCGCCGAGAACGAACCCGTCATCGCCGTCGGCGACGATCCGGACGAATCCCTCGCGATCGTCGAGCGTCAGGGCCCGGCCGTTGCCCCGCAGCGGGGCCTGGCCGACGGCGGGCTCGAAGCCCGCCTCGACGGCCTCGGCCTCAGTCGAGCCGACCGAGGCAATCTCCGGATCCGTGAACACCACGGCGGGGACCGCCCGCCGATCCATCGCTGCCGGTTCGCCCGCGATCGCTTCCGCGGCGATTTCACCCTCGGCACTGGCCGCGTGCGCGAGCATCGGTTCGCCCGCCACATCACCGATCGCGAAGACGTGCTCGACGTCCGTCCGGCACTGATCGTCGGTCCGGAGGAAACCACCTTTACCCGGCTCTAATCCGACAGCGTCGAGGTTCAGCGTATTCGTCACCGGTTCCCGTCCGACTGCGACGAGAGCCTTCTCACCTTCGAAGGATACTCTCTCTGATTCCCCGTCTTCGGTCTCGATCAGGACGCTTTCACCTGTGCGCTCGGAACCGCTTGCGGCCAGGCCGAACCGGAAGTCGATCCCTAGATCCGTCGCTCGCTCGCGGACGATCTCGCTGACGTCGTCCTCATAGCCCGGCAGGATCTCGTCTTCCATCTCTAGTACTGTTACTTCGGTTCCGAGTTTCGCCATGACCGTCGCCAGCTCCATCCCGATGTAGCCCGCGCCGACGACGATCATCGACGCCGGAAGCGACTCCAGATCGAGAACCTCTCGGGATGTGAGTACCCGCCCGCCGTCGAACTCCACGCCCGGCAGTTCGACTGGGCGGCTCCCCGTGGCGACGATGGCGTGTTCGAACTCGATTGTCTCGGTCCCATCACCCTCTCCGAGGTGGACGATCCGGGCCTGGTGCTCGTCGATGAACTCCGCTCGACCTTCGAACAGGTCCACTCCGGCGCGCTTGCACAGGCCTTCGACCCCGCGGGCAAGTCGCGTGACGACGCCGTCTTTCCACTTGTTCATCGCCGCCACGTCGACGGCGGGATCGGCGTAGATACCCATGTGTTCCGCGTCCCGGACCTGGTTGGCGCGGTCCGTCGCCGAGATGAGTGCCTTCGAGGGAATGCAACCGTAGTTGAGACAGGTCCCACCGTATGAGTCCTTCTCGACGAGCGTGACGTCCAGATCGAGCTGTGCGGCGCGGATCGCCGCGACGTACCCGCCCGGGCCCGCGCCGATGACCAGTACGTCCGTGCCTGTCGTGACGTCTCCGACGACCATACCCCTGTGGTGGGGGCGGGGGCACATAATGGTGCACGTGCCTCGGTATGGCCCAAAATTGTAGAATATAGCACTCTCTATTGAGCCAAACTATTCGGAAAACTAGTAGTGTTAAGAAAGCAATATTAGATACAAAATAGAAAATGTTAGACAAAAACACAGGCATAAAAGTATATATACTCCAACCGAATCAGCGAAAAATATATGCGAGATAGATTCAGTTCAAATGCACTCAGTCGCATGGGACGACGAGGATTCCTGAAGACACTCGCTGGCCTGGGGGTTTCGGCCTCGACAGCGAGCGTACTCACGCAGGATGCGGTCGCGGACGTGATCGACGATCCGCGACGGGAAGTGCCGCGCATTCGGGCTTACGTACACACAAACCACAAGGCAGTCGAGAACGGAGCCAAACCGAAACGCAAACCCGATATCTACAAGATTCCGCGGTCGATGTGGGCACGGGTCGAAGCGGCACGTGACGCACGGCGGCAGGTCGAAAGGCAATTGGGTGGAAAGTATCCTGTCTGGGTGACGACCGACAACAATGGCGAGAAGAAGGTCGTCGTTGAGCAGTTCGATGACGGTAGCCTCAGCTCAGCAGATATCCAATCCCTAGATGAGCAGGTCCCAGCCAAGGTGAATGGCGTGGCTGGGCGACAATCGAGATTCGGTAAAAAATCACGATACGCGCAAAAACGTGAGATTCCGGTCGATATCGAGCGTCCTCGTAAAGAAGTGTCAAAGAATGGGCCAACTATAATCTCACCTGATGAGAGAAAGACAAGAATTCAATCGGAGTGGGATGGCACTATAGAAATTGATGCAAACCACTATTTATCAGAATATGATGAGGTTCCGGGAGGTGCAGCGATGTCTGTGGTTGGTTTCAAGCAAGATGGTTCAGGAACTGTAGGGCTGTTAACGGGGACAACTGGGACGCCAGCAAACCACAATGGCTCTAAAGTGCTGATCACAGCTGGTCATAATACGGGAGATATAGAACGTAATAGCATTGATATTGCGGCAGACGGTGTATGGGTTGATGAAAAGATCAGTTACAAAATATCCAATGGTATGGTATCAGATTGGGAGAATGAAGATTTGTCGATAGGTGAACGTGTAGTTGAGGAATGGTGCGATGACAACGATCGTTGGACTGACGCGCTAGATGCCGGGATTTTGCACTCCAAGGATGCTGAGATAAGTCAAGGCTTGGCCGACGACAATGGTGGTTATCGGATTGGAGTCTGGGGAGGACTTTCGAGGCAGCGTCTCTATGATCTGCAAGACGTTGGGAGCGATGCAGCCCTCTACAAACAAGGAGCAACCACAGGTCATGATTCATGTTATATCTCAGATGTTAATGATCACTCATTCAAATATAATCTGGATGGCGGAAATAGCACTGAAAATGGGGATTCAGGCGGACCAATTTATGAAGAAAGCACAATTAGCATATTCGGATGGGAAATAGAGGTCGCGTTAATTGGAGGCCTACACAAAGGTACGGTTCGCGGATGGTATGATATTGCTACTGGAATTTCTGCCATTGAAGATAAATTCGGAGTGACTGTCTAATTAATGGTCCGTGACTGGTTCTCACCCTCGACCCGCCGGCGCGCCCTTCAAACGATCGCGACTGCCGGCCTCATCGGTATCACGGGCTGCACTAACAAGGATGATGGTTCGACGAAGGCATCTTCCCGCCAGTCGAAAGCAACTGACCAACCGCCAGGGACGACGACGGATCCAAACACCCTCACATTGCAGGAGTATCCTCCTGAAGAAGAAACGATCACGGAACCTGCGGACCCCTGGGAAGATATCGAACCAACCGGCATCCCGGCCTACCACGATGATCCGAACTGGCGGGTGATGGGCCACGATACGGGCAACACGTTCAGTAATCCCCACGCAGATGGTCCGGATAGCGACCCGACCGTCCGCTGGACCTACGAATGCGGTGGCGATCCGCTCAACAGTCGCATGGTCTACACACCAGCAATCGTCGACGGGACGGTCTACGTCCCACTCCTGCGGGACGGCGGCAAGGGCGCGCTGATTGCGATCGACGCCGAATCCGGTGAGTCCGAACCCGTTGTCGAGACTGAGTCATACCTCTGGCGACCCACTATCGTCGATGGCATCGCTTACGTCCTCTTCGGAGACTCAACTGTCGGTGCATTTGATCTCGAAAGTGGGCAGCGACTGTGGCGGAGTGGAGTAGCCAGATCGATCGGGTCTCTCCGGCGTGTCGGTGATACTATCATCGGGACCAAAGGTGACATCTTCGTTGGCATCGACGCCGAAACCGGTGACATCCGCTGGCGAAAATACCAAGACACCAACAGTCTCGGCGCGTATTATTCTGTCAGAGCCGACCGAACAGTGTATAATATGGCTGGCAAAACCCGAAGAAAAGTAAGAACCGGCAAGGTCCGGTCCAACGTGCCATATCAGCTCAATTATCCAGTACTGGATCAGGGACAGCTCTTCGGCAAGAGGTTTGATCGCAACACCCTCGTATCACTCGACTGGAAAACGTTGGAAGTCAACTGGGAATTCAGCCCTGGCGAAGAATATGTGGTAGTTGGCGGGTATCCGGGTGTTGTCAATGGCATTCTGATCGTGCAAATCGCCGATACAGAGCGGAGACATGATTCGCTGTTCGGCCTCGATCGAGACACCGGTGACGTTCTCTGGCGACAATTAGATGGGGAGAGACTCACCCCCATGTTCATCGTGACCGACCAAGACACGGCTTACTTAGTCCCGTTATTTCATCCGCCACTGGCCCTTGATCCCCAGACCGGTGAGATAAAATGGCGAATCGAGACCGAGACAGATGTCGCCGGTGCTGGCGTCGCTCTCGCCGACGATTTGCTGGTCGTCTCCGACGGCGTCGGAAACATCTGGGCCCTGGAATAATCCAGTCTACCACGCCAAAATATCTATCACCCTCTCTCAAAATATCGAAATCCACACACGCATGTCCCCTGACTGGTCTCAACTCACGACTCGCCGGCGCGCCCTCCAGACAATCGCGACAGCTGGTATCATCGGTATCACGGGCTGTACCAACAATAGTGAGGACGCCACGGAAACGCCCTCACAACCACTGTGGTCGACTACCCACAACTACGACAGACTCAAACACAAACACACCACACCGCATTACCTCTGAAGAAGAATCGGTCCCTGTGGCTGCGGCTCCCTGAAGAGATATCGAACCCACCGAAATCCCGGCCTACCACGACGATTCTGACTGGCGGATGGCTGGCCACGACACGGGCCAGATCTTCCATAATCCGCATGCGGACGGACCAGCTGACGATCTGTCTTTCGCCAGTGACGGATCCGGGAACTCAGGGCGCTTGCACGATCGTATTCGTTCTGCTCATAGGGATTAGCGTAGCCGATCGGCGAAATTCTCACTCCGATCGGACGACCGGATCGCTGTTCCCGGGCGGAATCTATGGATTTCTACGCTAATCCCTATCAGCTCTCACCACGATCGGAGGCACGGTGTTCGCTGATCAGCCGATCGACCATTCGCTGGTTGCGCTCCTGTTTGCGCTCGGCGACCCACTCTTCCCACTGCTCGATGGCTGCCTCGACCTCCCGCTCGCGGGCGACCGCGAGTTCGTCGACCTCTTGGACGGTAACCTTCTCGGCGTCCGCCACCGGGACGCGTTTCTCGAACAGCACCTCGTCGGAGGCGTCCGAGAGGCCGCCCTGGCGCAACACGAGCCGGGGGTCGATCTCGGCGAGTCGCTCGGCCGTCGAGCGACCCGCGCCGGTGGCGTCCCGGAACAGGATCACATCGTCCCTCGCGAGGCCGAACCGCTCGTCTGCGTCCCGGATCGCATCGGTGGTGAACTTCTCGACGACCTTGACCGGGACAAGCCCCGCCTGTTTCTCGGAGACGTCCGCGAAGTTCGAGTGGTCGAGTTTCCACAGCGCCTTCAGCCGCTCCAGTTTCCCTTCCAGTTCCGCGACGCGCTCGCGCTCGGATTCGAGTTCGCGTTCGAGACGGCTGTTCTCCCGTTCGAGTCGCGTGACCTCCCGACGCTTGCGGGCCTCGGTCCGCTCCTCGCTACGGGCCTCTTTGAGCTTGCGCTCGTACTCCCGTAGCTGATCGTCCTTCGTCGAGATGGTGTCTTTGAGATCCTCGGCGTGTGACTCCAGCCGATCGACTCGCGCTTCGAGGCGCTTGATCCGCTTCTCCTCGTCGGTGAGTTCCCGTGGCTCGTGGTTGCTCTCGTCGCCGCTCCCGCTGTCACTGCCGTCGTCTTCACGGGCGGCCAGTGCGCTCTCGACGGAGTCCTCACCGGCGACCACGTCCGCGACGATCGGACCGACCTCTTCTTTCGGCGGGACCTTCGCAGCGATCCGGTCGATTTGATCCTCGTGGTCGTCGTAGGCGTACAGTGCCGCCGCCAGCGCATCGCGCTCGTGGTCGTTGTCGTAGGCTTGTTCGCGGGTGCGGTGCTGTTTCTCGTCGACCGGCAGATCGGAGTCGGGAACCCATCCGGCCGCGTCGAAACTCCGGCGCAATTTCTCGACAGTGGTGGGCATCGGCGTGACGTCGGCGGCGACGATCACGGGCCGACCCCGCTCGACGATCCACTCGGTCACGGCCGCTGCGTCGTCGGTCCGGGTCGAATAGACGTCGAGCACTTCTCCGTCCAGTCCGACGACGGCGACTGCAGTCGTCGTCCCGGGATCGATCCCGACCAGCACGTGGTCCCGTCGCTTCGCGAGCGGGCGGAACTCGATGCCGTCTCGGCGTTCGCGCTCGATCTCGATCCGGGTGTCGCCGCTCCGGTGTTCGCTCACGGGGATGTCTGCAGGCCGCCCCTCGACATCGAAGACAGCGTTGGCGTAGCCACCGTACTTTTCGGTGACGTCTTTCTCGTAGGTGAGGCCAGCCTCTTCGAGTTCCGACTCGACTTTGCGAGCGGTGGTCTTGACCGAGCCGTGGATCCGGCGCGTATAGCGGTCTTCCGAGAAGCCGCCGCCACCACCGGTCGAGCGCCCGCGGGCGACCTTGACCTCCGTCGTATTCGTGAACGCCGAGACCTCGTAGCCGACGTTGGCAGCCGCGAGCCGGGCGGCGGCCTCGGCCTCCTGCATCGGGTCCTTGCCGTAGGGGACGCCGTGACGCTTCGCGACTCGCGAGAGTGGCTCGGGTCGCTCGTCGCCCGTGACCTGCACGAGTTTCGTCTCGGAGGGCAGCTTCCGGAGGAACTGGACCAGCGCGTCCTTGTCGCTGGCAAGTTCGTACATGTTGTCCGTGGCGACGATCGCGGGTTCCTCGTCGTCGATCCGCCGCCGGAGCTTCCGATGGGTGACCACGTCGCGCTCGACTGACTCGCCGTCGAAGACGACCAGGGCGTAGGAGGGCGCGTCTCCCCGGACGTCACCGCTCTGGATGTCCACGCCGAACACGAGCGCGTCGAGGGCACCTGTTCTCGTACTCACGCCTCCACGTAGGGGCCTGGATGGACATAAACCCCGTGCGGGGGCCTCCATCGGCGGCGAATGGGATCGTTTTTGGTTGATGCTCACTAACTGATAGTGATTACTGTAAGTCTGTTCCGGGTCGACCGCACGGCGTCGTGCGGGCGCACCGGTAAATCGTTACAGTAATCACTATGAATGGTATGTCGACTCACGGCTCGCTGGATAGCCCGACGACCGACGCGAAGCTCCCGCAGTCGTTCCGTTCAATCTCTCGCCGCTGACCCGCATGAGATGTGAACTGGGCGAGCGCGTCGTCGCTGACGAGGACGCAACGCATCGCGGCGAGTGGGCACACGTCGGGGGACCTGGAAGCTGTCGGTGTTCGAGGTGACTGACCACACCGTCGTCCTGCGTCTCCGGACGCCGGTGGGTCGCCAGCAGTTCTACGGCACAGCACAGGCCGACCTCGAATCCGTTCGTCCGCAGCTGGACGCCGCAGCCAGCTGGGAACGCAAGCGATAGGGCGGATCGCCGCCGGTCGAGCCAGTAACGCTTAGTGACCACGCCGAGAAGACCAAGGGGTTATGGAGTACACGACGCTCGGATCGACCGGAGTCACGGTGAGCGAGATCGTGCTCGGATGCATGAGTTTCGGGTCGAGCGACGAGTGGATGCTCGACGAGGACGAAAGCCGCGAACTCATCGAGCGGGCGATCGATCTGGGGATCAACTTCTTCGATACCGCGAACGTCTACTCGAACGGCGAGAGCGAGGAAATCCTCGGAAACGTCCTGAGCGAGTACGATCGGGATGAACAGGTCGTCGCCACGAAGGTCTTCGGCGAGATGGACGAGGACAACCCCAACTCCCAGGGGCTCTCCCGGAAGACGATCGAACAGGAGTTGTCGAACTCGCTGGACCGGCTCGGCATGGAGACGGTCGATCTCTATCAGATCCATCGCTGGGACTACGATACGCCGATCGAGCAGACGCTACGGGCGCTCGACGACGCCGTCCACCGCGGGCAAGTCCGGCATATCGGCGCGTCCTCGATGTGGACCTACCAGTTCGCCGAGGCGTTACACACCAGCGATCGGCTCGGACTGGAGCGGTTCGCCACGATGCAGAACCTCTACAACCTTGTCTACCGGGAAGAGGAACGCGAGATGCTTCCTCTCTGTGACCGGGAGGGAATCGGCGTCATGCCCTGGAGCCCGCTCGGGGCGGGCTTTCTGACCCGGCCACACGAAGAGTTCGAGGAGACCACGCGGGGCGAACACGAGAGTTCGATCGGTCGTCCCTATCCCGAGGGCGGCGGCCGGGAGATAAACGAGCGCGTCCAGGAACTCGCTGAGGAAAAGGGCGTGAAGATGGCCCAGATCGCGATGGCCTGGCAGTTCCACAAGGACTGGGTGACCGCGCCGATCGTCGGCACCTCCAGCATCGAACACCTCGAAGACGCCGTCGAGGCCCTGGAGATCGACCTGACCGACAGCGAGATCGAGTACCTCGAAGCGCCGTACGAGCCGGTGCCGATATCCGGTCACGAGTGATACTGCCGTAATGTCATAGGGATTCGCGTAGTCGATCGGGCGACCGAATCGACGTTCCCGGGCGAAACATACGGGTTTCTACGCGAATCCCTATCACTAACGCTGTCGACGTGACTCGGGAACTGGGAAGACGACCCCAAACAGGAGGCGGTTCGCCCCGAACCCGACCCCCGTGCCGATCAACACGACCGGGACGACCCCGAGAACTGACCCGCTAGCGACCCACAGGCCGACGAGAACGACGAGAAACAGCCCGCCGACGGCAGCGGGGAGAACCGACCCTGCCTGCCCCCGGTCGTCGGCCGCGGCGACGAGGAACGTGCCTGTCGCCGCGAGGACGCCGATCCACCACAGGCTGGCCGCGATGCCGGTGACGATCGCGACGACGAGTCCGATCGCCGCATTCGAGATCCCCATCCCGAGGTCCCGACGGAGGAGCGGATCGAGCAGTATCTTCTTCACATGAAGCCGTGATATGGGCGAGGTAGAAAAGCTGCTGGAACGACTCTGGACTGATTGTCGTTCACGGACCGTGGGAAACCCCGCAACGATAACAAGCAACTGGTACAGAGAGAGAACCATGGACGCCGAGAAACCGCCGGATAGACATCCCGGCGGCACGCCTCGTGGACGTGACAGCGGTCATCCCAGTGGCACGTCGCCCGACGGGCCGGAGGGCCATCCTGGCGACGAACCGTCCGACGCGGAGGGGCATCCGGGCGGCTCGCCGATGGCTAGGGATTTCTCGAAGACGCCACTGATCGTCACCTGGGAGGTCACTCAGGCCTGCGGACTCGAATGTGATCACTGTCGGGCGGAAGCCCAGCCGGATCGGGATCCCGAGGAACTGACGACCGAAGAGGGCAAGCGACTGCTCGAGGACGTCGCGTCGTTCGGCCATCCACCGCCGATCCTGGTTTTCTCGGGTGGCGATCCCCTCGAACGGCCGGATCTCGACGAACTTGTCGACTACGCCTCGGAATTGGGACTACCCACGGCGGTGACTCCCGCCCCGACCGAGAACCTCACCCGCGAGGTCGTCCAGCGCTTCGATGAGGCCGGGATCCACCGGATGGCCCTCTCGCTGGACGGCTCTGACGCCGACAGTCACGACGAGTTCCGCGGGGAGTCGGGAAGCTACGAGCGCGTCCAGCGAGCGGCCGAGTGGGCCGAGGAGACCGGCCTCGCGATCCAGATCAACACGACCGTCACCGCCAACACCGTCGAGTCGCTCCCGGAGATCGCCGATCAGGTGGCCGAACTGGGCGCGGTCATGTGGGAGGTGTTCTTCCTCGTGCCCATCGGTCGCGGGGCTGAACTGGAGCAGCTCACCCCCGCGCAAGCCGACGAATGGATGGCCTGGCTCTACCGCCGCCAACGCGAGGCTCCGTTCCGGGTGATAACTGTCGAAGCGCCACAGTATCGCCGTATCGCCCGGGAGGTCGAGGGCGAACCGGTGTCGGTCGGCTCGACCCGTGCCGGCTCTGGGTTCGTCTTCATCAGCCACCGCGGTGACGTCTATCCCTCCGGGTTCCTCCCGCAGTCGGCCGGGAACGTCCGCGAGGACGATCTCGTCTCGCTGTACCGGGACGCACCGCTGTTCGAGCGGTTGCGCGACCCCGATCAGTTCTCGGGACGCTGTGGGAACTGTCCCTACCGCGATCTCTGTGGCGGATCGCGGTCACGCGCCTACGCCGCTACTGGCGATCCGCTCGCCAGCGACCCGCTCTGTCCGCTCGCGAGCCAGTGAACGTTCGATTTCAACCCTGGCGTCATTCGGCGTCCGGGAACGGCACGTTGAGGGCCTGTCCGTCCGTGGCGACGAACGCCTCCTCGCCCTCGAAGACCCCCTGGGCCTCGCTTTCGAGGATCCCGCTCTGCCCGGTATAGCGGGTCGAGATGTGAGTCAGCGCGAGTCGCTTTACGCCGGCTCGGTTGGCCAGTTCGGCCGCCTGCGCGGCGGTCGTGTGTCCGGTCTCGATCGCCCGATCCCGACGATCCGCGGCGAAGGTAGCGTCGTGGATCAATAAGTCGGCGTTGGTCGCCACTTCGACGGTCGCAGCAGTCGGTGCGGTGTCGCCCGTGTAGACCACTCGTCGGCCAGGACGGGACGGACCGACGACCTCTTCGGGGTGGACCGTCCGACCGTCGTGTTCGACAGGCTCGCCGTCGTGGAGCTTCGAGTACTTCGGCCCCGGCGGGATTCCCAGTTCTTCTTCGGCTTTTTCCCGATCGAACCGGCCCTTGCGGTCGTCCTCGACCAGGACGTATCCAACGGATTTCGTCCGGTGGTCCGTCTCGAACGCCTCGACGGTGTACTCCTCCCGATCGAGGACGGCGTCGCCAGGGCCGACCTGGTGGATACGCAACGGGTACGACGGGCGATGGCTGGTGGCCTCGACCAGCTGCTCGATCTTGCTTCGGGTTCCGTGGGGCGCGTGGATCGCCAGTGGCTCCGTCCGGTCGTTGAAATCCATCGTCTGCAAGAGTCCGGGAATCCCCAGGACGTGATCGCCGTGAAGGTGCGTGACGAAGATGTGGGAGACGTCGAATCCAGTCGAGAAACGCATCATCTGCCGTTGGGTTCCCTCTCCGCAGTCGAAGAGCAGCCGCTCGCCCTCCCGCCGAAGGAGTACGGCCGAGGGGTTGCGCTCGACCGTCGGCACGGCCCCGCTCGTTCCCAGGAACGTCACGCGCATCTCGTCTGCCAGTGAGGCGGCCGTGAGTAAACGCCCTTCGGATCCTGTCGGAGACGAAACTGGCCTCGGAACGAGGTCTGATCGCTGTCCTCTTTTCCGAACGCGGTTCGAGCGGACCGTCGGAGCCATCCTCGTCGGCTATCAGCCGTTCGCGACCGATCACCATTTTGAATAGCTGGCCGATCGAGACCCGATGTGACAAGCAATGGGAGAAAAATACGAGTACCGGGTCGTTTCTCCGGGCCGAGTGAACTTGATCGGCGAACACACTGATTACACCTATGGATACGTGATGCCGCTGGCGACGGATCTCCACACCAGCCTGGACGCAACGCCGACCGATGGGCAACGCGAGGTGCGGATTCGGTCGAACGCGATCGGCGAGACGCGGACGGTCTCGATCGACGATCCCCAGCCGACGGACGATTGGACCGATTACGTCGTGGGCTGTTACGCAGTCCTCCAGGACGAAGGATACGAACCGGAGGGCTTCGTCGGTGAGCTCGGTGGCGACCTCCCGCTCGGGTCCGGGATGAGTTCCTCGGCGAGTCTCGAACTCGCGGTCCTCGCGTTCCTGAATCACGTCCACGAGTTCGGGCTCTCCCGCGAGGAGATGGCGAAACTCGGTCAGCGCGTCGAGAACGACTTCGTCGGCGTCTCTTGTGGCATCATGGACCAGTTCGCCGTCGCGCTCGGACAGGCGGGGTACGCGCTCAAGATCGACACAGAGACGCTCGACTACGAACCGGTCCGGTTCCCCGAAGGCCTCGAAGTCGTCGTCTTTCACACCGGCGTCGAGCGGGAACTGGTCGATTCAGCATACAACCAGCGCCGGGAGACCGTCGAGTCGGCGCTGGAGACGCTCGGGGTGGCCAGTTCGAAGGACGTCACAGAAGACGATCTCGATGTACTCCCGCCCCTCCAGCGACAGCGCCTCGGATACGTCATCCGGGAGAACGAGCGCGTCAATCGGGCCGTGGAACTGCTAGAAAGTGGAAATCGCGACGGCTTCGGCGATGTGCTCGTGACAGCCCACCGCGACATTTCGGAGAACTACGAGGCAAGTTGCGAGGAGCTGGACTTCTTCGTCGATGCCGCTCTGGAGGAAGGCGCATATGGGGCTCGGCTCACCGGTGCCGGATGGGGCGGGACGGCGATCGCGATCGTCGATGCCGAGGGGGCCGAAGCGTTCGCCGAATCGGTCTACGAGGTCTACGCCGATCGATATCCCGAACGTGACGCCCACTATCACCTCGTGACGGCGAGCGACGGTGTCTCCGTCTCCGCCGAGAACTGATGGCCTAACTCAGGTGTGGCTCGTTTTCGGCGTTTTCGAGGATTTCCTCAGTTCCCTGTCGGACGGCCTGATCGCTAGACACCGTGGGTTCCCAGCCGAGCGCGGCGAGTTTCTCGATCGAGAGGCGCATCTTGGGGACGTCGCCGCTCCAGCCGCGGTCGCCGCCGGTGTACTCGTATTCGGGGTCAACGCCCATGACGTCGCTGACGATGTCCGCGATACGGTTGACCGAGGTGGTGGTCCGCGTGCCGAGGTTGTAGGTGTTCACCGGCCTGTCGGCGTTCTCGACGACGTAGCACATCGCGTCGATACAATCGTCGAGAGTCATGTAGGATTTCTCCTGGAGACCGTTGCCCCGGATGGTCAACGTCTCGGGGTCTTCACGCAGTTTGTAGATGAAGTCCGGGACGACGCCGGCCCCGTACCGCGGGCCGACGATATTCGCGAACCGGAAGGTCCACGTCGTGAACCCGTAGTTGTGGCCGTAGACAGACAACAGCGCCTCCTCGGAGAGCTTGGCCGCGCCGTACTCGCTGATCGGCTCCAGCGGTGCGTAGTCCTCCGGTGTCGGGCGTGGTGCTTCGCCGTACACCGTCGACGACGAAGTGAAGGCGATGTGCTCGACGTCGACTTCGTCCATCCGTTCGAGCAGGTTGTAGGTCATCTCGCCGTTGGTTTCGAACTGTTCTCGCGGTTGGTCGGCGTTGACGTACTTGTCCGCCGCCAGGTGGAAGACCACGTCCACGTCTTCCGTCAGGACGTCAGCGACGACCGACTCATCCGAGATATCGCCTTCGACGAACGTCGCTGCCTCAGGGACTGAATCGGGAATTCCGTTCGAGAGATCGTCGACGACGACCACGTCGTTGTCTTCGACCAGTCGATCCGCAAGTGCGGACCCGATCAAGCCTGCACCACCAGTCACGAGAATCCGTTTGTCGATTAGCTCCATACGTATACGCCCTGCGAGCTCTGATAAATATTCGTCGGAAGTCGTCACCACTGCTGCTCATAC
>JAZKRQ010000050.1:0-16325 GCA_036628575.1 Halapricum sp.
GTTCCGACGTTCGGCCCGGGCCGCGTAGACTCCAATCAGGGTGCCGCCGACCGCCCCGCCGAGAACTGTGTTTTCGGTAAAGCTACTGCCTCGGGCGTCCAGGAACTCATCCATCATACCGATCGAGGAGGTGCCGAGGATCGAGACGGCCGCCGCTATCGCCATCGCCACTGTCCCGAGAACACACCAGACACCGATCGTCCGGACCGATCGGTGGTCGACAGAGCTCACCGCCAGAACTAGCCCGAAGACGACCAGTCCGAACGCGAGTACCATCGGGATCGCACCGGTGAGCATGAACTCGATCAGCCCCGTCTCCATCGTGACGCTGTTGGTGATAGTCAACTACCCCGAAGCCCTTCCGGGTAAGCGTTAGCCCGTGGCCGCGCTCAAACGACGACGACCGTCACGCCCTTTGGCCACCGACTCCCAGCAGCGGTATGGAACACGCGGCCGAACTCAGGGCGGAAGCCCGCGCCTGCGACGAGCGTCGCGTCCTCGTCCTCGCCGGGAAACCGGCCGCCACGCGCGCTCTCGCTCGGAAGGTACTCGACGCTGCAGGAATCTCCGGCAGCGCGACCACGGTCGTCGGTCCCGAGCCGTTCCTCGACTGCGAGTACGTCGAGCCCGTCCGCGCCAGTGACCTCCTCGGCCAGACCCGCGAGGCAATCGTCTATGACGCCCACGAAGCGTTCCGGCCCAACGTCCTCGGGCAGGTAGTGGGCGCGGTCGACGGTGGCGGACTGCTCCTGTTGCTCGCTCCGCCGCTCGCGGAATGGCCGGCCAACCGGGACCGCTTCGACGAGAAGTTGGCCGTGCCGCCGTTCGAGTGCGAAGACGTGACTGGTCACTTCCGGAAGCGAGTGATAGAGACGGTCCGGGCACACCGAGGCGTCGCGATTGTCGACGCCGATACCGGGATCGTCGAGCGAGATGGACTGACTGATCCCGCCCCGAGGCAGGCCGCGCCAAACCCGACAGTTCCCGAGGAGAACGGGTTCCCGGCAGCAGCCTACGAAGCCTGCCTGACGGGAGACCAGAGCGACGCGGTGGCAGCGCTCGAATCACTTTCCGAACCGGGAGGTACAGTCGTGATCGAGGCCGACCGCGGCCGGGGAAAATCCAGCGCCGCCGGTCTTGCAGCGGGGAGTCTCGCCGCGAGGGGCCGGGACGTACTCGTAACCGCGCCGCAGTACCGTCGGGCCGTCGAAGCCTTCCAGCGGGCGCGGGAACTCCTCGTCGAACTGGACGCCCTCACCGGCGCGGACGATGAGGGATCACCTAACCGACTCGAAACGGACGAGGGGCGGGTTCGATACGCGTCACCGATCGAGGCAGCCGAGCTACCTGATGAACCGGACGTCGTGTTCGTCGACGAGGCCGCGGCGCTGCCCGTCAGATTGCTCGAACGGTTCCTGGACGCTCCGAGCGTGGCGTTCACCACAACTATCCACGGCTACGAGGGCGCAGGTCGGGGGTTCTCGGTCCGGTTCAAGGACCGGCTGGCCGGATCCGACCGCGAGGTCGTCGAGACGACGATGGACGAGCCGATCCGATACGCTGCCGGCGACCCGGTCGAGATATGGGCGACGCGGGCGCTACTGCTGGATGCCCGACCACCAGTGAAACCACTCGTTGAATCCGCTGAAGCCGAGACAGTCCACTACGAGCGACTCGACAGCGAGACGCTGATCGACGACGAACACCTGCTCCGGGAGGCGTTCGGGCTGCTCGTGCTCGCTCACTACCGGACTGAGCCGGACGATCTCGCACGACTGCTCGATGCACCGAACGTTTCGGTTCGGGCACTCACGCACGAGGGACACGTCGTCTCGGTCGCGCTACTGGCACGGGAGGGTGGGCTTCCAGCGGAGCGTCGGGCGGAAATGTATGCTGGCGCTCGGGTCAATGGTAACATGCTCCCGGACGTGTTGACGACCCAGCTCCGGGACGAAGACGCCGGGATTCCAGAAGGCTGGCGAGTCATGCGAATCGCGACCCACCACGCCGCCCGAAATCGCGGACTGGGGTCGCATCTCCTGAAGCGGATCGCCGCGGAGGGCGAGGGCAAACTGGACTACGTTGGCGTCGGCTTCGGTGCAACACCCGAGTTGCTATCTTTCTGGGACAGCAACGACTATCACGCCGTACACCTCTCGACGACGCGCAACGACCGCAGCGGCGAGCACTCCGCGATCATGCTCCGGCCGCTCTCCGAAGCGGGGGCGGTCCTGCACGACCGTCACGCTGAGTGGTTCCTCAACCGGGTTTCGGGAATGCTCTCGGATCCCTTGGCCGACCTCGATCCGAACGTCGTGCGGGCGGGGCTGTCGACGGTGGAGCCGACTGCGCCGCTCGATCTCTCGGAGTGGGACTGGCGGTTGCTGGCCGGATCGCCGCACGGCGCGGGCCTGTTCGATACCGCGCCGGACACGTTCCGGGCGCTCGCGCTCCGGGCTCTGACGGGCGGCGACCTGTCGCTGGATCCGCGGGAGGAAGGCTTGCTCGTCCGAAAGGTACTGCAAGGGCGCGCGTGGGACGTCGTCGCCGAAGAATTGGGATTCGTCTCCCGGCGGGAATGTATGCGGTCGCTGGGGGAGATTACCGAACAGCTCGTCGAATCTTACGGCACCGACGAGGCGCGCGCGGAACTGGAGCGATTCCGATGACAGGAGCTCTCCAGACAGCGGGGGCGTTGCCGGTCGATCCGCTCGTCCTCGTGGCGTTCGCGCTGCTGGTGGCTGGCGTCGTCTTCAGCATCGTCCCGCTGTTGCCCGGCCCTGTCCTCTCGCTGGGCGGCGTGCTCGGCTACTGGTGGGCAACTGGCGACCCCGGCTGGCTCCTGCTGGGAGTGGTGCTACTGGTCGGTGTCGTCGCCGCGCTGGTGGACTGGTTCGGCGGTGCGGCCGCAGCCAGGGCCAGCGGCGTCTCGACCCGGGTCAGCTTGCTCGCGGGCGTGGTAGGTCTCACCGGGACGCTCGTGGCTGGCCCGGTCGGCCTACTGGTCGGGGTCTCCGGAACAGTGTTCGTGGCGAGCTACGCGGCAGAGCAGGACACAGGAAACAGCCTCCGGGCGGCCGCCTACGCTACCGCTGGCGTCCTGGGAACTGCCGTCGTCCAGACGCTGCTGACCGGCTCGATCCTGGTCGTGGTCATTCTCGTACACGTCCTGTGACTCGCGTGCGCGCCGCGACCCCGACGGCGAAGCTATTTCCAACAGCCCTGAGATATCGGATGGGATGAGCGTAATCGACGTGACGGACCTGGCGAAACACTACGGCGAGGTCCGGGCAGTCGACGGGATCAGCTTCACCGTCGAACCAGGAGAGATCTTCGGCTTCCTCGGGCCAAACGGTGCGGGCAAGACCACGACGATCCGAACGCTGCTGGGATTTCTCTCCCCAACCGCAGGCGGTGCGACCGTCCTGGGTGCCGACTGCACGGACGAGCCAGCGATGATAGAGGCCAAGCGCTCGATCGGCTACCTGCCGGCCAATCCCGCCTTCGACGAGAGTGCGACCGGACAGGAGATCCTGGACCTTCACGGGTCGATCAAGGGCGACGCCCGCCTGTCGGAGTTACTCGAACTGTTCGACCCCCCGCTGGACCGGGCGGTTCGGGAGTATTCCTCGGGCAACAGGCAGAAACTGGGTATCATCCAGGCGTTCATGCACGATCCCGAACTGGTCGTCATGGACGAACCGACCAGCGGGCTCGATCCGCTGATGCAACAGCGGTTCAATGAGTTCGTTCGGGAGGAACGCGAGCATGGCGTGACAGTCTTTTTCTCCTCGCACGTCCTCAGCGAGGTCCGGCAAGTGTGCGATCGCGTCGCGATCCTTCGGGACGGGGAACTGGTCACGACTGAGACCATCGAGTCGCTACTGTCTCGAAGCGGGAAGTTCGTCCGCGCTCGGATCGTCGGCCGCGTGCCGGAGGAAGCCTTCGATGGGGCTGCCGTCCACGATTTCGAACGGACCGTCATCCAGGATCGGGCCGAGCAGTTGCTCGCGGCCGCGGATCCGGACGCCGAGACCGACGTCGTGACAGACGTTCGGTTCACGTACACCGGTGACGTCAACGACCTCGTGACCGCGCTGTCGGCGTACCGGTTCGTCGATTTCGACGTCGAAGAGGCGCCACTGGAAGAAGTATTCATGCGCTTCTACGGGGGATCGGATACCGCGAATCCAGCCACCGCTATCGCGGAGGGTGACGGAGATGCTTGAACTCGCTCGCTACGAGGCGCGTCGGCGACTGAAGGGGACGCTGTACCTCACCGTGGGGTTAGCCCTCCTGGCGGGGATGTACATCGCAACGTTCCCGTCGATGGCGACCGAGATGGACCTCGATCAGTTCCTCGAACAGATGCCGGAGGTTTTTCTCGAACTGTTCAACATCGCGACGATGAACACGATCGAGGGGTTCCTGGCCGCGGAGCTGTACTCGATCGGGTGGGTGCTCCTGCTTGGGCTATACGTGGCCTACAGCGCCGCGACGATAATCGCGGAAGACATCGACCGCGAACGGATGGACGTACTGCTATCGTTGCCGGTCTCCCGGGCGCGGCTGCTAGGCGAGAAATTCCTCGCGCTGCTGGTCCCGATCGTGGTCGTGAACGTCGTCCTCCCGGCACTGATCTACGCCGGGACGGTCGCGATCGGATACCCGATCGACCCCGTCAATCTGGCGGTCGTCCATCTACTGGCGATCCCGTATCTGCTTGCCTGCGCGGGGTTCGGGCTCGTGCTGTCGGTGCTGGTCTCGCGGGCCACTATCGCCCAGCGAGGGGCGCTAGTACTGGTGTTCGGGCTTTTCTTGTTCGAATCGCTGACGATCATCGCCGAACAGGATTGGCTGGGTGCGATCGCGCCGATGCGGTACTTCGACGCGACGGCCGTGCTGGTCGAGGGGAACTACGACTGGGCGGGAGGCGCGATCCTGCTCGGCGGGGCCGGGCTGCTGGTCGGTGTGAGTGCACTGTACTTTCGCAGCCGGGACATCGAGTGACGGTTCCAGAAACTGGGAACGTGGCCAAACTATTCACGCATTCAGTCGAATCGGAGAGTATGGATAGACTCGCGGGGAAATCACCGCGAACGCTCGGACGAGACAACACGTGTCACGCGCCGACAACGCAACAGTGAGCCTCGCTATATGACTCGGGAGAACCAGACCATTGCCGGCGGCTCGTCGCTGTCGTTCCCGAGACCGCCGCGCTCGTTCACCGACAAGGAGGGACGAGCGATAGAGATCAGAGCCGACGAGTTCCCGCAGGAGGCCCTGGTAAAAATGTACGGGGATTTCGCGTCGGAGGATCGTGCACAGGGGCTCCCACCGACGACCGAAGAGCGGATCCGGGAGTGGTTGGCCATTCTCGAAGAAGGATTGAACGTTATCGCGTGGCATGTGGATACCGAGACGGCAGGATGCTCCGCAGGTCAGACAGGCTTGGAACGGGCGATCGGTCACGCGGTGTTGCTGGACTGCGGCGACGGGACACACGAGTTGACGATCTTCGTGCATCACGAGTATCAGCTGGCGGGGATCGGATCGCGTCTGGTACGGACGCTGCTGGGATACGGCCAGGACCATGGGGTCGAGCGCGTCTGGCTAACAGTCCAGCGGTCGAACCACGTCGCGATGAACCTCTATCGGTCGGTCGGGTTCGAGACGATCAACGAATCCGGCGTCGAACACGAAATGGAACTCGATCTGTGACGTCCTCCCCACGGTGAATAGAGAAACTACGTCCCTCGGAGTGACTGCTGTGCGTCTGTTCCGGACCGACTGAACGCCGTCGTACGGTCGTAGCGGTAAATCGTTACAGCAATCACTATCAGGAGCGTCCAGGATCGACGTCGATGGCATCAACGGGACAGACGTCGACACAGAGCATGCAGTCGATACACTGACTCTCGTTTGCAGGATCAGCTTTGATCTCGCTCTCGGGATGATCCGGGGTGTCGACCCACTCGAAGACATCGACCGGACAGTCCTCCAGACACGCGCCATCGGCCAGACAGATGTCGAAATCGACCGCGACGTGCGTGCCGTGAATGCCCAGCGACTCGGGTTCGTCGACGGGCCCCCAGACCTCGTGGCCGTTGTGTTCGTCGACGACCTCGCGGTTCTGCGTGAACTCGGGATCGATCGGCATGATACGTCGTGGGAAGCCTGGAACGCACCTAAAGGTTGGCCTGGGGGAAATCGAGACACCCGACTTCGATTCGAGGACCGGGGTTCGACAACGGACGGGCCACACGCCGACGGAGAATCGAAGTTGTTACCGCAATCGGAGTCGACCCCTGTGATACATGGACCGATCGCCACTGTCGCGGCTACGGGCCGGGTGGGTGGGCTGGCAGACCCTCGGAGTCCGCCTGACGGTCTGGCTCGTAGCCGCCGTCGCGCTGCTCTCGGTGGTCACCGGGATCGCGAACATCAGCGCTCAGTCGCTCGTCGGGCCGCTCGCTGAGTTCGTCCCGCCGATCATCCAGCAGACGGCGGGATTCACCGGGACGTTGACCGGCTTCCTCATGATCGGGAGTGCCTACGGGATGCGTCGCCGGCTCCGGGCAGCCTGGTACTCGACTGTCGTCTTGTTGCCGATCACGGCCCTGCAGGGACTGCTACAGTCGAGTCCGCTCTCGCTTCCGCTGATCGTGCTGTCGATTCTGGCGTTGCCTACCGTCCTGTACAACCGCGGGCAGTTCGATCGGCAGGTGGAGCTGACGACTGCCCAACTGGCTGCCGGGGCTGCAATCGTCGGCGTGCAGATATACGGAACGGCGGGGACCTACGCACTCCGGGAGGACTTCGCGAGCGTCTCCACCCTGATCGACGCATTCTACTACACGCTGGTCACCGCGAGTACGGTCGGCTACGGGGATGCCACGCCGACCTCACAGGTCGCTCGCCTGTTCGGGATGTCCGTCGTCGTCATCGGGGCCGCCAGTTTCGCGATCGCTCTCGGAACACTCTTGGGACCAGTCATCCAAGCACGCTTCGCGAAAGCACTGGGACGAATGACTGAAAACGAACTCGCACTCCTCGAAGAACACGTCCTCGTTCTCGGCTACAGCGACATCGCCGCAGTGATTCTCGAAGACATCGAGGATCACGCCGACGTGCTCGTCGTCTCGCCGGAGACGGCCGGGACTCACGAGCTGACGGATCGGGGAATCGACGTCCTCACAGCCGACCCCGACGACGAGGAGTCACTCAGAACTGCCGGCATCAAGCGCGCCCGAGTGGTGATCGTCGCGACCGAGTATGACGCCGCGGACGCGTTGACGATCCTGACCGCGCGAGAACTCAACCCCGACGTCCGTATCCTGGCCGTCGCGACCAATCGCGAGAACGTGCGGAAACTGGAGCGGGCGGGCGCGGACACTGTCGTCAGCCCAGCCGTGATCGCCGCCCAGCAACTCACGCGTGACATCCTCAACGATAGCGACCGTCCCAACAAGTGACCTGCGAATCGCCGCCTGCTACTGTGCCGTGAGCAAGTCGGCGAACTCCTCGCGCACCTTCTCCACCTTCGGTTCGACCTGTACCTGGCAGTAGCCGTCTGAAGGGTTCTTCTCGTAGTAATTCTGATGATAGTCCTCTGCCTCGTAAAACCGATCGAGCGACTCGACCTCGGTGACAATCCCGCCGTCGTATACCTCCTCGTTTAGCCGTTCGATGAATCCCTCGGCCTGCTCGCGCTGGTCGTCATCGTGATAGAGGACGATAGAGCGGTACTGGCTGCCGACGTCCGGCCCCTGGCGGTCCTTCGTAGTTGGGTCGTGGACCTTGAAGAAGACCTCCAGCAGTTCGAGATAACTGATCGTCTCGGGGTCGTACTCGATCTGGACGACCTCGGCATGGCCTGTCGTACCCGAACAGACTTCCTGGTAAGTCGGGTCTGCGGTAGTGCCGCCAGCGTACCCCGACGTGACCGATTCGACTCCCTGGAGCTCTTGCAACGCGGCCTCGATACACCAGAAACACCCGCCGCCTAACGTGGCTGTTTCCGTCATTGATCCGGTTTGGTGTTCCAGCAGTAAGTCCTCCGCGGTGGTGGCAATCGTGTCCGGCGACCCGAGCGGAAATGGTCGTTTACCGTCCGGGCAGATGACCATACATCCACGCGCCGTCGAAATGAACGTTTTTAAACCCCCTATACACGGGCTGAAACGAATTACATATGAATTCGGAATTCCAGGTATGGATCGGCGTGAATATCTGTATGGTGCCACGGCAGCGTTAACGATGGCTTTCGCGGGCTGTTCGGACACGTCTGATGGGACGACGACTGAACCAGAAACGACGACTGAACCAGAAACGACGACTGAACCAGAAACGACGACTGAACCAGAGGAAACGACGACTGAACCAGAGGAAACGACGACCGAACCGGATAGGGTAGACGGTTCGCTGCCCGCGTGGTCGACGTGGATCCCGGCCGATACGTTCCCCGACCAGCAGGCAGAGGTAGTTGTCGTCGACGTTCAGCAAGCCCGGGACCAGTTCCCTGCCGACGCATACGCCGAATTCAACTTCGCGACTATCGCCGACGGGTACGGCGTTTCGGAGTCGGATTTCGAGTACCTCATCGGCCTCTCGCGAAGCGGCTACAGCGACGTCACCGCGATCACGGGCAATTACGATCCGACCGCTATCATCGACCACCTCGGAGTATCCGACGACAACGTGGAGACAGACCACGGGTATCAAATCATCGCCGGCGAGACTGCTATCGGCGAGTCGGCAATAATCATTGGATCGGACTACGACATGCTCGTGAACGTTCGGAACGGCGAGACCGCCTCATTGGGAACGACCGACGACTGGCGGGACCTGCTCGTGGCTATCAGTGACGGCGCTCTCGTGAGTTTCCAGCAGGGTGACGCGTTGTCCGAGGACGGTCAGTCCCCGCTGGACGGCGACGTCGAGAGCAGCGCCATCGAGATCGACTCCGCGGGCGGGAGCCGGGCGAGGACTACAATGCACCTGATGTTCGACTCCGAAACCCGTGCGCAGGAGGTCCTGGATAACAATCGCCAGGCGATCATCGACGGTGCCACCGAAGACAATGGCGGATCGCTGGAACGGATCGAACGTGAGGGCAAACGGATCGTCATCGTCATCGAGACCGAGACGTTCGACTTCTGATAGTGATTACTGTAGGTCTGTTCCGGGTCGACCGCACGACTAAGTGCGGTCGTACCGGTAAATCGCTACAGTAATCACTATGATAGCGCGGTCGTAGCTACGGGACGATTGCCCCCCGCCCGCTACTGGCGGGTCAGCTTCCCGGGCGTCCATTCACCGTCGAAATCAGCGTGCGTAAACGGCTGTGCGTCCTCGCCTAGGTCGCGACGAGTTGCCCGTCGCCCTCCAGATAGTACTTGTAGATCGTGTCGGTCTGAGACAATTATACTCTCGTTATCACGGTGGCGTCAGTATGTGAGCGGACAAGGTCATCTGTATATTTTGTACGATTTGAATACGGCAGCAGCCGCGTGCATGGCTACAACGCCAAGCCGAAGCCCTTCTTCTTGAAACGAAATATTAATTATTATTAAATATAATAATATTAAAGGAATAATAAAAATGCAATTTTCATCAATGAAATTAACAATACTAACAAGAACTATTCCGGCCAGAATACCAGAAATAATAACAATCCAATTGACATAGTATCCTGAATATAACGAAATGAATATGGATAATATTGTAATTGATGCCAGACCGGCTACTACATGCCGATCGTCGTGTTCCTTTGAGTCTTTGCTACTCATGGCTTTTTGTACCATCAATTGCAAAAAATCATTTTTGTTTTATTATCCGGGAATGTGGAGATTTTGGTCGAATTCCTCTGTTACCGACATTTCGTCCCAATCCTTGTTGTATCCTCCTGTGAGACCCACTTTCATCGTTGGGCTGGTGTTCAGTCCGAGAGGATACTCCTCGTCTTCGTCCCAGAAGGAAACAGTGAAAGAAGTCTCATTCGGGATCATCTCAACGTCAATAGCTTGATCCACCGCAGCGACGAGTGCGCTACAAGCGCCCCCAACTACAAACCCACCCCACCCAGCCGTGGGGATGGCACCGGCCGCACCAGCGATGAAACAGACAAGTCCTCCAAGTCCGCTAACTCCGATAGCACTGGCGGCACCACCGCCATCAACGTGCATTTCGATTGCATTGTGATTACTGAACGCAATATCACCACATGAATCGGATATCTCTTTGAAATCAGCGTCGTAATCCTCGATATAGTTCTCCGGCGTGAAATCGACTTGTTGCGACACTATCCGGCCATCACGACTGATATCGCTGGCACTGACTGCTGTGTCGATCTCCCCAAATTCTAGCGGATGGCCACTTTTCGTGGCCTCGTATATCGATTGTGCAGATGCATCATCCGAGTTCCTGTACTGCTCCGCTTCTCTGAACAAGAACTTCTTGTCGTATACTTTGACGATGGTCACGATTGCATCCCCCTCAGTATCGATTCGGCGTTTGCTGACGTTGGGACGGGTGCCATTGTATCCATCATCGTTCTCTTGGTCACGGTCGCGGTCACGCCCTCTCGCACTGGCAGCCCCGCTCGTGCCGAGCACTAGACCGCTGCCCATTGCTACGCCAGTGGTTCGGAGGACCCGGCGACGGTTGATGCCATCTCGATTTTTATTTTTCTCCATCTTGTTTCAAAATTACTCTCATACTATATAAGTATTTTCTTCTGAAAATAAGTAAAATTTTTATAATATATATTATAAAATTTTTATTTATATTAAATATATAATATTATCTGAACCATTCGAGGGTTGATCGAAACCTGTTCAGCGTCGTTCGTCTCGCGCGCCGTGCGAATATATTCATATTTTTATTAGTGAAAATAAAATGAGGGCGTTCCCGTTATTACAGCGGGCGGGTATCCGGCATCACCGTCAGTGACGCTACAGAGACCAGTGCCGGGGATTCACAGTTGTGCCTGTCCCAGGCAGAAGACTAACACCAGAGGCCGGAGAGTACTGCTGTCGTCGCTACTCGTCTGCGAGATGCCCGGGCGTCCACTCACCGTCGAAATCAGCGTGCGTGAACGGCTGTGCGTCCTCGCCGGCGTAGGTCGCGACGAGTTGCCCGTCGCCCTCCAGATAGTACTTGTACGTGGTCAGGCCAGCCAGCCCGACGGGGCCGCGGGCGTGGATCTTGCCGGTCGAGATGCCGACCTCCGCACCGAGGCCGTAACGGTAACCGTCGGCGAACCGCGTCGAGGCGTTGTGGAAGACGCTTGCGGCGTCGATGCCAGTCATGAACGTCTCGGCTGCCGCTTTGTCCTCGGTGACGATCGACTCGGTGTGTTTCGAGCCGAATCGGTTGACGTGTTCGACGGCCTCGTAAACGTCGGAGACGACCTTGATCGACAGTTCCAGGTCGCCGTACTCGGTCGCCCAGTCTTCGTCGGTAGCGGGGTCGATATCGACGACCTCGCGGGTCGCAGGGTCGCCCCGTAGCGTGACGTCAGCGTCCTCGTAGCGTTCGACCATTCCGGGCAGGAACTGTTCGGCGACGGTCTCGCTGACGAGTAGCGTCTCGACGGCGTTGCACACGGCAGGGTACTGTACTTTCGCGTCGAAGGCGATGTCCTCGGCCATCTCCAGGTCGGCGTCCTCGTCGACGTAGACGTGACAGACGCCCTCAGTGTGTCCCAGTACGGGAATCTGAGTGTTGTCCTGGATGTAAGAGACGAACTCCGAGGAGCCACGGGGCATGAGCAGATCGACCTTGTCGTCCATCTCTAGTAGTCGGTCGACCTCTTCGTGAGCTTCGATGAGCTGTGCCCACCCTTCGGGAACCTCACCCACGGTTGCCTCGACGATCGTCTCGTAGAGGATGCGGTTGGATTCGCTCGCCTCGCTGCCGCCCTTGAGAATGACGGCGTTGCCCGACTTCAGCGAGAGCGCGGCGATCTGGACCAGAGCGTCCGGCCGCGACTCGAAAATCGTCCCGACGACGCCGATCGGCACCGCGACCTTGTAGAGTTCGAGATCGTCGTCGAGTTCGCGAGCTTCCAGCGTCTCACCGAGTGGGTCCTCCTGTTCGGCGACGGACTCGACCATCTCGGCGATGGATTCGAGTTTCCCCTCGTCGAGTTTCAGCCGATCGACCAGCGCCTGAGTGTACTCGCCCTCCGCGAGCATCCGTTCACCCTCCTCGACGTCGGTCGCGTTCGCATCGAGAATCGCCTCGCTGCTGTCTCGGATCGCGTCAGCGATCGACTGGAGGGCGGCGTTACGTTCGGCCTCGGAGACGTTGGCCAGTCGCAGCGCCGCCTGCTGTGCCTCGGTCACCTGCGCGTCGGTATCGCGTTCACTCATCGGAATCACCGTTTATAGGGACGAATAGCGTCCCGACCGGTTTGGCACTAGCGATTTTCTCCAGGACATCCGGTTCGGTGGATTCGGCGATGATCGCGGGGATACCGTGTTCGCTGGCGTCCCGTGCCCCCTCGACTTTGGTCTGGATCCCGCCGAACTCAGCCGTAGTCGATTTATCGACGACCTCCTGGACAGTGTCGTAGTTGGTCCCGACGGCTTCGATCAGCTCCGCGTCGGGGTCGTCTTTGGGATTGCCGGTGTAGACGCCGCTGACGTCGGTCAGCGTGACCAGCAGGTCGACGTCGACGCCGATCGCGATCGATGCGGAGATCATGTCGTTGTCGCCGATCTGGATCTCCTCGGTCGCGACCGCGTCGTTCTCGTTGATGATCGGGACCACACCCCACTCGAACAGCTGCTCGATCGTGTTCCGGAAGTTGGTGAACCGTTCGGGATTCGCCAGGTCGTGCTCGGTCAACAGGAGCTGAGCCACCGTCTGATCGTAGCGGTCGAAACTCTGGGTGTAGTGGCGCATCAGGTGGCTCTGGCCAACAGTCGAAAGCGCTTGGGACCCCTCGATGGTCTCGACATCCGCGTCGACCAGTCCCTTTCCGGCGCCGATGGCACCCGAGGAAACCAGCAAAACGTCTTTGCCCCGCTTCCGGAGATCCATGATATCGCTGACGAGCTTGTCAAGCTTCACGCGATCGAGCCGCGACTCCTCGTCAGTCAGCGAGTTCGTCCCGGCCTTCACCACGACGCGCTGTGCGTCGGCCGCAAGCTCTCGTGCCCGTTCTACCTCCTCGGCCTCGACCGTCTCGACCGTCTCAGTCATCATCGAACGCCTCCGCGATCTCCGCCGATCGCTGCTCGGCTGCCTGGACGGCCGCTACCACCCGTTCCTCTACGTCGCTGTCCCACAGGACTTCCATACCCTCGATGGTCGTCCCGTTCGGCGAACAGACCGCGTCAATCAGTTCGTCGACATCCCGATCGTCCTGCAGGACGGTTTCGGCCGCGCCTTTGAACGTCTGGGCGGCCAGGATCTCGGCCTGTTCCGGATCGAGACCGCTCTCGATGCCGGCTTCTTTCATGGCTCCGATGAGATAGAAGACGAACGCCGGGCCGGAACCGTTGAGCGCCGTCGAGACGTCCATCATCGCTTCGTCGACTTCGACAAACTCGCCGACAGCGCCGAGTATCGTGCGGACCTCGTCAGGAACCTCGTCGCCCGCTACAGCAGCAGCCATGTCACCGGTCTCGGCGGCCAGGTTCGGCATGGCCCGGACGACCGCCGCATCGGTCCGGGCGGCCACGAAGTCAGTCGAGACGCCCGCAGCTAGCGTCACGAGAGTCTGGTCGGCCGACAACTCGATGTCGTCAAGGACCGTCTCGACCGTGTCGGGCTTGACCGCGAGCATCACGACGTCGGTATCTTCGGCCGCTTTGAGATCAGTCGTCGTCGTCTGGCTGTACGCCGCGACCGCATCGAGTGCCTCGGGATCGGCGTCGATTGCCGTCACGGTATGGGCGTCGTCTCCGGCGAGCCCCTGTATCAGGGCTCCGCCCATGTGTCCGCAACCGATAACGCTGACGTGTACCATCTTACTGGCTCAGAATAGATTGAGGGACATACCAACTGCGGTTTCCGAGCGTTGGTCGAGAGTCCGAACCTCTCAAATAGTCCAGTCCCCAAGCAGAAATCGTGTCACAGCAGGTCGCCAAGGTGGACACGCTGTTCCTTCACGAGCAGGGTGAGAACTTCCAGGTCGCCGTCCAGCGCGACGGTAAGCGCGTGCTCCACGGCATCCTCGAACTGAAAGAGACGAGTGCCGGTCCCCGTCCAGCGAGGCTGCGGATCAAACGAGGATCCAGCGAGGAGCCGACAAGTCCCGACCAGTTCGTCGAACTCGCCCGGCGGGCGACCCACATCCGGGTCTCAGAGCAGACCTCCCAGCGCGGCCGCGACCGCATCCGCGAGATGCTCGACGGCTACCAGCTCGACGCCAAAGTCGTCCGCACCTGTCGGTATTGTGCCTCAGCGGGAGAGTACTCGCCGATCACGAGCGAGACGGCCATCGCAGCCGACGACGAGTACATCTGTCCGGACTGTGCGATCGAGGAACTCGAACGCGAACTGGCTTACCACGGCGACGTCACCGGCAGCGCTCGCGACCGCCTCGAGGACCTCCTGCTGGAAGTGCAGGACCTCGACCGCATCACGAATCTCCTTGCGGGCGACCTCGACCCCGACCTCACGAAGTTCGACGAGATCTCCGCTACTGTAGACGAGGTCGATCTCGCCCCGACGGATACGCTGAACCTCCATCCCGGCATCCAGAACAAGCTCGAAGACCGATTCGATACCCTGCTCCCGGTGCAGAGTCTCGCCGTCGACAACGGCGCGACCGAGGGTCAGGACCAGCTCGTCGTCTCGGCGACAGCGACAGGGAAGACCCTGGTCGGTGAGATGGCCGGGATCGACCGCGTGCTAAACAACAAGGGCAAGATGCTGTTTCTCGTGCCCCTCGTCGCGCTGGCCAACCAGAAGTACAACGACTTCCGCGAGGAGTACGGCGACATCGTCGACGTCTCCCTGCGGGTGGGTTCGAGCCGGATCGGCAACGACGACAACCGATTCGATCCGAACGCTGACGTCATCGTCGGCACCTACGAGGGGATCGACCACGCCCTGCGGACGGGCAAGGACCTGGGGACGATCGGTACGGTCGTCATCGACGAGATCCACACGCTGGGCGAGGGCGAGCGTGGCCACCGGCTGGACGGACTGATCTCGCGACTCAAGTACTACTGTGAGGTCGACAAAACCGTCGCTCAAAAGCGGGACGGCCGCGCCGGAGCACACGATTACGGCGACACCCAGTGGATCTATCTGTCGGCAACGGTCGGCAACACCAGTGAGCTGGCCGAGACGCTGGGCGCGCAACTCATCGAGTTCGAGGAACGACCGGTGCCTATCGAGCGCCACGTCACCTTCGCCGACGGCTACGAGAAGCTCGATCTGGAGGACAAACTGGTCAAGCGCGCCTTCGACACCAAGTCTTCAAAGGGGTATCGCGGTCAGACGATCATCTTCACGAACTCCCGACGGCGATGCCACGAGATTTCCCGGAAACTGCAGTACTCCTCGGCACCGTATCACGCCGGCCTGGACAACAAGCGCCGCAATCGCGTCGAGAAACAGTTCCTCGAACAGGACCTCGCTGCGGTCGTGACCACGGCAGCCCTCGCCGCCGGAGTGGACTTCCCGGCCTCACAGGTGATCTTCGACTCGCTGGCGATGGGCATCGAGTGGCTCACCGTTCAGGAGTTCCACCAGATGCTCGGCCGTGCCGGCCGGCCCGACTACCACGACAAGGGGACGGTCTACCTGCTCGTGGAGCCGGACGGCGTCTACCACAACAGCCAGGAGATGACCGAGGACGAGGTCGCATTCAAGCTTCTCAAGGGCGAGATGGAGTCGGTGATGACCCGCTACGACGAGAATGCGGCCGTCGAAGAGACGCTGGCCAACCTCGTCGTCGCCGGGGAGCAGGCCAAGCGACTCAACGCCCGGATGCTCGGGGAGATTCCGACCAAACACGCCGTCGGAAAGCTCCTGGAGTACGAGTTCATCGACGGACTGGAACCGTCAGCACTCGGTCGAGCGGTCTGTCGGCACTTCCTCTCGCCGACGGAAGCGTTCCTGATCCTCGACCACGTCCGCAAGGGGGCCGATCCCTACGAGATCGTCGCGGAACTGGAGTTGCGCGAGGACGATAGGTGATGTGGACCGTACCGAGATACTGTCGGGGTGTTAGACGCAGCGGCCGGACGAGCGGTTACGTTTCGGTGATCCCGTTTCATCCCACTCAGCGCACAATTATACCCCTGCTCGATCTTGGATACTATACGTAACCCAGTATCAATGGGTTATGGTCATACGAG
>JAZKRQ010000051.1:0-15890 GCA_036628575.1 Halapricum sp.
CCGATAGCAGTCGCGACGCCCCGCGAAAGGATGGTCGCCAGCGCGGCCCCGCCGATCCCCAGCCCGGTGAATCCGGTCGCGGTCTGGAGCGTCGCCTCTAGCCCACCCAGCCCGAGCCAGACGAACAGCGGATTTGACTGGAACCCGAAGATGAGAATCGGGTCGAGAACGACGTTCAGTCCCACCGAGACAGCCATCACGAACATCGGCGTCCGCGTGTCACCGTATCCCCGCATGAGCGCCGAGAAGACGAAGAACCCGAACATCAGCGGGATGCCGAGGAAGATGACCTCCATGTAATCGGCAGCCAGTGGGATGACTGCTGCGGACGTCGCGGGATCACTCGGCAGCAGTTCGAGGGCAGGGCGGGTGTAGAAGTAGCCGCCGATCCCGATGACGACCGATAGAAGTGAGACGAACGTGACGGTCTGACCGGTGACCAGCCCGGCCGATCGACGCCCTTCTGCGCCGGTGTACTGGGCGACGAGGATCGCACCCGCGGTGGTGAATCCGCCCGCGACCGCGATCAGAAGGAAGATCAGCGGAAAGGCGAGGCTGATCGCGCCGACGGCGTCCGTCGAGAGCCGGCCCAGCCAGACCGTGTCGGCGATGTTGTAGGTGACCTGCAACAGCTGGATGACGATGATCGGCCACGCGAGCTTGACCAGCGGTCCGATCAGACCACCCTCCGTGATCGAATCCGCCGGCTTGTCGCCGTCTGGCCCTGGCGACGGATCGCCACCGTCTGACCCGGATGACGGGTTTTCCGGACCCGGACCTGATCGATCGGCGTGTTCGTCGGTGGGAGGAGACTGGTCAGTCCCGTCCCACGGGGGGCGATCGGACTCCTCGTCGGAGGGATCTGTCACTGGGAGAAACGAAGGGGGACCGTCAAATCAGCGTTGTGTTTGGCGACCGTCGGTAAGGTCCCCGGTTTCGTTATCGGCGACCTCCGACGCGACCCGTGCCGTTTTCACGCTCGCCCTCCCGAGTATAGACGATGGCTGCCTTCGAGACGAACGTCCCGCGGGGCGAGTTCGACTTCGAGCACCGCCCCGAGACCGACCAGCACTTCGAGAACGCGCTAGCGAAGGCTCGCGACGGGGTGCGTCTGGCAGTCGCGGACGCGGTCGAACTACTCGCGACCGGAACCGACGTTGATGGTATCGACCACGAGCGCAAAGAGCAGGTGTTGGAGGCAGCCGACCACCGTCGGGCCGAGGTCGTCGGCGAGGAGGTGACAGTCGTCGCCAACCTCAACAACAACGTCACGACCGCCTGCAACACCGGCTGTCTGTTCTGTAACTTCAAGGACCGATCCGAGCAGTTCCTCGAATCGAGTGACACTGATCACGGCGGGTTCACGAAGACCCCCGCTGAGAGTCGAGAGATCGTCGACCAGGCGGTCGATCGGGGCATCTACGAGGTGACTTCCGTCTCGGGATTGCACCCGGCGTTCGCACTCGACGGCGAACACCGGGAACGGCTGGAAACCAGCAACCGCGGGGATCTCAACTACCGCTCGCCGGAGGCCTACGAGACCGACCCGGGCACCTATGTCGAGCAGATCGAGGCGATGAGCATCGACGGCCTCCACGTCCACTCGATGACGCCCGAGGAAGCCGCCCACGCCCGCCGCGGGACGGACTGGAGTTACGAGGAGGTCTACCGCCGACTCGCCGAAGCGGGCCTGGACTCGGTTCCTGGAACGGCCGCGGAGATCCTCGCCGACGAGGTCAGGGGGGTCATCTGCCCGGGCAAGATCGACACCGACGGCTGGCTCAACGCGATGAACGCCGCCGCGGCTGCCGGCCTGGACACGACGGCGACAATCATGTACGGCCACGTCGAGAACGAGGCCCACCGGGCCATCCACCTCGACCGAATCCGTAACCTCCAGGACCGGACGAACGCGATCACCGAGTTCGTCCCGCTCTCGTTCGTCCATCAGGACACGCCGCTGTACGACTACGGAATGGTCGATGGTGGCCCGAGCGCCGACGAAGACGAACTGATGATCGCCGTCTCGCGGCTCTTCCTTGACAACGTCGAGCATATCCAGTCCTCGTGGGTCAAGTACGGCGACGCGCAAGGACTGAAGATGCTCAACGTCGGCGCCGACGATTTCATGGGGACGATCCTCTCGGAGGAGATTACCAAGCGCGCTGGCGGCGGGTTCGGCGAGTTCCGCTCGTTCGACCAGTACGTCGAGTTGATCGAGTCGATCGGTCGAATCCCCGTCGAGCGGTCGACGGATTACCGGCAGCGTCGCCGGATCGACGGCGAACCGCCCCACGGGCCGAAACTCGGCCCGAGAGCCGACGGGACGCCCCTCCTTTGATAGTGGCTGCTGTAAAGTCAACGCCACATCGACCGCCCGCAGTCGGGCGGTCGTACCGGTACATAGTTACAGCAGTCACTATGAGCCGAGCGGTCCTACGACTCCTCGAGCACCGTACGGAACCGCTGGCCAGCGTCGTCGTTGGATTCGATCACGTCTTCGATCCGGTCGGGACACCATCCCTCACGGTAGTACCGCTCGTACACCGGCAGCCGCTCGTGTAGCGGAACGCCAGCCTCTTCGGCGATCGATCGTAACTCCTCGACGGCCGGCCAGGCGTGTTCGGGATTGATGTGGTCGTCAGTCACCGGCGAGACGCCACCCAGATCGTCGACACCGCAGTCCAGTAGCTCCTCGACCGGGGCAAGGTTGGGTGGCGCCTGGACGCTGATCTCCGCGGGCAGCGCGGCCCTGGCCATCGCCGTTGCACGACGCATCGTCGCCAGGTCCGGAGTCCCGCCGTCCCAGCGCTCGTTCTCGACGACCGGCTGGACGATCACTTCCTGGATGTGGCCGTACCGCTCGTGGAGGTCGCGGATGGCCAGCAGACTCTCGGCGCGGTCGCGCCAGCCTTCGCCGATCCCCACGAGGATGCCCGTGGTGAAGGGGACGCCCAGTTCGCCAGCTGTTCGGAGAGTCGCGAGCCGCTGGCCGGGTGACTTCGACCGCGATCCGGAGTGTGCCTGTACGTCGGCAATCGTTTCGAGCATCACGCCCATCGAAGCGTTGCGGTCGGCCACCGTCTCCATCTGTTCGCGGGTCTGATCGCCGGGGTTGGCGTGGGGTAGCAATCCCTCTTCGAGTGCGATCTCGCAGGCCTCCCGCAGGTACTCGTGGATCGAATCGTGACCCCACTCGGCCAGTTGGTCGTGGACCTCGGTGTAGCGGTCGTCTGGATCGTCACCGAAGGTAAACAGGGCTTCCGTGCAGCCGGTTTCGGCACCGGTCCGACAGATGTCCCGTATCCCCTCGGGTGACAGCAGCGAGGCCTGGCCGGGTGGATCGTAGTAGGTGCAGTAAGTGCAGGTGTACCGGCAGGCCGTGGTAAGCGGGACGAAGACGTTCCTCGCGAAGGTGAGTGCCTCGGCCGCCTCGACGTCCGCGGGCGTCACGTCCAGTAACCGCTGGACGTCCCTCTCGTCGATCTCGATGTCTACGTCGTAGGCCTCAGCTCCCTGAAACACGGGGGAAGCTAACGGAGTGGGGGGCAAAAGGATGCCCCTCCAGTTGCGTCGGTGGGAGCACGATCCACCCGGGAAAGGCGGCCCGGCCCTCTCGAGGGGCCTCTGCCAGCGGTGCACGGATCCGTGCATCCCTATCTACTGACGCCAGTCTGAAAACCGTTGTCGAAACTGTGACTCAATTTCGTCCCAATTTGGACTGTGGATCACGATTTCGGCATCCAGAGCGTCAGTACCACGATAAGAACCATCAGCCCTGCGAGCACGAGGTAGCCTGCGTCGAAAAAGCCCCGATCTGCGAGCGCGCCGAACGCAACGGGGCCGGCGGCACCCAGCGAGGCCGCAGTCGTCCGAACGACACCGAGACCAGTACCCCGGATGTCGGCTGGAATCGCGTCAGCGAGATACGACTGGGTGATCGCGCCGGACCCGAGCATCGTCGAGACGAGTGCGGTGAGCGCGACGATAGGCCAGAATCCCTCGACGAACGGAAGCGCGGCCAGACCGAACACCGGCCCGACCAGTACGGACAGCAGCGACCCTCGCATCCCGATCCGGTCGTAGGCGGCCCCGGCGAGCGGCTTCACGACGACGCCGAACCCGAAAAACAGAGCGAACACGGCTCCAGCTACTGAGGCTGACAGCCCTTTCACCTCGACGAGATAAGTCGGATAGAACCCGGTGAACGACTGCCAGACCAGGATGTAAAAGAAGAGGACGACAGTGACCAGAAACATCGTCTTCGTCCGGAGCGCCTCGAAAACCTCACGGGCCAGATCGAGCGACAGATCGGTCTCCGGGGCGTCGACCACGTCGTCGGGAACGATCACCCAGACGAGCCCGGCCAGCAGGAGAAAGCCCGGGACGACGAGCCCGAACCCGAGTTGCCAGGCGACGGCCGCGGCGACGAACCCGACCGCCGGTGGGAGGACCGTCTGGCCGACGTCACCGGTCGCCATGGTCACGCCGAGAGCACGCCCGACCGCGTCCGGGTAGATCTCAGTCAGGACCGTGATACGAGCAATTGGATACAGCGAGAGACCGACACCCACGAGCCCGGTGGCGAGAAAGAGGACGACCGGGCTGGTCGTCGTGACGACCAGCGAAAGGGCCACCGCGACGACGGCCAGCCCGGTGGCCATGATGCGTCGCTCGCTGTAGCGATCGGCCAGAATGCCGCCGGGGAGCTGCCCCAGTGCCGATCCGAGCCACAGAATGGTTACCAGCAGCCCAGCCACCGACAGCGACAGCCCGTACGTCTCCCTGATGTACGGCAACAGGACCGGATAGCTCATACGAGTCCCGACCAGCAGCCCCCAACCGGAAGCCACCGCGAGAAGCACGCGTCCGCGCCCGCCGCTACGCAACGTGGCGACCGATCGCCCGACCGAGTCGAGTGGATGCATCGAGGATCGGACGTTTGGCCGGGGCCGTGAAAGGCCGTTCCGTTCGTGGTCGATCACACCAGAATACGGAATACCACCCCACTCGCGGCCGACCCTACCGGTGGACGCGCCACGTGAGCAGGCTCTCGAGTGTGTAGTTGACGAAGAAGCCGACCCCGATACCGATCGCGTTGGCCAGCGGATACCACACGCCGGCCGTCTCGGTGAGAATCACCAGCGCTATCGTCGCGGTGATCAGACCGCCGAGGCGAACGCCGTTTGAGGTCGCCAGCCGACGGAGGCGGGCGCGAACCGAGGTCCGCCCGAACGACGAGAAGGTCCAGCGCTCGTTGATCACGAACATGACTAAATACGAGATCTCCGCGCCGGCCAGCTTCGAGATGACCAGCGGGAAACCCACGAAGCTATGGAAGACGACGAGCAGCGACATATCGACAGTAGCCCCGACAGTGCCGACTGCGACGAACTGCAGGAGCCGCCCCGCCGACGCCAGACTCCGGAGACGATCACGGAACACGAGAAACTCCATCAGGGGGTGCTAATCGAAACGTGGCGCTCGGCGTAGATATGTCTTACTGCTCGCTGACACACTTGACGTTATTCTGATTTTTCACGACCGATAGACGCGGCCAGAAGGTTTTTCAATCCTCCCGCCGAGTTGTCACTCTCCCGTCAGAGAGCGAGAGCGTGTGGCCACGGTCCCGGAGCCAGGACGCCGCCCGGCTGTCTCGATGCAGCAGGACCTCGGCCAAGTCTTCGGGTTCGTCGACGTCCGTGGCCAGTCTGAACGAGTCCACCATCGTCGTCTCTGCCCCGAGTTCAGCGGCGCGTTCGCGGTGATCCCGGATCGAGACGCCGTGGTAGTCCACCCGGAACTCGGGGTGGCGCGCGAGCACGACGTTCGTCCCGCCGCCACGACCCGGAGCGAGGATGACCTCGCCGTCAGCCTCGAAGACACGTTCCAGTGCCTCGGGCGTCGCCAGCGCCAGATCGGCCATCACGACCGCGACGGGCTCGTCCCTGTCGGCCAGCACGGTGTTGACGGCCGCAGAAAGGGAGCGGTCGTCGACGCGGACAGGCCACTCGATGTTGATATCGGCCGTCGCGATCACGGTCGGCTCGCGGCCAGTCGCGACGATCGTTTCACAGACGTCTGCCAGCATCGTCGCTGCGAACTCGCGTCGCTCGTCGGCGTCGAAAACGGACGAAAGGCGGGTTTTCGGCTCGCGAGCGTCGAACGGAACGACGACGTCCATTACCGGAGTTTGTCGTAGCTGTCCTGCTGGCTGCGGTAGTAGTAGTAGCCGCCGCCGATCAGGAGCAAGACGACGACTGCCCCGATCCCGTAGAGGAGCAGTTGCGTCGTGTTCTGGGACTGCTTGGCCTCTTCGGCCGTGTTCTTGGCGTCGTTGGCGATGTCTTCCGCGTTGGCGAAGTTCTCGCTGTTGAACGCGCTGATCGCCTGCTGGAGTCGATTCTCGGCTTCGGCGCTATCTGCGTCCTCGACGGCTTCTTCCGCGTCCTCGATGGCCTGACGAGCAGCCTGACTCTCGTTGGTGTAGTGGTGGACCGAAACCGTCGCGACGTCGCTTTCGCCTTCACCGACAGTCTTGGTCAGCTTCGCGGCTTCGAACTCCTGGGGTGGATTGTAGGAGTATTCGTCTACCGCGGGTGCATCACCGGTGATAGAGACAGTGATCGACTCGAAGTTAGCACTTTCCGTAACGTTGATTTCGAACTCAGATTCGCCCTCGAACGTCTCGGATCGTTCGGACTCGTTAGACCAGGCCTTGGTCACTTCCCAACCCGTGACGTTTTCGAGCCCAGATGTTCCGCGAAGCGTCCACTCGGAGTCGTTTTCGTAGAGATCAGTGAGAGTGACCTCGGCAGTAACTTCCTCTCCGACCTCTACTTCGTCCTGAGACGTGGAAGTCTCCGAGACTGAGACAGCAGCCGCAGTGCCGACTGCCGCCATCGCGATCACGAGCGCTACCAGTACCGCCGTACCCTTAGAAGAGGGGATCGAGTTCATCTTCGTCATCTTCGACCAACTGCTCTAAGTTTTCTTCGCTTTCCTGGCGGATCTCGTCGATGTTCTCCTGGGCCTCGATAGCAACCTGCTGGAGTTCCTTGATACGGGGGACATTGTGCACGCCCGACAGCAAGATCACGCTCGCGACGTACGAGGACGCCGACACTGGGTAGTCGCCGCCGCGGACTTCCATACTGCCAGTCTGCTCTTCGAGCCACTTGCGCCCGCGCTCGATGCCTTTCCGGTTGAGTTCCGTCGGCGGGCCCGAAAGAACCAGCAGCGCGCGCTCGGCCCCGTCGATCTCACAGGGGAGCGTCAGACGGCCGAGTGCGGCCTTACGGACCAGCGATGTGATCCGGTTAGTGGTATTGGCCGCGTCCATATCGTCGCCGGTGCCGTCGCCTTTGAACCGCGAGAGGAGACCCCCGCTGGAGTCGTCAGTGACCTGCTCGGCGGCGTAGCCAACTGTCGAGACGCCGCCGGAGGCCAGTGTGTTGACGATCTCGCTGGAGTCGACGACGCTCTCGGCGACCTCGCCGCTGCCGGTGACTTCGCCGGCACCGAAGAGGATGCCGAACCGCTTGACGATCTCGTCGTTGATCTCTTCGTAGCCACTCTCCATGGACTCGCCGGTCTTACGCCAGGCGTCGTTGTCGAACACCAGAAGGTTGTCCACCTCGCGGACGAACGTCTGGAACGAGCGGGCGGCGTTGAGCGTGTAGATCCCCCCCTCGTCGCTGGACGGCAGGATTCCTAGCCCGTAGACCGGCTCGGTGTAGATCCGCTTGAGATGTTTCGCGAGCACCGGCGAACCGCCCGAACCTGTCCCGCCGCCAAGCCCGGCGATTATCAGGAACGCATCGATCTCGTGGACTGGAATGTTGTCGATGACACTCTGGACCTCGTCGATGTCCTCCTCGGCGATCTCCGCGCCGAGTTCGTTGTCCGCACCCACGCCGTGACCCTTCACGCGGGTCTGGCCGATGAGTACCCGATTCTCCTCCGGAACGCGTTCGAGCCCGAGCAGGTCCGCCTTCGCCGTGTTCACCGCGACGGCCGAGCGGACGATCCCACTGTCCGTCCGGTCGTCGTATTCCAGGAACTTGTCGACGATTTTCCCGCCGGCCTGCCCGAAGCCGATCATCGCGATCTTCATAGGTGGTTCTCGACGTGGAAAGAAACGGATAAAAGATAAAAGCCTTGTGCCCGTCTATCATTTCTAAGAATAGGTGGCGTGTGGAAATAATAGTTACAGCAGTCACTATCACGCCGACCCGAGGTATTCCCGGAGTGAGGTTAACTCGTCAGGGTCGACGTCGAACGCGCCCACGTCGTTGTCGTCGGTCGTATTATCGAACTGTAACGATCGGTACTGATCGCCGCCCATCGGGAACCCGGGGACGACGCTCAACGTCTTCAGACCGACGCCAGCCAGCCCCATCGGCAGGCTGACAATCTTGATCGAACGTCCCTCGCTCTCATAGACCGCCTCGGTGACTTCCCGGAGCGTCAGTATCTCCGGGCCGCCGAGTTCGTAGGTCTCCCCTGCGCGGTCATCGTCCTCGACGGTGCTGGCCAGCATCGGGGCGAGATCGCCGACCCAGATAGGCTGGAAGCGGGTTTTCTTCCCGCCGCCGGGGAGCGGGTACACCGGAACCCCAGGCGCAAACAGCTTCTTCAGCCGCTTGGTAAAACTGACGAATTCCCCGCCATCGCCAAATATCACCGACGGTCGAACGATCACCGATTGCAGGTCAGATTCCCGGACGACTTCCTCGGCCTTCCCCTTCGCCCGGATGTAGTGAGTCGGGCCGTGGGGATCGGCCCCGAGAGCGCTCATCTGGACGATTCGATCGACATCGTGGGCCTCGGCGGCCGCGACAACGTTCTCGGTCCCGCCGAGATGGATCCGCTCGTGCATCTCATCGCCGCCGCTGGGAGTGAAAAGCGGCGACAACGCCACGAGGTTGACCACGGCGTCGATTCCCTCGAAGGCATGGGTTATCCCCTCGCCGTCGGTCACGTCGCCAGTGGCTGTCTCGACGTCTTCGGGCAGGACCGATGGATCGGGGTTCCTGGAAAGGCTGGTCACGTCGTGGTCGCGCTCGATGAGTTCCGTACACAGGTGTCGACCGACGAAGCCGTCACCGCCGGTCACGAGGACGTTCATACTCGCTTAGAGGGTAGGATCACTGATAAATATAGGGCGCAAACCGTTCGGCTGCCGCGCGAGCGCGGCGTTTACAAACGGGCCCCACGAGGTGAGCGTATGCTCGTCACGCTGGAAGGGATCGACGGCAGCGGCAAGACAAGCGCCTGGGAGGCCCTGCGTGCGGCCGGGCTGGGCGTCGAGACGACGTTCACGCGCGAGCCGACCGACTCCTGGTACGGCGAAGCGGTCGCCCGATCGATCGCCGACGACGAGGCCAACTCATTGGCGGAGCTATTCCTCTATACGGCCGATCACGCGGACCACCTCTCCTCGGTGGTCCGGCCCGCACTCGACCGCGGGGAAGTCGTCGTCTCCGACCGCTACTCTGACTCCCGGTACGCCTACCAGGGCGCGACGCTGGCCGACCATCCCGAACTCGACGATCCGCTGGAGTTCGTCCGGGACATCCACCAGCCGTGGACGCGGCCGCCGGATCTGACGATTTACCTCGACGTCTCACCCGAAATCGGGGCCGAGCGAGCGGGTGCGACCAACAAGTTCGAACAGGCCGAGTATCTCCAGCGGGTGGCCGACAACTACGGACGCCTCATCGCGGCCGAACCCGAGCGGTTCGTCCGGATCGACGGCGAACAGCCACTCGAGGCCGTCAGAGACGAGGTCGTCGAGGCGGTAAGCGAACGCCTGTGATAGTCACGCCGTCTTGAGTCGGTCCGCCAACCACGTCGCGACCAGCCCGGCCACGCGGTCGCGCTGGCCCACGAAGAAGTGATCACCGCCGACCTCCTCGACGGTCGCCCCGTGCTTGCGGGCGAGTTCGACGCTCCGTTCCCAGTCGGCGGTGTCGTCGCGTTGGCCATAGACGACCTGCAGTGGAGCGTCGAGATTCGCCACGGCGGCCGCGGCGTCGAGATCGCCAACCGTCGCGACGGGTGCCAGCACCGATACCGCGTCTGGGTCGCTTTCGACGCCAGCCAAGAGGGCGATACCGCCGCCGAAACTGTATCCGAACAACCCCACGTGCCGGTAGCGCTCGCGAACCCACCGGCACGCGGCGAGTGCGTCGTCCAGTTCGCCCCGGCCATCGTCCCAGGGGCCGTAATCGAACCGGAGCGTCGCAGTCGATCGGTCGGCCAGCGCTTCGGCGACAGCGGTGAGTCTGCTGTCCGTTCGTGACCCCCCCAGCTGTGGGTGAGGCGGGCAGGCGACGACTACCGACTCGGCGTCGTCAGGACCGTCGCGGGTGGCGCGGACGTCACGCGAACCCGGGATCGGAATGCGGTCGACCATGTGTCCCCTTTCATAGTGACTACTGTAACTATGTACCGGTACGACCGCCCGACTGCGGGCGGTCGATGTGGCATTGACTTACAGCAGTCACTATCACGCCCCCGGTGCTAACAATTGATGATCAGTGGATATGTCGTGATATCATATATCGTTCGAAACATAAAGACACTTGGCGGGATTGCCGTTTTACCAGACATATGGCCGCCATCCAGACGAGTGGTCTGACGAAACAGTACGGGTCGGGGGAGGGCGCGGTTCTGGCGCTCGAGGATCTCGATCTGACAGTTGAAAAAGGAGAGGTGTTCGGCTTCCTGGGTCCCAACGGTGCCGGGAAGTCGACGACGATCAACATCCTGTTGAACTTCATTGATCCCACGGCCGGGAGTGCCGAGGTCCTCGCTCACGACGTGCAGTCCGAATCGAAGGCCGTCAGGGACCGGACCGGCGTCCTTCCGGAGGGGGCCGAGGTGTTCGAACGACTGACTGCACGCGAACACATCGGATGGGTCGAAGACGCCAAGGGCGTGACTGCCGACGCCGAGGAGATTCTGGAGACGGTCGGAATCGCCGACGCGGCCGATCGGAAGGCCGGCAGCTTCTCGAAAGGGATGCAACAACGGTTGGCGTTGGGGATGGCGCTGGTCGGCGACCCCGACCTCTTGTTGCTGGACGAGCCCTCCTCGGGCCTTGATCCGACCGGGATGCAGGAGATGCGCGAACTCATCCGCGAGCAGGCCGCCTCGGGGACGACGGTCTTCTTCTCCAGTCACATCCTCAGCGAGGTCGAAGCCGTCTGTGATCGGGTCGCGATCCTCAGCGAGGGCAAACTCGCCATCCAGGACTCGATCGACAACCTGCGGGATCGCAACGACGGCGTCGCAAGCATCGATCTGGAAGTCGAGACGGTGCCGGACGATCTCGGGCTCGGGGGTGTCTCGGGCGTACGGGACGTCACTGTCGATTCGGACGAGATCACCGCCGTCTGTGCGAGCCCCGCGGTGAAAGTCGACGTCGTCAGATATCTTGACCAGCGGACGACAGTGACGGACATAATCTCCGAAGACACCTCAATGGAAGAACTCTTCCAGCGCTACACCGGCCAGAGCGCGACCGTGGCCGACGAATCAGCGGAGACCTCCTCCGAGGCCGCGGAGGCGGAGGTGACCGTATGAGCACGCTCGCGGTCGCCAAACGGGACTTCCTGAACGTCCGCCGGGCGAAACTCGTCTGGGCCCCAGTCGCGCTGTATACGATGTTCATGCTGCTTTTCTTCTGGGGCCAGAGCACCACCGAGAGCCCGGACTTCTACACAGTTGTATGGTCGCTGCTGGGACTCGGTGGTGCGCTGGTCGTCCCGCTGATCGCACTCGTGGCCGCGTACCTCTCTATCGCCGGCGAACGAGAGTCCGGCAGCATCAAGTTCACACTGGGAGCGCCAGTCGACCGATCGTCGATCGTCCTGGGAAAGCTATTGGCCCGGTCCGGTGTGGTCCTCGCCGGACTGGTGGTCTCGTTCGTGATCGGGACCGCGTTCGCGCAAGTACTGGTCCCCGACATGAGCTTCGAGTACGGTGATTATGCCGTCTTTATCACAGTGACGCTGCTGTACGCGCTGGCGTACGTCAGCGTCGCGGTCGCCATCTCGGCCGCGACGGCCACCCGGTCACGCGCGATGGCCGGCGGAATCGGCTTCTTCTTCCTGTTCAACATCGTCTGGAACTTCCTCCCCGTGAGTCCGACGGAGATGCTCGAGTTCCTGCTCAACGAACTCGGGCGGGATCCGAGTAACTACGAGAACTTCCTCGAACTCGTGTTCAGCCTCAGCCCGACCGGCGCGTACCTGAACTCGACGAAGCTGTTCATGCCCGATAGGTTCCTCGAGGGAGTCGGTACTGCAAACACTGCTGGCGACCCCTTCTTCATCCAGGGCTGGTTCATGCTGGTGATCCTCGTGGCCTGGGTCGTGGTGCCTCTAGCGCTCGGCTACTGGCGGTTCAACAACGCACAGCTCGGGTGATCATCGCGGCCGTCGCCGACAGGAAGTTGTAAGAGATTTAAGGGTGGCCACACCCAAGGCACGGGCATGGGAATCATCTCGCGTGCGTCTTACGTCATCCGCTCGAAGGTCAACGCCCTCCTGAATCGGGCCGAAGACCCCTCCGAGACGCTGGACTACTCTTACGAACAGCTCCGCGATCAGTTACAAGACGTCAAGCAGGGGATCGCTGACCTGACGACCCAGAAGAAACGCCTGGAGATCCAGAAACGCCGGCTCGAACAGAACGTCGAGAAACACAACGAGCAGGCGCGTGAGGCCGTCCGACAGGACCGGGAAGACCTGGCCCGGAAGGCCCTGGAGAAAAAAAAGCAGAAGATGAGAGAGATCGAGCAACTGGAGGGTCAGATCGCCGATCTCCAGCAACAACAGGACCGTCTCGTCGAGCAGAAGAACACGCTCCAGGGTCGGATCGAGGAGTTCCGGACCAAAAAGGAGACGATGAAGGCCCGCTACGAGGCCGCCGAGGCCTCCGCGCAGGTCAGCGAAGCGATGACGGGCGCTGGCGAGGAGTTCGAGGATGTCGGCCGGGCGATCGAACGCGCCGAGGAGCGCACCGAGGACATGGAAGCCCGCGCCCAGGCGATGGACGAACTCCAGGAGTCAGGCGCCTTCGAGGACGTCCTCTCGGACAAGGACCAGATCGATCGAGAGCTGGAACAGCTCGGGACTGACAGCGAGGTCGACGCCGAGCTGGAGACGCTCAAATCCGAAATGGGCAAAGAAGAGACCGAAGCGGAGCCCGAGGCCGAGTCGGCGACCGACGGAAACGGAAGTGACACCGCCGACAGCGTCGAAGGAGCCGATGTCGAGGCTGCCGGCACCGAGGACGTTGACGTCGACGCCGAGATCGATCAATCCGAGGTTGACGCAGAACTCGAAGAACTCAAAGAAGAGGAGAACTAGGGGCCAGAACTCGCCGCACAACTGTTTTCGTCTCGACCCGTTTCGATCGTCGGCACGTACAACTATGTCGACGGCCGCCCAACGACCTGACGATGTACGATCACATCCTCGTGCCGACCGACGGGAGCGACGGGACGAAGCGATCGATCGAGCACGCGGCCACCATCGCCCGCGACAACGACGCGACCGTCCACGTCCTCTACGTGATCGACCAGCGGCTCTACCGGGCCGCCTCGAAAGACACCAAAGACGAGGTCGTCGCTACCCTGCAAGAGGAGGGCGAACGCGCCATCGAGGACGCGGTCACGCAGATCGAAGAATACGGCGTTGACGTGACTTCTGAACGGGTGCGCGGCATCCCCTACAAATCCATTCTGGAGCATGCCGAGGAAGAGCCGACCGACCTGGTCGTGATCGGAACCCACGGCCGAACCGGCCGGGACCGGATCGCCACGCTGGGAAGCGTCACCGAACGCGTCGTCAAGAACGCCAACGTGCCGGTGCTCGTGGTCGATATCGACGAGGAGTGAGACTGATAGTGACTACTGTACCGATTTACCGGTGCGACCGCACGCCGGGAGATGGACATCTCCCGAACAATGGTTCGCGTCACTCGCCAGGACGCCGTTGTGCGGTCGACCCGGAACGGACGTACAGTAGTCACTATGAAGGGCACGGTTGCGCAACGATCCACAAGCGTTTTCTCCCGGCGTCACGGCCGCTTGGGTAATGACAGGCTACACCGCGACGGTGACGGTACGGCTCAAAAGCGGGGTGCTCGATCCCGAGGCCGAGACGACACAGCGCGCGCTCGAACGGCTTGGGTTCGAACTGAAAGAACTACGGTCGGCCGATCGGTTCGAAATCGATCTGGATGCTGAATCGGCCGACGCGGCGGCGGAACGCGCCGACGAGATGGCCGAGCGCCTGCTCGCGAACCCGACCATCCACGACTACGAGGTCGACGTCACGGAACGATGACGATCGCCACAATGACGACGACACTCCGTTCCCGGACGAGGTGGGCACTGTGACTATTGCCGTCATTCAATTCGGCGGGAGCAACTGCGATCGGGACACCGTCCAGGCTCTGGAGTCGCTGGGATTCGACGCCGAACTCGTCTGGCACGAGGACAGCCTCCCCGAAGACCTCGACGGCATCGTCCTGCCGGGCGGGTTCTCCTACGGGGACTACCTGCGGGCCGGTGCGATGGCCGCACACTCGCCGATCATGGACGAGGTCCGGGACGTGGCCGAGGCAGGCACGCCCGTACTGGGGATCTGTAACGGTGCACAGATCGGCTGTGAATCGTCGCTGACGCCCGGTGCGTTCACGACCAACGAGAGCGCACGCTTCCAGTGTGAGCACGTCCACGTCCGCGTAGAGAACGCCGACACGCCCTGGACGAAGTCTTACGAGGAAGGCGACGTGCTAGAACTCCCGATCGCCCACGGGGAAGGGCGGTTCGAGATCGAGGAGGATCGACTCGAACAACTGGAGGCCGAGAACCAGGTCCTCTTCCGATACTGTGACGCCGGGGGGACAGTCACGCCCGAAGCGAATCCGAACGGCTCGAAACACAGCGTCGCCGGCATCACTGGCGAACGGGGCGACCACGTCGCCGTGCTGATGCCCCATCCCGAGCGAGTCACCCTCGATGACATCGGCCCGACGGATGGCCGGGGAATCCTCGAAGGATTCAGCAAGTGAACGATAGAGGGCGCTGACTCTGGGACGGAAGCACTTGTTCGGAAAAACGGCCCGCGAGGGCCGAGTGTACCATGGCAGGCTGGCAGCGTCTGCTACCGTCCCGCCAGATAGGCGTACGTACGATAGAACTTACATGATTCGGATCGGGCAACATCGCAGGGACGAGCACTGCCGACAGCGCGGCCGCTCACGGTGTAGAAGCAAAGGGAAGCGGGGCCATGGAGCGTGTGACAGTGATCCGGGCCCCGTAGTAACACCTAGTGGCTCCACCTGTATGAACCCCAGGCTACCGGAGTGAAAGTGAAAGTGCAGGACGTGATTTCGACCGACCGAGATTTCACCCGTGGTATCGAGAGCTACGACCTGGAGACCCTTGTCGAAACGCTCGCTGAGGAGTAAGGGCGAGAAGAGAAGCCACGACGGTCAGCGCGCGAGCGGGAGGTTGTAACTCGTCTCCCGTTCGACGACGACCTCCCAGGTTCGCTCACACGCACAGGAAACCTGCTCGAAGACGCTGGGGTCCTGACGGAGATTGAAGTCTTTGATAGCCTTCTGGACGCGGTCGTCACACTCCCCGCAGTTGTGCGGACCGCGATCGGAGCCGTGGCCGACCGGGTCAGAGACGACGATGACGTCGGCATCGGCAGTGTCTTCGAGTACCTCGGCGACGCTCCAGAGCCACGGCGGGCGGTAGCCGTCTCCGAAGTACAGTTGCTCGACCTCGGTGTATTTCTGGACGTTCGTGGGGTTCATCGAGACAGTGTGACACCCCTCCACGGCCGCACAGCGGCGAACCG
>JAZKRQ010000052.1:0-15857 GCA_036628575.1 Halapricum sp.
CGACCGGAGAGCACTCTCACGGGCGTCTGTTCCGTCAAGTAGTACGAGATCTCGCCACGTCTGACTTCGTGCGGCGACCGGGTCGACAGGAAGTCGGCAGCAAGCAGCACGGTGCGTCGGGCGTCGCGCTCGTCGAGATCGGTTTCGCGCTCGTCGAGATCGGTTTCGCGCTCAGCGAGGTAGGATAGAGAACGGTCTCGGGGTGAACTCGGTCGAGTTCGGGCTTGGTTTCGTCGATTGTGGTTACCGCCAGCAAGCGGCGACCCACACTCATCGACGACTGAATCCTCAGCGGGCCGTTTGACCCGTCAACCGTGCCCGACACAGTCGTCAAACCACCCGACAGCGACCGTATCGCGTTACGACGAAGAGATGACGTCGTCGATGCGGACGATCATCGTCGCGGCCTCGGTCGCGCTCTGGACGGCCTCGCGCTTGACCGCGGCGGGGTCCAGCACGCCGTACTCCAGCGGATCGTCGACGACGCCGGTCTGTCCCTCGGAGATGACGCCCGAGATGTCGCCGTCGTCGTAGGCGGCCCGAAGGTCGACGAGCGCGTCGATCGGATCCATCCCGGTGTTCTCCGCGAGCGTTCGCGGGAGCACGTCGACGGCGTCGGCGAAGGCCTCGACGGCCAGCTGCTTGCGGCCCTCGATCGAGGCGGCGCGGTCGCGGACGTGCGCCGCGATCGCGATCTCGGTCGCGCCGGCACCGGGGACGACGCCACCCTCGTCGAGGGCGGCTGTCACGACGTCCAGCGCGTCCTGGACCGCACGCTCAACCTCGTCGACGACGTGTTCGGTGCTGCCGCGGGCGAAGACCGTCACGGTCTCGGCGGCGGGCCCCTCGACGAAGGCGAGTTCGTCCTCGTCGTACTTCCGGACGTGGATGCTCGTGGTTCCCAGATCGTCGGTATCGAGGTCCGTGACGCCGCTGACTCGAGTAGAACCACTAGCGGAGATCACGGCCGAGAGATCGTCGCCGGAGACGTCTTCGAATGCGAGGATGCCGTCCTTGGCGAGGTATGCCTGGACGCGGTCGTCGATGTCGTCGGTGGTGAACACGACGTCGACACCCAGGTCGGCCAGCGTCTCGGCGTACCCGCGGAGTTCTTCTTCCTCGGCGTCGAGCGCGGCGTTGAGCTGGTCGACGTCGGAGACGTTGTACTCGGCATCGACGTTGCTCTCCTGAAGTTCGATAGCGCCGTCGATCGTCGCGACGTCGCCGTCGTCGACCGAGCGAGGCATGTTCTCGTGGGCTGGCTCCTCGTCGACGATGACTCCCTCGACTAGTTCCGTCGCCGAAGAGGCGGCACCGATCTGGGTCTGGAGCGCGATGGCGTCCCGCTCGACGCCGTCGTCGCCATCGACCGTCCGGACAGCGTCGACGACCGTCTCGGCCAGCACGTCGCCGGCGAGGTCGCCAGTCCCTTTACCAGTCATGCTGGTCTTTGCGACCTTAAGCAGCTGTTCGTCGTCGAGGTCATCGGTGATGACGGCCTCCTCGATAGCGTCCTGTGCGAGCTGGGCCGCCTCGTAGTAGCCCTCGACGATCGTCGTCGGGTGAACGTCGTCGTCCAGCAGGCTCTCGGCTTTCGCCAGCAGCTGGCCCGAAAGCACCGACGCCGTCGTCGTCCCGTCGCCGACATCTTCCTCCTGACCCTCGGCGACTTCGACGATCATCTGGGCCGCGGGATGCTCGATGTCCATCTCCTGGAGGATCGTCGCTCCGTCGTTGGTGATGACGACGTCTCCGTCGTCGGAAACGAGCATCTTGTCCATCCCGCGCGGACCCAGTGTGGTCCGTACGGACTCGCTGACGGCCTTCCCGGCCGAAATATTCGAACTCTGTGCGTCCTCCCCTTTGGTCCGTTCCGTATCTTCGTCAAGGATGAAAAGGGGCTGTCCGCCCATGCGTCGCTGGCCACTAGACATGATTGTGATCCTCAGTTCATGCATCGTTAGCGGTTCTATATAAAATTATCGAAGCTGGGGGAGACGATCGTTGCCACGCGCCAGCCGGGGGAATGCGAGAGGGTGCGTCGCGTGGTTACTGCCAACGGAATTAAGAGGGTTTACGACCCACACGAGGGTGGATGCTCGAACTGGAGCACGGGTTCCGGGTCGTAGACGTCAACGCACGCCTGGAGCCAGATGTCGATCGCCGGCCGCGGGAGGGGACTGGCGGGCCCGAACGTCTCGAACGGGAGATGCACCAGGCAGGGATCGTCCGCTCGGTGGTCTACCCTCCGGGTCGTGACGGAAACTACCTCAAGGCTAACAACGCCGTCGCCAGGATGAGCGTCGACCGTCCGCTCGTGCCGCTGGCCCGACTCACCGGCGCGCTCGATCCCGGGACCGGAGCGGGCGCGACGCTGAAGAATCTCGCTGCTACCCGGGGAGAGGACCACACCTCACCCGAGGACGTCGAGCAGTACGCCTACAACGGTCGGTTCGCGGGCTTCGTCGTCCATCCCGCCCACGACGGACTGCCCGATAACGAGGTGCTGACCGCGCTCGCGGACGTCGACCTACCCGTGCTCATCCACGCGGGCAAGGGGTTCCCGCCGTCGGCCGTCGCCGAGACGATATTGGCCTACGACATCCCCACGGTCGTCGCGAGCTTCGGGGGATACCCCCTCCAACCGGAGTTGATGGAACGAACGGTCGACCTCCTGGAAGCACACGACAGGTGCTATCTCGATACGAGTTACGTCCGCTTTCGGGAGCCTCTGGAACGAGCGCTGATGGAACACCCCGACCGGGTCCTCTTCGGCAGCGGAGCACCGGGTGCTCATCCCAACGTCGCGATAATGGAGATTCTGACGCTCGACGTCCCTGAAGACGCCATGCGGAAGGCGTTCTCGAACAACCCCAGCCGCGTCGTCGAAGAACTCGCGCCGCGATCGATCTGAAACTGCCGGACTTTTTTCTTCGCTCGCGAACACGTACGCCCAGTATGGCCGACAACCAGGATACGGAACACGACGAATCCCGGGACGACCACGATACCGACGACCCCGACCACCGCAATCACGACCACCACGGCGAGCACGATCACCACGACCACGACGTCGAAACCCTTGGAGTAGCAGTCCTAACGGTTTCTTCAACACGTACGCGTGAAGACGATGCTGCCGGCGACGCTATCATTAATGCCCTCAAAGGTAACGGCCACGAGGTCGTCACACGGGACGTGATCCGCGACGCCTACGACAACGTCCAGTCAGCCGTCGATACCGCCGTCGGCCGAAAGGACGTCGATGCCGTCGTGACGACAGGCGGAACGGGCGTCACGCCCGACGACGTCACCGTCGAGGCGGTCGAACCCCTCTTCGAGAAGGAACTCCTGGGATTCGGCGAACTGTTCCGGCGGCTTTCCTACGAGGAAATCGGAACGCGGGTCGTCGCGACGCGCGCGACCGCCGGGATCGCCGACGGCGTCCCCGTGTTCTGTCTCCCCGGCAGCGAGAACGCCGCTCGGCTCGGGACTGAGGAGATCATCGTCGAACAGGCAGGACATCTCGCGGGACTTGCCAGTCGCGAGTGAACCTGAGGCTGATCTGCCGAGAGTGCGAAAACGGGGAGACGGGGGAGGGCGGGGATGGTCTTCCACTGGAACGGTATCGAGTGGACGCCCGCCGACACCGGCGTCGCTGGACTCCGGGATATCGAAGTCACTGAAGGCAGTCGTCCGCGGGAGCCCCGATATCGCCGTAGGTGCCGGCGGCACCATCATCGAGTACTGATCGCGGGGCGTCGTCGGGATTTTGATTCCCCCACCCCAAAGGCTGCGCATGGAGTACGAGACCGCTCAGGGTGTCGAGGTGCCGGCGATCGGCCTCGGAACGTGGCAACTTACCGGTGCTGACTGCCGACGTGCCGTCGAGACCGCACTCGAAGTCGGATATCGGCACCTCGACACCGCACAGGCCTACGGCAACGAGCACGAGGTCGGCGACGGGATTGCCGCCTCCGACGTCGACCGCGAGGAGATCTTCCTGACGACGAAACTCGACACGCGCAACCGGAGCTACCAGCGCGTGGTCGACTCCACGCGGGCGAGCCTCGACCGCCTCGGGACCGACTACGTTGACCTGCTGTTGATCCACCAGCCTAACTACCTCACGCGGGCCAGTCACGAGGAAACCCTGCGGGCGATGACCGATCTCGTCGACGAGGAGCTTGTTCGTCACGTCGGCGTGAGCAACTTCGGCGTCGAGAAGCTCCGAGCGGCCCGCGAAGCGAGCGCCGTCCCGATCTTCACCGATCAGGTGCAGTATCACCCCTACTGGAATCAGACGGAACTGATCGATTACTGTCGAGTCCACGACGTGCTGTTGACGGCCTACAGTCCGCTTGCCCGCGGCGGCGTGCTCGACGATCGCGTCCTCGCACGGATCGGTAACCGCTACGGGAAGTCTCCCGCACAGGTCGCATTGCGGTGGCTGCTCCAGCAGGACGGCGTCGTGACGGTCCCGAAGGCGACCTCCCGCGAACACATCGAGGCGAACCTCGATGTCTTCGACTTCTGGCTGACCGACGCCGAGATGCGCGAGATCCGCCAGCCCTCGAAACTCAGGACAGCCGCGTCGTTCCTGAGGTCGATGATGTGACGACTCTGTTCCTGCGATCCCCATCTTTTCGGTGACGGCTCGCTTACCGTCGCGTATGGCGACGGAACTGACCGACGGCGTCTGGTGGTTCGACCTCCGCAGTGTGAACGCCTATCTGGTCGAGGACGACGGATCGGTGGCGCTGATAGACGTGGGGACGCCGTTCTCGCGCCGGCGACTCGTGCGGGCCCTCGACGAGGTCGGATACGTGCCCGACAACGTCGATCGCGTGCTGATTACCCACTACGACTTCGATCACGTCGGGGGATTCGGGCGACTCACTCTGGACGCGGACGTATACGCCGGTGCGCCCGACGCGCCGCTCGTCGCCGGGGACAGAACGCCGCGACGTCTCTCTCGGAAGAGACTGTTCCAGCGCGCGACCGGGCCGCTGCTGACCGCGCCGGACAGCCCCGTTCACGCGGTAAAAGACGGAGATTCGGTCGGGAGTTTTACCGTCTACCACACGCCCGGACACACGCCTGGACACGTCTGTTACGTCAGCGAGAAGCTGTCCGTGGCGTTCCTCGGCGACCTCGTCCGTGAGTCCGACGGTCGTCTGGAGCCCTCACCCTGGGCACTCAGCGACGACACCGATCAGGTCCGGGCGAGTATCCGGCGGCTGGCCGAGGAACTCTCAGACATCGACGTGGCTGCGATAGGTCACGGCGTCCCCTTCCGGAAGGGGGGAAGCGAACGGCTGCACGAACTCGCCGACCGGCTCGAAGACGCCGAGAACACAGCAGATCGCGACAAACAGAAATCCGCTGATTGATACTGTGTTTTGACAGAAGTGTACGCGTATGGCAAATCCTGGAGCGCGTATCGACGCATCACGACGAAATGTGCTGAAAATGGGAAGAGCGATCGGCTCCGGGGCTTTTCGACCGGAAAATAGGAACCCCACTCTTGGAGTCAGTACGAAAATATTCGTAATGGTCGGATCGTTACTGTGACCGATTACCGAACCACCAGAAGACGTTTCAGCAAGTGTCGAGAGTGTGGGTGTGAGATGGTCGAACGGAGCTACGAGGGTGAGCACGCACGATTCTATGACGCCCACCCCGCAGTGGCCGAGCGCGATGACATCGAGTTCTACCTCGACCAAGCGGGGAGCGTTGACGGTCCCGTTCTGGAGCTCGCCTGTGGGACAGGGCGGATTTACCTCGAACTGCTCGCGGCCGGCGTCGACGCCGACGGACTCGACGCGTCGGGCGATGCGCTGGCACAACTCCGGGAGAAGGCGGGCGAGTGGGGTCTCAAGGCTTCAGTCTGGCAAGCCGACATGGCCGCGTTCGAGGTCGACCGGGCCTACGAGTTGGTCATCTGCCCGTTCAACGCCGTCCAACACCTCCTGACGGTCGACGACCAGCTCGCGGCGCTGCGATCGGCCTACGACGCACTCGCCCCGGGTGGCGAGTTCGTCTTCGACGTGTTCGTCCCGAGTTTTGACATTATCTGCAGGGAGTACGGCGAGTGGACGAGTTCCGAGGTCACATACCGTGGCGATCCCCACGAGTTCCGGGAGCGATCGCGGATCGTCGACGAGGTCGCCCAACAGTTTCGCGTCGAGAACGAACTGCGCACGCCAGACGGCGAGACAGTGTTCGCGATCGAGCACGACCTCGTGATGCTTCCCGAACGCAACGTCGAACTTCTGGCACGGCTCTCGCCGTTCCCCGAGTGGTCGGTACAGGGTGACTTCGAGGACCGAGCGATCCGGGACGGCGACGCGGCGCAGGTCTGGACGCTCCGAAAATAGGGTTGCACAGGACGACTGGCAAGCCAGAATTGCACCTGGTGCTGTGGCCAGGATCGGGTCTCTGCCGCGTACCAGGAGACCGCCCGTCCCCCGTTCTTCACAGTACAACCGCGAGAACCGGGGAAAAGAAGGGCGGTGTACAGTAGTATCCAGCAGGTCGTTTTTCCCCAAGTTTTTGCGCCGAGAGGTTCGAGCACTCTCGAACCCGAGGCGGAAAAAGTGGTGGTGAAAAGTGACAGTCTAGTCGTCAGCGATCACGGCGTCGGGGTCGTCGGCGACCAGTCGGTCCATGGCGTCAACCATCGCTTCGATTGAGGCCCGGGTGATGTCGGCCTCGCTGGCAGTGACGGTGACGTGATCGTCGCCACGAGACATCTCGACCTCGACGGTGACGACCGCGTCGTGGCCGCCGGTGATCGCGTCGACGTGATAGGACTCCAGTTGCGCGTCGGCGGTGTGGCTGAGCGCTGCTTCCGCCGCCCGCATGGCGGCGTCGACCGGACCAGTCCCGGTTGCGGCCTCCTCGCGGACCTCGCCGTCGACTTCCAGTCGGATGCTGGCGGTGGGCACCGATGAACCCGAGACTGCGGTTAGGTCGAGCAACTCGACGCGACGATCGCGCTCGCGGCCCTGAACCTCCTCGGTGATCGTCAACAGGTCGGCGTCGGTGACGCGCTTGCCGCGGTCACCGATCTCCTTGACCCGGGTGACGACCTCGCTCAACTCCTCTTCAGTGACCTCGATACCGTGTTCGTTCAGCGTCGCCTCGACGCCCGCGCGTCCGGCGTGCTTGCCCAGCGCGAGTCGACGCTCCCGACCCACCTTCTCCGGCGGATAGGGTTCGTACATCGACTCGTCTTTGAGCGTGCCGTCGGTGTGGATGCCGCTCTCGTGGGTGAAGGCGTTCTCGCCGACGACGGCCTTGTTCGGAGCCAGCGGGATCCCCGTCGTGGTAGCGATCAGTTGCGCGAGGTCATAGACCTGCGTGAGATCCATCGTCTCGATCCCGTAGCCGTGATCCAGGGCGATAGCCACCTCTTCGAGGGCGACGTTGCCGGCGCGCTCGCCGATCCCGTTGATCGTCCCGTGGACCAGATCCGCGCCGGCCGCCAGCGAGACCATGACGTTGGTCACGGCCAGCCCGAGGTCGTCGTGGGTATGCGTACTGGTCGGCCCCAATTCGGCGAGTCGCGAGACCGCTTCGATCGTCCGGTCGGGGGTCGCGTGGCCGACGGTGTCGGCGTAACAGACCCGGTCGGCACCGGCGTCGATCGCCGCGCCCATCAGCTCTTCGAGGTAGTCCAGATCGGCCCTGGAGCCGTCCTCGCCGATCACTTCGATCCACAGATCGTGGTCCGTGGCGTACTCGACCAGCTGGACGGTCTGGTCGACGTTGTCGGCGTGGCTGGTCCCGACCTTGTCCTCGATGTGCTGGTCGCTCGCGGGGACGACGAGATTGACCCCGTCGACCCCGCAGTCCAGCGCGAGGTCGATGTCGTTCTGTACGCCCCGGGCGAAACTGGTGACCGTCGCGTCCAGATCGAGCGCCGAGACCCGGGAGATGGTCTCGCGCTCGCCCGGACCGGTGACGGCGCTGCCGGCTTCGATGACGTCGATTCCTGCGTCGTCGAGCGAGCGGGCGATGCGGGCCTTCTCCTCGGGCGTCAGCGATACACCCGGGGCTTGCTCGCCGTCACGTAGCGTGGTATCGAGAAACTGTACGTCGTGCAGATCGTCCGACGACGAACCGAGATTGGTGCCAAACAGCCTCGTTCTGTCGCCGGAGCCGTCAGTCATGGGGTAGAATTTCGCGGCCAGCCGCCGAGTGGCGACTTCCTCTATCCTCCGTGTCGTTGGAATCCGACATCGTGAACCGTGGTATGTGGTGATGGGTGATTAATGTGTTGGGTTCCATTCCGACCAGCGAGAGCCTACGAGCCGTCCGCGTCCGGCTGAGACTGACGATCATCACTCCCTCGCTCGATGCGTTCACATACCGCATTCACGACGTCGTCGAGGACATCCTCGTCGACGTCCGATCCAAGCTGTCGTTCCAGCAGCGCTTCGATCACAGTCAGTACTACGACGATTCCGGAATGATTTCTTATGAATCATGTGGTCTACTACCATATCGAGAGTCTCGTGAATATCGGTCGCGCCGACCGCCCACCCTACGATTCGAGCCGTATCGTGTCACCTGCCTCGACGGCTTCGGCCGTGCCAGCTGGGAGTTCGATGATCCGATCGGCCTTGCCCATGCCAACTCCGATCCAAGGCCGGAGCGTCTTGACGTGGACGACCTCTTCGCCCTGCAGCCAGAGGACGTCGATCGGAAACCGGACGAAAAGCATGTGGATGAACCGCCGATCTACGGCGGTGTTTTCCAGATAGGGGAGAATCTCGACGATAGACGGAAACAGTCCCTCCGGCGTCTCGAACTCGAAGACGAGCGCGTAGTCGTCGGGGATCGACGACCGGAACATCAACCCCTTCGAGGTCTCGATAAAGCCCTCGGCGATATCGACGTCGCTGGCGAGAACAGCCTCCCCCTCGTCGGTCTCGTGGACGATACGCATGCCCAGGTCATCGGAGAGTGAAGGCAAAACGCTGTCGGCGTCGCCGGCTTCGAAGCCCCTTTGGCTGTCCCACTCAACCCCCAGTGTATGCTGATCGGAGCCCATACCTCCATCGCCGGGGGCGTCTACAACGCCGTCGACGAGCAGGTCGAGTACGGCGGCAACTGCGGCCAGATCTTCAGTCACTCCCCGCAGGTCTGGCAGGACCCGAACATCGGTGACGAGGAAGCCGAGCGCTTCCGCGAGCGAAGCGACGAGGAAGGCGTCGGCCCGTGGGTCATCCACTCCTCGTATCTGGTCAACCTCTGTACCCCGAAAGACGATCTTCGAGAGAAGTCGATCGACTCTATGCAAAAGGAGGTCGAGGCGGCCGACAAACTGGGGATCGAGTACCTCAACGTCCACCTCGGTGCGCACACGGGCGCTGGCGTCGAAGGCGGGCTGGACAACGCCGCCAGCGCGCTGGACGAACTGGACATTCCCGAGGGAGTGACTGTACTGGTAGAGAGCGACGCGGGGAGCGGGACCAAACTGGGTGGTGAGTTCGAACATCTCGCTGCCGTCCTCGAACGCTCCGAGCAGGGCCTCGAGGTCTGTCTCGACACGGCCCACATGTTCGCTGCGGGCTACGACCTCTCGACACCCGAGGCCGTCGAGGAGACCGTCGTGGAGTTCGACGACCTCGTCGGCCTCGAGAACCTCGCCTGTATCCACCTCAACGACTCCAAACACGAGTGTGGAACCAACAAGGACGAACACGCCCACATCGGCGACGGCCTCATCGGCGAGGATGGCATACGCGCGGTCGTCAACCATGCGGGACTCCGGGACGTACCGTTCGTTCTGGAGACGCCAACCGAGGACGGCCGAAGCTACCCCTGGAACGTCGAAAAAGCCCGGGAGTTGCGCGACTCGGAGTGAGGGGTCGCGTTAAGTTTGGCGTGCATTGTGATGGACGGCGAAGGCTTCGATCCAGTTTTCAGCTGTCTCTAGCTCGACATGGCTGAAACTAGTTGCAAACGATGATGTTCGTCGTTCTACTTCCCAAAAGACACGTTCGATGGCATTCCGATTTCCGTGTGCGAGTATCCGAAATCGATAGCCATCTTCGGCACGGACCGGGCCGAGATAATCAGCGTCATCGACGAGAAACACGACGTCATCAAGCTGGTAGCGACGATGCAGCTCGGCCAGAAACCACCGCGTCGTCTGTTTCGTCGCCGTCGGAAACAGGCTGACCTGCAGGATTTCGTCCGTTTGCGGATCGACAGCGCCGTACAGCCAAAACTCTTGGCCGTGCAGGCGGATCATCTTCTCGTCGACCGCGAGTTGATCCGCACTGACCGTCGAAATCGGCTGTAGATCGGCCTTGTGAACCCACTCGTGGATCGCAACGTGACTCCGGTCGACTCCCAACTCATCGAGAAACTGACTGGCATCCCGTAATGACAGACCCGCCAAGTGATACCGGATGCCCACTTCAATCGCCCACTCGGGAGTCCGCCGGCGCTCCACAAACGACACGTCTACCCACGCGATACTCTCGCTGAGGCGTTCGATTTTGGGCATAGAGCACTCGAACATCGAACGCCTCATCCTCTAATTTAATGCGACCCTATCCATACCAGAAAATTCTTTATGAAGTATCTATAATATTAGGAGGATGGCTCGCAGTGATAACTTGGTCATCGTACTCTCTATCGTCGGAGCGATCGTCGCAGCGGGAATTCTCGCAGAAGTCACAGGCGACAATCGACTAGCTTTCGGGGCACTCGTAGTCATCGGCGTTATCCTCCCAACGATTCTCTTGAGGACTGGCGACGCTCAGTTATCCTGACTGTAGGCAGACAGGAGTTTGTTTCTGAGCACTGTGCCATCCCCTTCCGGTATATCGTGGATCTGTGGGGGTCGATCGAACAGCGCCGCTGAAGAAGCCGTATCGACGGTGACAGTTTCGAGGCCGAACCGCCGCTGTGACGGGCCTGCTGTGACCCACACTGATTGCAGTTTCTCGATACGCGTGACGCGTGTCTGTCGGTGCCAAAAACCATCTCTCGTCGTCACGAACGCTGGCGATAGTCGATACCCGCGATATCTCCACTTGTATCGGCTGGCGACGTATGCGAGTAGTCCTCCGGCAACGAGAGCGGCGATTGCACTGAAACCATTCCAGAGGACGGCAGAAAGAACGCCCAAACCTAGTGCGACGATCAAGTACCGGCCGAGATAGCGACGCCGAGAAACGGGTGAGGGACGGTTGATCGGTGCCTGCTGTTCCGCTTCGAACGCCGGATCGAGCAGTTCGACATACGACGTGATCTCGGTTGCGTCCACGACAGGGAACAACACTACGGTCTGGGTTCCGCGGCTCGTGGAAGCGCCTTCGGCAAGTTCCACCGAGACTTTTGCCAGCCCTGTGGCACGCAGCAGCGGCGTATCTCCGACTGAAACGGTTTGAACGTCCTGGCGTCGGAATTGTCCAGTCGCAGTCGTGAGCAGACCGCGACGATACTGGATCAGTTCCCCCGAACCAACCACTGTATGTCCATAGAATCGATTGAGGATCAGTAGGATACTGACTGTCGTGGCTAGCAAAACGAGAGCGAGACCAAAGACGAGCAGTTCGGGAACATCCCCGAGGAGTGGCGTCGTATCGACGACTTCGAGTGCCACACTCGTGATTTGTGACCCAACGAACGGGAAACTGAGGAGGACCAGCAGGGCACTACCCGGGAGCCAGATGCTCACCGCGAGGACAGCGAGGCGACGCCAGCCGAGCGTGTACCGCAGCCATACGTGCTCGTCGTCTTCAGTATTGGACTCATTGCTCGCCGACCCATGCTGGGTGGCAGCGAGTAGTTGTTCGGCTCGCTCAGTCGAGAGATACCTGAAAACGATGTCGCGTTCGCTCTGGTTGGCTGTCTCGACAGTTACCGTCGAGAGATGACACGCAGACTGCCACGGCTTCTGTCGGCGATACGCGTGCTGGATACTCTCGATGGGGATCGAGCGATCCTGGCGGAGAAGCCACCCCTTCGAGATCACCAACGTGTCGCCGGTGACCTCGTAGGTGAACGCGTAATAGGCTAAGATTCCGTGGACGGCACCGATGAGCGCACCGACCTGAAATAGAGGTAACAACGGCATAAGCGTGTCCAGCCCGACGAACAGCGATCCCAGACCGATCAGGAATACCGGTAGCCCGAGCCCGAAGAGTCCGTACTGAAGGATCTGTCCGACGACCGTGATCGGATGGAGTCGGTTCATAGGCTGTCACCGTCCGGCTCGTCGTTTGCATTCGATCCGATTTGCGAACGAAGTGAGCGTGCTGTCGAGACCGGGACGCCGGGGACAGTAACTTTAGCTCCTTTCGAACCGGCCGTATAGATGTTCACATGTGCGAGACCGACCAGCCGTTCCACAGGTCCGGCGTTTACCGAAATATGTTGGATGCGTGCATACGGGATCGCGGCTTCTTTTCGGACGATGACGCCGTACGTGAGTGCGACCACGTCGTCATTGATCGCGTATCGCCACTGCGCTCCGTACAGAAGAAGGTACACAACAGAAAGCAGGAGGCAGACGACGAGACCGATAAACGCTAGCGTTCGATGTGGGAGTTCCCAGAGAGAATACGCGGCTGTATGAAATACGACCGCTACTGAAAACAAGCTGACAATACGCACGAGCAATACCGCGTAGTATCGGTTTGAGACGCGTTTCATATTGAAACACTTGAGCGAACCCCGTTTGGGGTGGTTGGCCAGTCGTTTCTCAAAGAGGGTAGCATCTGTGGTTTATGCGGAGTCAGCAGAGACCGACATCGCTACAGACGTTCTCCGCTAGTTCGCCGGAACAACCGTACAGAGAGGCCATTCCGCACGTAACGTTCACGATCGTGAGGCAACCGACACCACCGATTCCACCACTGATAATCCCGAAGAACCCGCATGCAAAGCCACTGAGACCACCACATGCATTTTGACAGATTAACGGCACGGCCCACTTACACTCATTGCAAGGACCATTACCAAATGAATAAATATTCGAATAATTATCTCTATTAGGCAATTCTGAGCTTAGCTTCTCGATGTGTGCACGAGACTGCTCACCAGGCTCTATGGTCTCTGCTTCGACGGTCACAGCGTTGTCACTATCGTACAGGAACATCGACTGTGGTGACTCAGATTTGGCTGTGAACCGGCGCTGATTTTCGATAAGACCACCCTCAGCGATAGTGTTGTACTCCAGAGTAGCAACTGAAACGTGACTCTCATCGTCTCGCCCGATAGTCAAGTACGCTTTGTCGGCAGTGTCGTCTACCAACTTGACGCTAACCATCTCGCGTTTATTGTCGTCAGTTTCGACCCGCCCCCCACGGACGATCTCCGTAGGAATACTACCGCGTTTCACCGCCAGAGTGTACAGTTTTTTGAATTCAGGAGTTTTTACCAATTCTCCAAGGAGTTCATTCTGTTCCTCATTGGTGAGTTCCGTGTACTCGAAAGATGGTGTCGATACTGTCTCTCCGGCAGAGACCGAACCCATACCCCCTATGCCAACTGCAGCCGCGATACCAGCACCTGCACGCTTAAGAATTTTTCTCCGATTCAGTGCTGAATTTTTGTCTGACATAAGCAAATAGATCATAAATTCCACCAATAAAAAAACATTCTAGTCGGTATTCATAACAGATATAAATAATTATATTTAATTAATTTTAAGTATGATTGTTATATTTTTGTTTAAATATTCTCATATCCGTCTCTTCCTTGCTTTGTGGGCGGAAGATCTCGACACGCCGAGTGCTAACAATCGAGTGCATCGAGTGAGTCGCTGAGACACCACGATTGCTTTCCTCCCGGTATGCTACTGAGAACACATTATCGATGGAACCCCCTTCCACGAGCACAACTCGCTGTCCTACCCTGTCGAAGACGAGCTTCGGGCGAACCTACGCTTCCTTCGTACTGGCTCCCGCGGTCCCGCTGTCTTTCAGCGCCGGGAGGGCCTCTTTCATCTGCTCGATCTCCTTCTCGGAGAGCCAGACGCCGGATTCGATGGTCGTGTCGACCGACTCACCCGACTCGACGTGGGTCGCGGCGGCTTCGAGAGTGCCGTCGGACTGGACCTCGAAGTCGATCTCCAGGGTCGGCTCGCCAGCGGGCGCCTTCGGGATGCCCGAGAGGACCATCTCGCCGAGTTTGGTGTTCGCCTCGCCGTCCTCGGAGTCGCCCTGGTAGATCGGGAAGCGGACGCCGGTCTGGTCGTCCATCACAGTAGTAAAGCGGTCGTCGCTCTGGCTGATCGGGACCTTCTCGTCCTGGTCGACCACGGCGGCGAAGGTGCCATCGTGGAGTTCGATCCCGATCGGCTGGGGCGTGACGTCCACCAGCAGCAGGTCCTCTTCGTCACCGGGTAGGACATCGTCGGCGGTCGTGTCCCCGCCGGAGGACATGAGTTCGGCCTGGGTCGCCGCGCCCAGCGCGACGGCCTCGTCGGGGTTCACAGATCGAAGCGGCTCCGTCCCGAAGTAGGACTCGACGGTCTCCTGGACCTGGGCCATCCGGGTCGCGCCGCTGATGGGGAGGACCTCGTCGACTTCCTCGATGGTCATCGCCGAGCGCTCGAACAGCCCGTCGACCGAGTCGATGGTCTGATCGAGGAGGTCGGCGGTCAGCTCCTGGAACGTCTCGCGGGTGAGCGTCGTCTCCAGGTTGTAGTCCGGCCCGAGATACGGGACCGTGATCTCGGTCTGCTCGCGGCTGGAGAGGTCGTGTTTCGCCCGGACCGCGGCGTCGTAGAGGCGCTGTTCCTGCTCGAGATCGCCCGCGACCTCGCGTTCGTGCCGTTGGCGCTGACGACACTGTACAGCCTGGCGTACGCGGTCGAATCGGTCGCTCTGCGGGTCCGATCCGGGGTCGGCAACTGATCAGAACCTCCGCCTGAAGCGGGCGGTCGCCTCGCGCCAGCCGGCCGCCAGCGCGTCGAGAAACTGGTCGTCCTCGCTCTCGATCGCGTCCCGTTCGTCGAGATGGTGGACTACCTCGCGGACGCCCTGTTCCAGGCCGATCGTTTGTTCGAAGCCCAGATCGCGGCGAGCCTTCGACGTGTCGAAGGTCGTGCTGTAGCGGCCGTGATCGGCCAGAAAACCGGTTCGGTCGGGCGCGACGTCCAGCAGTACGTCGGTCGGGACGTGCACGAGGTCGGGTTCGGGGGCGCCCATTGCGCGTGCGATGGTCCGGTAGTACTCGTTCCAGGTCGGGACCGCCTCGGCAGTGACGTTGTAGGCCTCGCCGTAGGCCGCCTGAGTCCCAACCGCGCCGACGAACGCCGACGCGACGTCCCGACGGTGGCAGGGCCCCCACAGTCCCGTGCCGTCGCCGTGGACGACGATGGGGTCGTCGTCGCTCATGGTAGCACTGTCACGTTCGCGTCGAAGCGTGTGTCGGTTCGGAGCGACGTGTGTGGTCGGAGGCTTCCTCCTGTTGTCGTCCACGGATAGGCCCGTAGGTTAGCGCTGACTGTCTCTTCGTGACTGTTCTTTCCCTCGAAAGGTGACAACGTATTTTAGGATAGCTCTATTGTGGCCCTCTCAATCTCAAGAGACTAGCTCTCGAAAGGAAGGGCTGCCTCTATCCATGGTCGCGTTAAGTTTGGCGTGCATTGTGATGGACGGCGAAGGCTTCGATCCAGTTTTCAGCTGTCTCTAGCTCGACATGGCTGAAACTATACCGACGGACGTAACTTTTGATACTGCTTCAGTCGAACCGGTCACGACTGAAAGTATCAGGGCTTACGTCCGTCGGTATAACTGCGGCGACTGGACGAAGCAGGTGGCCGACCGCACGGAACTGGTCGCGGCCGCAGAGGAGGCTGCGGAGGCACTCGCAGGGCCGATCCT
>JAZKRQ010000053.1:0-15726 GCA_036628575.1 Halapricum sp.
TCGAGACGTCCTGCAGGCGGTCGATGTCCAGCCCGGAGTCGATCTCGTCGAGCACGGCGATCGACGGCTCCAGCACGGCGGCCTGAAGGACCTCGTTCTGTTTCTTCTCCCCACCGGAGAAGCCGGCGTTGAGATAGCGGTTGGCGAACTTCTCGTCCATGTCCAGCTGCTCCATCTTCTCCTGGAGGATCTGCTGGAACTCCGCGACGCTGACCTCGCCCTCGTCTGCGGGGCCTTCCATCGGCGAGGTCTCGTATCCGACGTCGTCCTCATCTTCCTCGTCCTCGGCCGCTTCCTCGTCCTCGAACAGCTCTTCGCGCTCTTCGTGTTTGGCATTGAGCGCCGTCCGAAGGAAGTTGACCATTGTGACGCCTTCGATCTCGGCAGGATACTGGAAGCCGAGGAACACGCCGAGCGCCGCGCGCTCGTTGGGTTCCAGGTCGAGGAGATCCCAGGTCCGCATATCTTCGGGAATCTCGAAGTCCTCGCCGAACTCGTCGTCCTCGAGGTGGAGCAGGACTTCACCTTCGGTCACTTCGTAGGCGGGGTGGCCAGCGATGATCTTCGCTGTCGTGGACTTCCCACTCCCATTGGGCCCCATCAGCGCGTGGATATCGCCCGATTCGACTTCGAGGTCGACCCCTTCCAGGATCGTCTCGCCGTCTTCTTCCGCCACCTCTGCGTGGAGGTTTGAAATCTCGAGTACTGCCATATGTCTAGGTCAACCGAAAGTGGGAACGTCACGCCCATAACCTTTTCGCATTCATGGATAATCTGTTTTCCTCAATCCGAAATTTTGTTTGCTATATTCAAACCCCTTTGCAACGGTTTCTGAGCCTAATCGTTTCCTATAGGGCCTCAAGAGCCTGTTTTCCCGACTATCACCGGGATACTTATATTGGCTGAAAACTACTGATCATTGATGAACAATACGGTGAAACTGAAGGACATCGAGACGGAGATCGGGCCTCGAGACTTTCCGCTCTCGAAGGGCGCTGCTGAGCGCGCGTTCGAGGATGTGACCATCCAACTGGCCGACGGAACAGTCTCTTTCGGTGAGACGATCGGTCGGTCACGCGCGGAGACGTTCGACACGGTCGAGGACTTGATCGCCGAGTTGCACGCCCATCTCCCCCGGCGTGCGGTGGGTGAACCGTTCCAGTCGGAAGGCGACGCCTGATCGTCCAGTGGTCGACTACATGAACTGACCGAGGCCGGTCTGCTCTTGCCCGCTTTTCACTTCCTCCCAGGAGATACCGAGTGCTTCGATCACGCGAGAGATCGGCCCCTTGAGCGTCTTGTCGAGCATCTTCTCCCAGTCGACCTCGAATTCCTCGGGGATCTGCTCTTCGTACTCGAAACAGATAACGTCCGGATTGCGTTTGAACTCCCCGTAGAGAGCGTTTTCAGCAGGATCCAGTCCCATCTCTGATTCCACGTGGCGGAAGAACTCGGGATGGACTTTCTCCAGGTAAAGCCGCTTGGGCTTGCTCCCGCGCTGGAAGTTCGTCCCCAGCAGGAGGTTGGCGTACTTCGCGCCACGGACCTGGGCGGTGTCGGTGTCGTAGTTGTCCAGCCGCTTGCCGATCCCGCCTGGGATGGCCACCTTCTCCAAGTCCATGTTCCCTTTCAGGAAGTCCTCGATAACCTCGTTGAGATAGTCGCTCACGCCTTCGATATCGCCTTCCTTGACGATCATCTCGAGCACCTCGAGCTGGACTTCCTTGGTGATGGCCGCGATGTCCGACCGTTGGTACTCGAAGCCGGTGATGTCCACGTCGTCAACCTCCTTGCCCTCCTTCCAGACGATGTGGCCAGCGTAGCGTTTCTTTTTGCCGGCCTGGAAGAACCGCCGGTAGAGCTTCTCGAACTCGATCTGGAAGCGATGGTCCTCGGCGTTCAATTCCTCGAGGGCGAACTCGTCGTAGGAGGCGTTGATCGCCTCTTCGATGTCGAAGGACTGGTCGATCGCTTCCTCGACACTCACATCGCTGCCGAGACCTATCATGACCGAGTCGGTGTTGTGTAGAACGATCCCTCCGACCCCGTCGACGAAGTTGTCGTTGTTCGCGACACTGAGATCGTACACGTGGCCGTCGTGTTCTCGTTCTGTGAGGACTGGATCCCGTCCGGAGCGGTAGAACTGACACGTACGGACCGTGTAGCTGTCCTTCTCGTCACGATACTTGAGTGAGTGTTTCTTGTCTCGCTGCGTGAGAAGCATCGAGAGTCCGGCCGCAAGTTCACGACTCGTCGTCTCGTAATCGAAGTTCTCGGTCGCATACGCTTCCGAGTATCGGGGAAATTCGCGGGATCCGTCGCCCTCGACGAGAACGTCGAGGAACAGCTTCTGCTCGCGTTCGGGGAGATGGTAGACGAACGACGGGATTCGCTTACCGCGTGACGCCTGCCCGGCGAACTCACGGAAGAACACTGCTGCGAGTTCGTTCATCATCTGGAGTTTCTTCGTCCGGTCGTCGTAGGTGGTAGTCGTCTCGCCGTCGTTCGCGTCGTATGTGATCGTGCGTTCGTCGTTCGCGTCGGCGTCGACCACACTGGCTGTCGTATTGTCGAACAAACGCTCGTAATCGTCCTGCAGACCCTCGAGCCACTCGCGGCGGGATTCGGCGATACTGGCCCCGAACCGACTGCTTGTGGTTTCGACGGTCGAAGCACTTCTCTCGGTGATATAGGCCGCAAGCAAACGGATCAGCGACCGGCCGTCCTCGCTGTCCACGTCGATGTACCGCTGTACTGTCACAGTCTCGTCTAGGTCAGCGTGGTGTTCGTGACCGAACCAGACGCGTTCGTTGTCGGCGTGAACACGTTTAGTCTTGGTCGTGGCGTCGTCCACGCCGACGCTTCGTCCGTCCTCGTAGGTCCGCGTGTAGCCATCGAGAACCTCGTACACGTCGACGGTCTCGACGGCGTCGATGGCCGGGACACCGGGGATCCTGAGAGGTCGTTCGACATCGGCCGGCGGCGCTTCGACGAACTCGTCGTCCCGTTCGACGACGTAGGAGTGGTCCCGCGTCGTCGTCGACTCCCCGAACTTGTGCTGGAGTTTGACGACATTCTCGTCCGTCTCGTGGCGGATCGCTTCTTCGATCGGTTGCCATTCCGGATCACCGGTGTCACTTAGCGACAATGCCTCCCACTCGTCGAGTGTCCGGCGGTCTTTTTCCGGTTCGACCGAGACGACGTCACCACCGTCTGCCGTAACCCGGACCTCCCGACCCGGCAACTCGTCGGCGCGCTCGAAGAGATCCTCGATCGGGAGGATTCGAACCCGTCCGCCGGGATCACGAACGACCACGGGACGGTCGCCCGTCACGCTGTCCCCATAGGCAACCTCGTATCCGAGATTCTCGACAGCGTCTTCAGTGTGGTCGATGACGTCCCGGCCTGTCGCAGTGACCGCCGCGGCATTGTCCTTGTCGTACAGGCGGAACCGATCCCACCCGGACACCCCGTACAGCGACTGGCCCACCCACTGGAAAGTCCCGTTTCGCCCGGCGAGGACGGTATGATTATCCGCTACAGTGACACTGTATACCCCGTTCTCGGCAGTGCGACGGGACCCACTTCGGTGCATCCGAAGTGTGTTCTTCGAATCCTCGGTCACGTAGATCCGGTACGCCCCGCTGTCCTCGTTGTAACTGGTAGTGAGTCCCAGATGGGCACACAGCCGGAGTACGTCATCTCGCAGTCGCTCACTCGCAGTGCTGTAGCGCCAGGAATTGATCTGTCGGTCTCCGTCTCCTGCGATGAGCGTCTCGAGGAATCGTCGTTTCTGGTCTCGACTCGCATCGAACACGAACTCCGGAATCCGCTTTCTAAAGCTATCTTCTCCGGCGATATTCTCTAACATATCGCCGAGAAGACGGGACGTGAACTGATATCCTTGCTCGTCCACGTAGTAGTCTAGTCCCATTCGATCGAGTAGATCCCCGATCCCTTCGTGGTCGTCTCGACCACCGTCGGCAAGCGGCTGCGCGTCTTGTGCGATACTGATCGTCGTCGCGGAGCCGCGGAAGTTCTCACCGAACTGTTTGTCCTCGGAAGTGTGGACCGAGCCTTCGGTAATATACCACGCCAGCAGTTCCAAGAAGTCATCGCCGTCGTACCGCCGCGGGACCCACTTGCGGTTAGTCTCCGAGTGGACGTAAAAGGTGGAACAGGCGTCTTCGAGATACTCGCGATGGGCGTCGAATTCCACATCGGAGAAAACGTAGCCGGTCGTGTCCTCGTCAGCCTTCTGAACCTTGTCCGGATAGTAGCCGATTTCGGCAGCAAGCGTGTGTCCGTGTACGTCGTTGTCCGCCCAGACCTCGTACTCGCCGTCGTGAAGCTCGGTAAGGTCGACCTCGTCGATGTGCCCCCCGTCCGGTCCCGTCCAGTCGTGGGGCAACTGGTAGTTCGTCGCCCGGTCGAGGTCGCCAGCTTCGATGAACCGATAGTCGTCTTCATCCCACGTGATTCCGTTCTGTTCGGCCTTCCTGACGAGCATCCGGTGGTTCGGCGTCACACTGAAATCTATCTTGTCGGTCTCGATATCGACCAGTTCGCCGTCGTAGTCGGGATAGGCCCACGTCTCGACCACGGGCTTGATTTCCATCTGCTCGGTGTTCGGGTCGATCGAATAGACGTCGTCACCGACGTCCAGATCCCTGATATTCCGGACTCCATCCGGCGTCAAGACCTCTGTATCCGGAGTGAAACAGTTCATAATGACCTTTACACTACCCTGCTGACGGTCGTACTGTTCGTATTCCTCAGTTCCCGGTTCGTGGCTATTACGGAGTTCTTTCTTTTCTTCTCGTTCTGATAGAAGTTCGGTGACCATCTCGCGGATGATCCCGTCGGGGGCCTTCCGGAAGTGCTGGCCGTTCGGCGCGACGAAGGTCTTGCCGTCGTACGAGTCGGGATCGACCTTCGTCTCCGGGGACGCGTTAATTGTCACCATGCACATTGGGTAGAGAGACTTCAAATCTAACACACTAACCATTTCCCTGACCCCGGTGATCGGATCGAAAACCGCCCCACCTTCGAATTCCTCGCCTGATTCGACGGTTCCCTTCGAGGGGAGGGCGAACCGCCCGTGGGCCTTATGGAGGACGTACATGTCGACGGCGTCGCCGGGCGTGGGTGCGTCTTCGAGCCTGCAGCCGACGAACGAAGCGATCTCCTCGAAGAAGGCGATGATTTCCTGTTTGCGGTCCAGTTCCACACAGAGTTCGACGTCCCGGAGGTTGTACTCCAGCAGGCGCTCGGGATCGTTCTCCCAGAGATCGCCGATGTCGCCGGTGTAGGTCTCCTTGCCGGCGCCTAGTTCCTCCTCACCGACCGCTTCCAGTCGATAGGACTCCAGTTCCGTGAACTGCGTGCGCTTGTACGCCCGCAAAAGGTCGAAGACCACGCGCCCCTTGATGTCCGGCCCCTGCCAGTCGCTGCGCCAGACCTCGTTCACTCGCGAGAGGCGGTTGTAGTCCAGATCGTAGTCGGTCGTCGGATCGAGGACCTCCAGTCGGTCGATGAGATACGGCGCGTCGAAGTCGGAGAAGTTCCAGCCCGTCGTGATATCGACGTCGGTTTCTTCCATATAGGAGACGAACGCGTCGAGCATCGCTGGCTCCTCGTCGAAGACCCGAATATCGGCGCCGAGGTCGTCATCCTCGAGCGGTTCGTAGCCGTCTAGCCGGTCGGGAACCTCGGCTCCCTCACCGGCATCGTACAGCCAGAGGACGTACTCGTCGCGATAGGAGTCGTGGCTCGCGATGCAGATGATCGGTTCCTCGCCCTCTTCGGGGAAGCCCGACCGGTCGTCGACCTCGATGTCGAACGTCGAGATTCGGGGTTCGGCGTCGATGTCGGCGGGTTCGATCTCGTCGTGTGGGATCCGGATTGTCCCGTCCTCGGTCCGACGCTCGGGGATCCGGACGCCGCTCGTGATGTCCTTGTCGATCAGCAGACGGTCGGGAAAAAGGATGTCTGCCTCGTAGTGGTCGAACTCGTCGCGGATCTGGCCGACGTCCCGGGGAGTCTGTCCGAAGATCTTCGTCAGCTCTTCACCCCGGATAGACTCGTAACCAGTCTCCCAGCCGGTGATCCGATCTCGGGAACGGAGATCATCGAAGTCCAGGTTCGCAGTCGGCGCGTAGAAATACGGTCTGAACTCGTAGACCTCGACGTGGACCAGTTCCTGATCCCCCGGCGTCCGGCCGAACACGTGGACGACCGGATACTCGTCGTCGCCGGATCCCTCGACCGTGTAATCGACCTGTATCACCGCGAGTTCGACGGTGCTCTCGGCGTCGGGATAGCGGAACTCCTCGGCTTCGACGACGTCAGGGACGACGCTCTCCCCGCCAGCGACTGCCGCCGCTTCGCCATCGGGTCGGTCTGTCCCGCCCTCGCCGAACGCCGCCAACCCCGTCTGCTCGCCCTCGTTCATTTCGTCCCCTCTTTTGAGAGGGCGAGTAAAAACATCCGCGGTCGCGCTGGCAACGTCTGACGCATGGACAAAGTTTTTGGTAAGTGGTGGCATACCAGTGAATGTTGCCATGTCGAACCGCGTCAACGCAGCAGAAGAGTCGGATCGTGCGGCAACTGGGCGCAGTCCCGGAACGATCACCGGCGCGGAAACAGTAGAGAGCTACGAGGACGAACAGGACGTCGTCTTCTACGACGCGGAGAACCCCCTCGCCTGGATCGAGTCCGATTCTGCAGTGGTGCTGGCCGACGCCGTCTAGCGCGTCTCGCACCACGGAACGCTTTTGCTACAGGTCATCCAAACGCGGTTGTGACAGAACCGGACGATCCGGACAACGAGCCAGCTATCTCTTCCGAGGACCTCGAACCGAACAACGAGCCCGCTATCTCTTCGGAGGACCTCGAACCCGAGGAGTTCGAGCCGGATTCGCTCGGCCCGGAGATTCCCACTCCGCCCGCCTCGCCCAGTGACGCCGATTCGGAGGTTCGCGGGCTATTCTGGGTGCTCGTCTTGGTAGCCAACGTCGCTCTCCTGACCGCCAGTCTCGGAATCATGTTCATCGTTTTTCAGGACCGGTGGGCACTCGGTACGCAACTCACGCTAGCGGGAGTGATACTCGGCCTCTACGTCTACTATCGTGTGTATCGCTTCCACTCGGAGTGAGCGCGACGAGAGCCTGTGTGGATCGAACCCGGGCCACGTCGGTGGGTTTTAGACGCGGGGGAGCGTCTACCCACGTATGGACGAGCAACTCCAGTCGCTCCAAGACGCTTTCGAGGACAACGACTACGACGTGCTCGAGGTCTCGCGGAACAGATCCCAGGTGCGGGTCGTCCTCGGTGAGGGGGGAGCCGAAGCAGCCGATCTTCGCTCGGTCACGTACGAAGGTATCGACGAGGCGGACGTGCTCGGGGTGAACGTCACGACCGAGTCGGTCGAGGGTCAAGACGGCATGAACACGGTCGTGACGGTTCGAATGCGTTCGTAATTCTCCGGGATGCCAAACGTCCTGATACTGCTGGCTGTAAGTACGACTTCTTCGGAGCCGAAGCAGATCCGCGTTGTGTTCACCCGTCTCAGTTTGTGAGATTTCGGGAAAGGGCTTATAGCCGAAAGCTAGTATCCACTCACAGCCAGCCGCCCGAATCCAACTGGCCACTGCAACAGATGAGTACGATATCATCGAACAGACGTACGACGCGCGCGGTGATCGCCTTTCAGCCACCCAAAGACTGTCCGTTTCGGTCGGCCGACGGTGATATCGTGGATGCTCAGAACTCGCTCATCCGGGAATTGTGTCATTGCCAGTATGTCGTCGAATCGTCCGTAGACGAAGGAGCGACAGTCGAACACACGAGCCAGAAACACGAGAGTGACTGTGCGTGTCATATGTTCGGCAAGTACGGCTGTGTGCCCGATATTATCGCTGTCGAGGATACGGAGGTGATCGTCAGCGCGTTCTTACCTGACCACGACATCCTCTGTGACCTCGTCGAAGATCTCCGATCGGTCTGTGAAATAGTCGCGCTACGCCGGATCGTCGATGGGACGGACGACATCGATTCTACTCGGTGCGAAATCGATCTCGCGGAACTGACGGAAAAACAGCGACACGCACTCGAGCTGGCTATCGATTCGGGATACTATGAGCAGCCGAGAGCGGTATCGCTAGCAGATATCGCCGATGATCTCGACATCTCCAAACAGGCTCTCTCCCAGCGTCTGAACGCGGCCGAACAGGCCCTGTTCGAACAACTTACGGACGGGTGACCTATTCTTTACTAGTATTTTATATCCTATAGTAAATTATTCTCAGGACGCGACTTCAGACGATCGGGTGGCGAGTATACGTGACGAGACCATCGGTCACTATCATCGGTCAGGAAACGACAAAATAGAAGCGGATTCGAAAACTAGAAACCCGTTTTCGATGCTCAAGAGCCGTATTTGTGGTATTTCGGTGACGCGTTCGTTCTTCCTTTAGATCAGATCTTTGGTCAAGATCGGAACATCCTCTGATAAATGCTTTCTATGTCAAGAACAACTCCGAAACAGCTGGTCGGCTAATCTTTACCTACAATGTGGGAAGCAGCAGTAAACAATTTGGAAAAACCTTTCGAAGACATCGATCTCGAGGCGGCCGAATACGATCAAGAACTCGGACGACAGATGGGTGAAGACGCCCGCAAAGTCGCCGCTGGCGAGTTGAGCCAGGCCGAATTCTACGAGAAGTATCATGAGGACGTGCTCGCAGAGTTCGGGGAGGACAAACGCGATCCCGGATCAGACGAGGGGGATATGCATGAGTAGCGAAAATACAACGGTCTCCCGTCGAACGTTCCTCAAAGGAAGTGCAGTCGGGGCGATCGGCGCAGCGGCGGGCTGTATCAGTCGAGCGGACGAGGCGGGTGACACAGCGTCACAGGGCGAGCGGAGCGTCGTTCACGGGAACTGCTGGATCTGTCGAGCGGAGTGTGGCCAGGAGATCACCGTCGAAGACGGACGGGCGATCGATCTCACGGGTGTCGACGGGCATCCGAAAGCCAGTGCCGGGCCTGACCGAGAAGGCACGCTGTGCTCGAAAGGGATGGCCCAGCTGGATAAGACGTACAATCCGAACCGGATCACTCAGCCCCATATCCGTGAGGACGGCGAACTCCGGTCGGCTTCCTGGGAGGAGGCCATCGAGTACGCCGCCAACGAACTCGAGACGTTCGCGGAGGAACACGGCCCGGAGAAGCTACTTCGCTATCAGGGCTATCCAGTTGCCAAACATCCGTGGCACAACCTGCTGTTCAAGGATCTCTACGGCGCGCCGATAAAAGTCGGGCGGAAGACGACCTGCCACGGGCCGTTCTCGACGTCCTGGGAGTGGATGTCCGGATACGGTCGGGAGTGGCCCGACTGGCAGAACTCCGAGTACATCATCGCCTGGGGTCGCAACGTGATGGAGTGTTTCCGCGGCCAGTGGGAGCCCAAGGGCGTCATGGACGCGAAGGAGAACAACGACGCGACGGTCGTCGCTATCGATCCGCGCTACACCAAGACCGCCCAGAAGGCGGACAAATGGATCCCGATCGAGCCACGGACCGACGGCGCGCTGGCGCTGGCGATGGGCCACGTCATCATCGAGGAAGAACTCTACGACGAGGAGTTCGTCGAGAACTGGACGTACGGGTTCGAGGCCTACAAGGAGGCCGTCGCGGACAAGACGCCCGAGTGGGCCGCAGAGATCACCGGTGTCGACGCCGGCGATATCCGCGAGATCGCTATCGGGTTCGCCAAGGCAGCCCCCAGCGCAGTCGCGTTCCCGTGGACTGGGCTGGCCTACCAGGCCAACGGGTTCAAGAACTGCCAGAACGTCCACGCACTGAACGGACTCGTCGGTAATATCGACCGCCCCGGCGGCACGCGCCAGTGGTCGAAGGGCTTCAGCCTGGCTGATCCCCACGAAAAGCAGGGAATCGACGTACCTGCCAACTACAAGGACAAACCGACCCCGGATTACGACGACTATCCGTTCCAGAAACACGGGATCCGGGACCTCTCTCACAACCTCGTCCCCAAAGCCGTCGAACGCGGCGACATCAAGGGCTTCGTCAACAACTGGTCGTCCCCGCCGAAAAGCGGGAATACCAGAAAGTGGCTGGAGGCCCTCGAGGACATGGAACTCGTTATCACCGTCGACGCGTTCTGGGATAGCGTCAGCAAGCGGGCCGACGTCGTCTTCCCGGGTGCCTCACAGATCGAACAGCCGTTCCTCAAGGGCGGCGGCGACAGTTCCTACAGCACGAGCGGCTGGGTGACCGCTTCCAGACCCGCCATCGAACCGGTCGGTGACTGCAAGCCCGACTACCGGATCTACAAGACGCTCGCCGAGGAGATGGGCTGGGGCGAGTACTTCCCCTGGGAGAGCGGCGCGGAATACTGGGACGAGCAACTGGAGGCCATCGACATGTCCTTCGACGAACTCGCCGATCAGAGCTACGCGATCGTCTCCGACGTCGGGTACGAACAGTGGAAGGACGGCGGATTCGATACCGAAAACGGGCTGTTCAACTTCGACCTCGACGTCAAAGACGAGTACGACGAACTCGCCGAGGAGATGGGTACTAGCACGGCACCGGAGTGGCACCCGCCAGACGACAAGCACTACGGCGAGACGACGAACGATGAGTACCCCCTGTTGTTCACGGACGTGTTCGTCGAGCAACTCAGTCGTGGTCACTGCCAGGCGCTCGAACGGTCCGTCGAGGAGTACCTGGATCGCTACGACGTCAACGACCGGGACTACGACGGGAACGTCCTGCACATCAATCCGGAAGACGCGGGCGAGCGCGGCATCCGGACCGGCGACATGGTCCGCGTCGAGTCGACAGACGATTCGATCGAACTGATGGCCCACGTCTACGAGGGCGCCCGCCCCGGATGGGTCGCCACCGTCAACGGATTCGGCGAAACGTCCTCACACCCCGACGGGGCAGGTGCAAACAGTATGATACTCAACAAAGAACGCCACGTCGAGCCGGTAACGGGAATGACCGCGAGGAACCATCCTGTCGAAGTCAGCAAGATCGGGGGTGACAACTGATGAGCGAAGAATGGACGTTCTACTTCGATCCGAACAAATGCATCGGCTGCCAGGCCTGTTCGGTGGCCTGTGACGTCAGGAACGAGCGAGAGACAGACGACGACAACTGGCGGACGGTCAACCACGAGGGGATCGGTGAGTTCCCCGACTACGAGGAGACGTCCGTGTCGATCTCGTGTATGCATTGTGAGGGCGCCCCCTGTGAGACCGTCTGTCCAACGGGGGCGCTCAACAAGCGTGATTCCGACGGTATCGTGACGGTCGACCAGGACAAGTGTATCAGCTGTCACTACTGCGGGTGGGCCTGTCCGTACGGTGCCCCGACGTTCGACGGGGAAAAGATGTCGAAGTGTCACCTCTGTCTGGGCGAAGGCGAGGGCGAAGGCGCCGGAAAACCGCCGCGGGAACGTCCCGAGGAGGGCGGCGTCACCCCTGGCTGCGTCGACAATTGTGTCACGGACGCACTCCACGCCGGCCCTATTTCGGAGATGATGGAGATAGCGTCGGACGCGGCCACCCGGGAATTCGCACAGAGCGATCGACAGCTGATCGTCGAACCGACCGCCCCGACCGAAGAGTCCGATTCCGAGTCTTTCGGTGACTGAGATACATGTCCTACAGCGATACTATCCGGACACGGCTCATCGAAACCGGACGGTGGCGGAGTCTCACAGCCGCGACGGTCGCAGTCGTCGGGACGGCCGCGCTGTTGGTGGCGTTCGACCAGCTCCCCGAGATGGTCAACGGTTGGGAGCCAGTCATCAGCGGCAACCTGACCCGGGAAATCGCTTACGATCAGTTCAACGCGATCTGGCTGGCGATTCGGGCCATCATGGGTCTGTACATCTCGTTCGTGTTCTTCATCATCGCCGGGCAGTTGCTCGGCCACTGGCGGCGGTACGTGGTCGAAGGAGGTGAACAATGACGGCCCAGGCGACCGATACAGGCACCGACAACGCTGTCATCGAACGGTTCAACAGCGTACAGGTCTACGTCCACGCTCTGCTGGCGAGTAGCATCTTCCTGCTGTGGCTGACAGGGCTGCCGATGACGTTCTACGAGCCGCTCGGATGGCTCATCGAGCTGTTCGGTCACTCGAACGTTGTCCTCGTCCACGTCGCTGCGGGCGTGGCGCTGATCGCCGTGATGATGTACTATGCAGTGTACATGACTCTCGGGCTGGCGACCGGTAACACCACGCTTCGCCACGCCATGTTTGGTCTCGATGACGTCCGCGAGGTTGTCCAGCAGATGAAGTGGCTCGCCGGTCTCGGTGCGGAACCGGACTCTGGGAAGTACACCTTCCTGCAGAAAGCCGAAATCTGGATCATCGCCTTCGAGGTCGGCGTGATGATCGTCACCGGGCTGTTGATGTGGTACGTCGGCGTCCTCGCGTCCACCTCGCCGAACTTGCCGATGCTGATCATGCGGGACGTCCACGCAATCGTCGCCGTGACGATGCTGATGGGCGTGACGTTTCACCTGTTCATGACCCACGTCAAGGAGTTCCCGATGGACCGGTCGATGTTCGACGGAACGGTCGGCGTCGGTCGGGCCTGTCAGGAGTGGCAGACGTGGGCCAGAGAGGAAATCGGCACAGAGACGGTCCCCTGTGAGGAACAGACTCACTCCTCCATCCTGACGACTGGGATGGTAATCACTGTGATGCTGTTCGCCATCATCTGGACGGGAGTCATCCTGCAATACGTCCTCTCGCCGTTGCCGACCGGGCCGAGCCTGAGTCAGCAGATCGCTCCGAACGCGCTTCCAGGCGGTACACTCGGACTCGTGTATTTCCTCGGGTTGAACCTCGCTGCGCTGGTCTGTATCGGAAGCGTCGTCGCGATCGGCTACGGGATCTACTCCCGGTACGGCGAGACACGACCGGCCTGACCGCGTCTGCACGACATAATCATGAAACAAGACACGCACGGAACGACGGAGTTGGCACAGCTGTACTCGCTGTTGTCGGAGTGTCTCAAACACCCCGATGAGGCGTTTTACGACGACATCGAAGCCGGGCGCTTCGATACCGAACGCGAGCAACTGACGTCGGGAATCGAGATCGACGGGGACGTAGTACCGTCTGCCGATCAGCTTCCGGAGAGTCGGGCGGCGCTGGACAATCAGTACATCGCGCTGTTCGAAGCCTTCGAGAAGCCCTACGCGCCGGCGGTCGAATCGCCCTACAAGGAGTGGCACGAAGGCGCAGGCAGTGACGGACTGCTCTGTGGCCCGCCCGCCGACGACATGAGCCGGAAGTACGCAGCACTGGGCGTCTCACACCCGGCCGCGTATCAGCCGGATCACCTGGCGCTGCTGCTGGAATACGCCTCGCTGCTCGTTGAGAACGGTGACCGCGATGCGTACGTCACGTTCGTGGACGAACACCTCGACTGGTTGCCGGCGTTCCGTCGCCTCGTCGAGGACGCAGCCGCCGACGCGCCGTTCTACCGCCGCAGCGTCACGCTGGTCTGTGAGGTCGTCGGAACCGAGCGGGAACGGCTCGGTATCGCGGACCCCGAACCGGACGCGATCGAGACGATGATCGACCGGGCCGAAAACGGAATCGAAGGAATGGACGAAGAGAAAGAGTTCCGGGAGTGACGGACGACTATTCGTCCGCGAGCGAGACGCCTCCCCGGTCAGTCCGTGCCGCGTCCCACGCGACGATCGTCCGCGTGAGCCGCGAGAGGGCCGCGAAGACCCCCTCGGCCCGGTCCTGGCTAGCAACGGCCTCGTCGAAGGCGTCTAGCCACCCCATTGCCGCGAGCGTCTCGTGCTCGAGATCCCGGAGGGCATTCCGTTCTTCCGGACCGTCGGCGTCTGCTCGTGCCGCCGCGAGCGTCGCCAAAAACGACAGTTGCGCCGCGAGGTGGTCCGGGATCCCGTCCCCCCGCTCGGGCGTGAAGCCGATTCGCTCGTATCGACGGGCCGTTCGGGCGGCGGGGTCCCCGTACAGTTCCCCCGCGCTCCCTGCCTCGTGGAACGCCGAGTCGGACTCGTATTCGTGGCTCGGCTCATCGGCGTGGGCGGACGCGAACGGCGGTACGTAGTGGGGCCCTGGCACGACGAAGAGGTTGTCATGGCCGATCGACAGCGCCTCAGGGTCGGGATCGTCAGCCACCAGCCGGTCGACGTCTATCTCGACCGGCAGCACCGACGCCAGCTCTTCGAACGACCCATCGGCCATCGCGTCCGTCAGCGTCTCGACGTCGCCGTCGAACGCCGCCGCAAGGAGGTCGTAGACCGCGGCTCTGGCCTGCATGAAAGCGACGTCCGGACCGGGTCCGTCGGGTGCAGTCACGGCCATCTCACTCCCTCCTGCGGACTTCGACGAACGCGTCGTACTGGGCGTTGCTCCCGCCGACGGGGTCGCTCATGCCGATGTCCCCTAGCTCGTTGTCCAGTGGCTGGAGGTGGTTGATCGCGAAGCCGGCGTCTCGTGGCCCTGCGATCCCGGCGTCGTCGGTCATCGGTTCGTCGAACTCGTAGGGCGTGTGACCGTCGTCACCGGCTGCCTTGCGGGCCTCACCGTCGATCGTCGTGTCGGTCGCGCCGTTGGCGTCGCGACCCCAGCCCCACATCGCGCCGACGACGCCGGGTCGGATCCCCTCGGTGACCATCGCGGTCCCCTCGACGCTTCGGCGACCGGCGTCGATCTCGATCGAATCGCCGTTCTCGATGCCGCGCTCGTCGGCGTCGTCTGGATTGATCCACAGCGGGTTTTCCGGACGGGTCTCCCGGAGCCACGGGGAGTTCGTCGTGCGGTGCATCCCCTGGGTCCGGGGCTTCCAGTTGATGAGATGCAGCGGACGTTCTGTCTCGCCATCGCTGACGATGGGGACCTCGACGCTGCCGTCGAAGTGTTTGACGTCCTCGACGCCCGGCAGCCCGTCGAAGCGTTCGCCGGAATACGCGTCCTTGCCCTTGGGCGGGACTTCGCTGTAGAAGTTTACCCGACTGGCGAGTTTGTATCGCATCTTGCCGTCCACGTACCCGTTCGAGGGCTCGTAGCGGTCGACGTAGTCGTAGTCGTGGCCGTGTTCGGCGTAGGCTTCCTCGTAGTTGACGACCGGTTCCTCGAAGCGACCGCCGCGGTTGAGGACCGTTACAGCCTTGCGCCACTCCTCGTCGGTCACGGCTCGCTTCCACTGTTCGAGTTCGAACCGGTCGCCCAATCCCTTCTCGTGGGCCGCTCGGAACACTTCAAGTTCCTCGTCGTCGGCGTCGGGAACCGGACCCTCGCCGAGATCGTCGACAGTGGCGTCGCCCGGCAGTGAGACGCCGTCCAGGTCCGCCTCAGCCGCGGGGTGATCCTTGGTCGCGTAAGCGAGGTTCGCGACGAGTTTCACGTAGAAGTCCTCGGCTCTGTCGAGGCGACCGGTCTCTCCGTCGGTGTTCCCATCGGCGTCCGGGATCGCGTTCTCGCCCACACCGGGGAAGTCCATCTCCTTCCAGATGTCGATGAGGACGTCCTCGGCCGGGCGCGCGTCGGGGACGACGTTGATCGTCGGGTGGCTGATCTTCTCGTCTGCGAGGCGCTTGTTCGGGTAGGTGCCGAAGTTCTCCCAGCGGCCGAGATAGGTCGGCTCGGGCAGGATGTAGTCGGCGTACTTGCTGGTCTCGCCGATCACCGTGT
>JAZKRQ010000054.1:0-15554 GCA_036628575.1 Halapricum sp.
AGGCACTTCCTGAGGAACTGCGTGACCTCGACGCGCCGGAAGCAGAATCGACTGACGAGCAGACAGAAGACGAATCCGAGGACGCCGACGACGCCGAAGAAGCAAAAGCAGAAGACGCTGACGACGACGAGGAAGACGACGGCGGCGACGCAGGCGCAGCACTCGGTGACATGTTCTAACACAAGGTGACAACAATGGAATACGTATACGCAGCACTCATCCTGAACGAATCGGGCGAAGAGATCAACGAAGAGAACCTTACTGACGTCCTCGACGCGGCAGGCGTCGACGTCGAGGAGTCCCGCGTCAAAGCGCTCATCGCGGCGCTTGAGGACGTCGACATCGACGAGGCCGTCGACCAGGCCGCCGCCGTCCCCGCGACGGGCGGTGCCACGACGACCGAAGAGGTCGAGGCCGACGACGAGGGCGGCGAGGAAGCCGAAGAAGAGGAGGCCGACGACGAGGGTGACGACGAAGACGAGGACGAGGACGAAGAGGCCAGCGGCGAGGGTCTCGGCGAACTCTTCGGTTAAACGTCGCGCCACCAACCACAGTTCTTTCGACGCCGCTCCGGCAGCCGTGCGTCTACCGGTCAACGGGGCCGTTCGGCGTGCTCTGGTCCGTGTCCAGTACGAGCCAGCCAGGGAGGCATCCGGCCGCGAGTTTATGAGTGATCGCGCGGGAAGGGCGGGCCGATGGAAGCCGCCGGAACTCGGTTCGTCGTCGATCCGGGGCTGACCGCGCTGGCAGTTGCCTACGTAGGAGGTGGTATCTGTCTCGGGACGGTTAGCGGGCTCACACCCGGGTTGCACGCAAACACATTCGCGCTATTGCTGGCGACACTCTCGACAGCGGTACCGGGACCGCCGCAGTTCGTCGCGGCCGCGATGCTCGCAGCGGGTATTACTCACACCTTCCTGGATATCGTTCCAGCGCTGGCACTGGGCGTGCCCGATCCCGCGATGGCCGCCAGCTCGCTACCCGGACACGAACTCGTCATCGCAGGTCGGGGACGCGAAGCGTTACGCCTGTCCGCGCTCGGCAGCGGGCTGGCTGTCATCGCGGCGGTACCGCTTGCGATCCCCTTGACCGAAGCGATGCGGAATGGAATGCCCTGGTTGAACGCCCATCTTCCCGTCGTGCTCACGGCTGTCGTCGCCGTGCTGATCCTGACCGAGCCGAATCGACCGTCGCGGATCGGCGCAGCCGTCGTCTTCGCGGTGAGTGCGATACTGGGACTGCTGACGCTCGATATGGCGGTCGGTGGAATCGTCCCTGTCGGGAACACCCTCGCGCCGCTTTTCGCCGGGCTGTTCGGCGCGCCGGTGTTGCTCGACGCGATCGGCGGCGCGGGCGTCCCGCCGCAAGACGACCCCGCCGTCCTGACCACTCGTCGGAGTGTCCTTCTGCTATCAGGGCTCGGGACACTGGCTGGAGCGATCGTGGGCTATCTCCCCGGCGTCTCCAGCGCGGTCGCGGCGACGATGGTACTGCTCGCGGTCCCACACTCCCGCGGGGCGCGGGGGTTCGTCGTCGCGACCAGCGGCGTCAACACCGCGACAGCCATCTTTGCACTGGTCGCCTTCGTCACCTTCGACACGACCCGGACGGGGGTGCTCGTCGCGGTCGAGTCGGTGCAAGCGCCGCGAGCGCTTCCACTGTGGCTGGCCAGCATCGCTATCGCCGCGATGGTCGCGTTCGTGCTCGTGTTGGTCCTCGGTGATCGGTACCTGCGGATTGTCGGCCGATTGAACAATACGCACGTCTCCGTCGGCGTGCTCGGGCTGCTGGTCGCCTTGATCTGGCTGCTGAGCGGCGTGATCGGCGTCGGAGTCTTCGCAGTGGCGACGCTCGTCGGACTGGTGCCGCCAAGGGTTGGGGCGCGTCGCGTCTCGCTGATGGGCGTGTTGCTCGGGCCGCTGATCCTCTAGACGTACTCTCGCGCTCGGAAGAACCAGAGCATCCCGACGGCCACGGCAGCCATCACCGCCAGTACGGCTGGGTAGCCGTAACGCCATCCCAGCTCGGGCATCCACTCGAAGTTCATCCCGTAGACTCCAGCAATGAACGTCAGCGGGATGAAAATAGTCGCCACCACGGTGAGAACCTTCATTACCTCGTTTGTCGACTGAGAGAGCGTGTTGAGGTAGATATCTCTCGTCCCGGCGATCAGATCGCGATAGGTCTCGGTCAGATCCACAAGCTGGACGAGGTGATCGTACACGTCCCGGTAGTACTTCTCGGTTTCCGCGGAGACGAGCTTTGGGTCGCCGCGGGCGAGCGTACCGACGGCTTCTCTGGCCGGCCACAGGAGCTTGCGGAAGGAGAGTAACTCCCGACGGACGCTGTTGATCCCTTCGAGCAGATCGATGTCGGTTGTGGCCACGACCTCGTCCTCGATAGACTCTATCTCGGTCTCAATGCTGTCGAGAAGAGCGAAGTACCGATCGACGATCGCGTCGACGACGCGGTAGGCTGTGAAATCGGCCCCGCGTTCGAGCAGCCGTTCGTCCCCGGATTCGACCGCCGTGCGAACGCGACCGATCTCTTCGGCCGTTCCGGGTGTCAGCGTCACGACCCAGTCGCTCCCGAAGAAGACCCCCACGGGATCGTCCGTTATCTCCTCCTCGAAGGTGGTTTCGCCTCGTGTGAGTCGAGCCGTCTTCAGGAGAACGAACACGTAGCCGGGGTATTCCTCGGTTTTGGCCCGGACATTGTTTGAGACGTCTTCGATAGCCAGAGGGTGTAGATCGAACGCCTCGCGAACGCGGTCGCGCTCGTCATCGGTAATCGCCGTCGCGTGGACCCAGGTCGTGCCCTCGGCGGCTTTCGCCGCCGCGAGATTGTCGTGGGACTCGACGGCTCCGCTCCGGTAGACGAGCGAATCGATCATATCCGCAGGTGTCCGCCGAGCGAAAAAAGTCTATGCCCGCTATTCGATGCGCGCCACTGGTCCGTCGTCGGTGTCCTGTACCTCCACACCCAGCGCTTCCAGTTCGTCCCGAAGTTCGTCGGCACGCTCGTAGTTGCCAGCCTCGCGTTCGCGCTCGCGGATCTCCAGGACGAGATCGACGACGTCCTGAGCCAGTTCGACATCGCCCCCGTCAGCACCACCCAGAGAGAGCCCGAATACGCCGCCGGCGAACTCCTCGATGGTCTCGATCGCCTGTCGGAGCCCGCGGTAATCGAATTCCTCCAGTTCGTCGATGTGGGTGTTGACCGTCCCGACGAGTTCCAGCAGCGTGGCCATCGCCGCCCGGGTGTTGAAGTCGTCGTTCATCGCGGTCTCGAACTCCTCGCGGGCGGTCGCGACCGCATCCCGTAGATCGTCGTCCTCGACTTTCGTCCGGGCGTCAACGCTGTCGCAGGCCTCGATGGCGCGCTCGTAGCCGCGTTCGAGTCGCTCGAAACGCTCAATGGCCTCGTTGATCGTGTCCTCGCCGTAGACGGCGCTGTTGTAGTAGGCCGTCGACAGCAGGAAGGTTCTGACGACGTCGACTCCGTAGTCGTCGGTGGCTTCCTGGACTGTCGCGAAGTTGCCCAGCGAGGAGGACATCTTCTCGCCTTTCGTCTCCAGCAGGCGGACGTGCAGCCAGTAGTTGGCGAACTGCTGGCCCGTGGCGGCCTCGCTCTGCGCGATCTCGTTCTCGTGGTGAGGGAAGACGAGGTCCTGACCACCGACGTGGATGTCCAGCGTCTCGTCGAGGTGGGTCATACTCATCACCGAGCACTCGATGTGCCAACCGGGCCGACCCTCGCCCCAGGGGGAGTCCCAGGTCTCGGCGGTCTCGCAGGCCTCCTCCGCGGGTGCGGCCGTCTCGTGCTGGTGATCCTCAATCTCCCCGGGATCGACGCCGCCGCCTTTCCAGACCGCAAAGTCAGCCGGGTGGCGCTTCTCGGCCTGTTCGTCTTCGCTTCCCTGAGCCTCCAGCTCGTCGATCTCCTGGTTGGAGAGTTTGCCGTACTCGTCGAAACTCGTCACGTCGAAATAGACCGAGCCGTTCGATTCGTAGGCGTAGCCCTTCTCGATCAGCGTCTCCACGAGGTCGACGATCTCGGGAACGTGTTCGGAGACGCGCGGGTAGACCTCCGCACGCTTGAGATTTAGGTCGCGCATGTCCCGGATGACGTCCCGGATATATGATTCGGCGACGTCGGCTTCGCTGTCGCCGTCCTCGCCCACGCGGGCCACGATCTTTTCGTTGACGTCAGTGAAGTTCTCGACGTGATGGACGTCATAGCCTAGCCACGAGAGCCAGCGATCCATGACGTCGACGTGGACCCACCCGCGAGCGTGACCGAGATGGGGCGGGTCGGAGACCGTCAGACCGCAGTAGTACAACCGGACGGCGTCTGGGTCCTCGGGTTCGAACTCCTCGCGCTCGCCGGTCAGCGTGTTCGTCACGCGTAGCGTCATTGCCCGTAGCTACGAGAGCCAGCGTTTCAATCCGTCGGAGTTTACTCCGCTGTGCTCCGCTCGACCAATCTGACCACGTCGGGTCCATCCCGACGGCCGACCACGACGGCGAGCGCCTCGGCTCCCACTGCTGCGGCCTCGATGGAGACATCAGCGGCCGTACACCGCCCCAGTACCGTCCGCAACAGGTCGGGGCCGACATCGCCCGTCGCCACGACTGCCGTCCAGTCACCGCCATCGGCCGCAAGCGCGGTATCGCCGACGACCAGGAGTGGGTCCTCCTTGGCAGGGCCGACGCCGCTGTGCATGGTTACCCGGAGGTCACGCTCGCGCTCTTCGGGGTCAGGGAGTTCCTCAGCGTACCGCCGGAGCGCCGCGACCACGGCGTCTGTTTCGCCGACGTCGAGAAACCGGGCCGCGGCAGAGTAGTTGATAACCCCCGCGCGCAGCCCCTCGTAGATGAATGGGTGCGCCCGGACTGCTTCACGGGTGTCCGCAGCGAGTGACATACCGAGAGGTTCCACTGCCCAGTCAAAACCTCTTCCCATCTCTGGGCAGTCTGAAAACAGCCGGCCGGGAGAGTGGCACGGAAGACAGGAGGAGCGCCTGACCGCCACCGTCAGAGGCACCGAGCGCCGCGGGGCACAGGGCGGCAACTCGTGCCCGCACACAGCGTGTCACCCTCCTGCCGAATCTATCATAGTGATTACTGTAAGTCTGTTCCGGGTCGACCGCACGGCATCGTGCGGTCGCACCGGTAAATCGTTACAGTAATCACTATCAGTAGGCCCGGGAGGGTTGTTGAATCCACTCAGAAACAAAGATAATTTGTGCCGGAACGCGTGCAGGACGTTCTCGCCGGTCTTGGTGAGTTCGATCTGTTTCTGGCGGCCGACGGCCTTGACCCCGATGTACCCGTCTTCCTGGAGCGGATCGATAACGTTGGCGTTCAGTAGCGCGAACTTCGCCTTGGCGTTAGCGGGATTGGCCTCGCGCATGAACTCCAGTTGCTCGTCATCGGCGAACTCGATGGGGTCTTTCTTCTTGGCAGGCGAACGACATCGGCGTTGTGTTTCCTGATCGGCTCGACGATCCGATCGCGCTCGTACCCCAGCGGCGCGACGTGGATCTCGTTGATTTGCTCCATGGGGCTCCTGGCCCGTCCGATCGCACATCGTTTTTGTCTCGTCAGAGATACGAAGGTAAAAACCGGTGGGGCCCCGACCCACGACCGATGGCTGTCGCATCAGCTCTTAGAGAAGGGGTCCGTTCGAATACGTTAGGGATCGCGGCGGCGATCACAGTGCTCGGCTACGCACTCGTGATGAACGCGTTCGAGGGGTTCGTCTCGATCTTCCCGCCGATCGGCGAACCCACTGTCCGGCTTCTCAGCACGGTCATCGTCGTCGTCAACGCTGCGACCCTGAGCGCGCTCGTAGCCGGCGTCTACTTCATCAAGCAACGCCGGATCGCGCGCCACCGGATGGCGATGGTCACGGCCGTCACGCTGGAGTTCGGGTTTCTCGTACTGTACCTCTGGAAGGTCGGCGGTGGTGGGGAACTGTCTATCCAGGCAACAGGCCTGTTCAAGACGGCGTATCTGCTGATCCTGGCTGTCCACCTGGTCTGTTCGGCGCTGGCGGTCCCGGTCGTCGTCTACGCCGTCCTGCTGGGACTCACTCGCTCACCCACGGAACTGGCCGAGACCGCACACGCCCGCGTTGGCCGGATTGCGGTCGGCGTCTGGTCGATCAGTCTCGCGCTCGGGATCGTCACCAGCGCCATGCTCCGGATCGCCGGTTCGGAGCTGGAAACAGTCGGAATGGTCGTACTGGGCATCTGATAGCGACTGTCGTGAAGGTGATCGTAGCCGATCTGATAGGGGTTCACGTAGAAACCCGTAGGTTTCGCCCAGGAATGTCGCTCCGCTCGCTCGATCGGCTACGCGAATTCCTATCATAGTGATTACTGTAACGATCTACCGGTGCGACCGCACGGCGTCGTGCGGTCGACCCGGAACAGACTTACAGTAATCACTATCAATAGTGGCCTCCGTTGGTCTGGGTGGGTCAAAGCAAGACCGGATTGATTCCGCTATCCGGTTGCCGTCCCGCCGAGGTCGTCAGAGTTCCTCACTGATGTGTTCCCAGACGCTACACCAGTCCTCGACGGCAATGTACCCCTCGACTCTCGCACAGGCCCCCCAGGTGTCGCCGTTCTTATCCGGGATGAACTCCGCACAGTTGCCACAGGACTGTCCCGGCGAGGCAGGTCCGTCCGCGATGGCCTCGACGGACTCCATCAGGCTCACGGACTCCTGGGTCTGAAGGTCGTCGGGATCGCGTTCCTCCCCGCCCTGAGAGGTTGCAGTCCGGTACTCTTCTGGAACCTCGGCCGTCGCTAGCTCGTCCTCGGACATCCCCTCCGGGACCTCCGGTTCGGGCAACTCCTCGTAGACTACACACCAGTCTTCCCCGTCGATGAGGCCTGCCACCTCGGCGCAGGCACCGAACTCGTCGCCGTCTTTGTCGGGGATATAGTCGGCACAGTTCGCACAGCACCTCCCCGGTTGATGGCTGTCGTTCTCTAGTGCCTCCGAGTACTCGGAGAAACTGACGTCCGCTTTCGCGCGCAAGTCGTCGGGGTTTCGCTGTTCCCCTCCGAGCGACGTGGCCGACATGTACATCTCCGGGACGGTCTCCCGCTCCGTCGTCCCGTTCCCGTCGTCGGCGCTGCACCCGCTTAGCGCCGCTATCCCGACCGTCGCGATGAGGTAGTTTCGTCGACTCCACATGTCGTAGTTCGATTCGTGATCTAGCCGAAGGATATCGTGCGACATACTTGTATAGTTAATACTCTATCGTGATGTTTCAGTGGAGGATTCCAGCCAGGTGAGAAATATAAAATAATCTTTAATGATAGATTGGGTGCGTTCGGACACCCACTATCGGAGATGCTCGAGGAGCAGGTCGGCAACGCGTTCAGGATGCTCGTGTGGAATCCAGTGAGTCGCGTCGGAGAACCGTTCGAGCCGTCCCTCCGAACAATACACGAGGCTTTCCGTGGCCATCTCGGGGACTAGCGCCTGGTCGTTCTCGCCCCATAGGATGATTGTCGGGGCCTGGACCTGTTCGCGCGGTGGATCTTCCCTGAATCGGAAGAGAGCCCGATACCAGTTGATCATCGCCGTGAGCGCGCCTTCTTTGTCCCAGGCACGCCGGTATCGTTCGATATCCGTCTCGCTGAACGTCCCCGACAGAGATCCCGTTCGCATCGTCTCCGTCATGAACCTGTAGTCGTTTCGTCGTGAAAGCCGCTCGGGCAGCCACGGGAGCTGAAAGTAAAACATGTACCAGCTTTTCCGCAGCTGCGTGAGGTTCGACTTGAGTTGCGCTTCGAACACCGTCGGGTGTGGAACGTTGATAATACCGAGTCTATCGACGACTTCTGGATGTCGGAGTGCGAGATCCCAGGCGACGGCAGCACCCCAGTCGTGGCCGACGACGCGTGCTGTCTCACGGTCCTCAGTCGCGACGAGGTCGACGATATCCTTGGAGAGTTCACTGATGCGATACTGTCGAACACCAGCGGGTTTGTCGCTACGGTTGTAGCCGCGCTGGTCGGGGACGAGCACGCGATACCCAGCGTCGACTAGCGGGGCGACGTACTCACGCCACTCGTACCAGAACTCCGGAAACCCGTGCAGAAGAACCACCAGCGGGTCGCCCGGCTCACCGGCAGCAACGGTGTGCAGGGTGAGTCCGTTTACCTCGCGAAACGCGTGTTCGGCCGACTGGACCCTAAGAACGGACTTGTCCGCTGCAGGTCGTTCCGTCATCGTGCAGGGGAACGACACCTGTAAACAGAATAAAAATTCGGTTCGCGGAAATATACAATCCGGGATCGGTGCTATCTATCCAGATCGAGGTTGACGTGCTTGACCGGGAGGTCCCCCGCGTCGAGGTCGTACCGAGGTGCAGCCATCGAGACGAGGAGTTCCAGGAAAAACGACCCCTCGTCGTCGAGGACGGCCATCACGTCGGAGCGGCCCGGGATATCGGCCGATCGGAACGCCCGTCGGAGGTCGGCGACGGTGGTGACCTCCTCCTCGTCCAGGTCAGCCAGGACCTCCTGGACCGCGAGCCAGGTGCGAATGGTCGTGATCAAGTAGTCCCGGGCACGGCCCTCGGGATTAGAAATGTCGATGATCGTCGAGAGATACTTGGTCGCGCTCGATTCCGCCAAGTCGACGTTCTCGTCGATCCAGGCCAGCGTCTCGTCGCGGGTCACGTCGGCGTCCAGCTCTTCGGCGGCCTGCTCGCAGATCTCGATCTCCTCGTCGGCGATTTCGTGGAAGACGTTGCCGACGACGACCGCGTCCGCGCCCGCATCCAGAACCGCCCGAGCGTTGTCCCGGTCGTCCAAGCCGCCGCCGTACCACAGTCGTGACCACTCGAGTCCGTCGTCGACGGCTTCGAGGATCGCCTCGGCCTCCTCGCCGCCGAAGGTCCCGGAGTACTCCAGGTAGACGAGTTCGCTCCCGAGGTGACGTTCGGCAGCCATCGCACGCTGTTTGGCCGTCTTCGGGTCGAGGAGATCCTCCTCGGTGACGTTGCTCTCACGAGCGGCCGCGCTGTCGAGGTTCATGATGATGTAGGCCTCGAATACTGCCTCCTGGAGCATCCAGGAGGCTGCGAACGCCGACAGTCGCTTTTCGATCGTTTCGCCGGGCGAGATCGGGAACTTCTCGGCGATCATCTCCGGCGCCATCTCGCGTTGCATGTACTCGACGCCCCTGCCGAGCTCCCCGATCAGGGCGTCGACGTCACCGTTGAGTACCTCCGGGATCGCCAGAAACTCGGCTTTCGATCGAGTGTCATCTGTCACCTGTCGCGGGCCGCTGGGTTCCTGGAAAGCCGGAACGGGCCTGTCGGCGACGAGATCCAGCGTCTCCGCAGTGTTCTGGTCGGTGACGTCGCGGGATCCGCCGACTTCCAGTGCGCTGGTGTGCTGGAGGTACAGGGGATACAACAGCGGCAGTTTCTTCTCGTCCTCAGGATCGATCTTGGTGATGTGCGTCCAGTCGGCCGGTACCGGGTTCGTATCCAGCGACAACAGCGTTCGGCTGGCGATACGCGCCACTGTCGAGAACTGCTCGACGCGCCGTGCGATGTCTTCGAGCCCCGTCATTACCCGTGCCGTGGAGCCGTCAGTATAAAAGCCTGGTAGAATGGCCGCGAGCGGATGGCGACGTCAAGCCCCTGGAAGGATGTTCGGATCACCGGAAAAGTAGATGTACTCGGTGGCGATCCCAGTCAGCGGCGACTCGGTCTGGGTGGCGTAGGTCCGGGCAAGGTCGAGGTATTGCTCGGTGATGTCCTGGACGCGGCGGGCAGCCTCGCGGTCGGCGTCGGCCAGCAAATACTCGGCGGTGACAGGAGTCAGCTGCCCGTCTTCGACGTCAGCCCAGTAATCGTCGACATCGTCGAGCCAGATCTGCGCGCCGACAATCGCCAGGACGATCGACCGCTTGAACGCAGTGTCGACTGGCAGGCCGACGTCACGGTACATCTCGATCATCGCGTCGTAAATGACGCCGACGCGTGCATACTGGGTCCAGAGGTACGGCAGATCGTGCTCGTCGCCGGTGAACAGGTCGGTGTCGGCATCGAAGGGCGCGTCGCGATACTCCGCCTCAATGGCTGCAGTCGCGTCCTCGTCACCGTTACGTGCGCGTTCGTAGAGATCCCGGAAGTGCGGATCGCGGCCCTGGTGGGCCTCCGAGAGGTCGACAGCCCACTCGTAGACGCTCTCGACGTCGTCGGGGAGCGCGGCGAGATGGTCGGTCAGGTCCGCCTCCAGAGTCTCCTGTGCGACCCGCGCGACGCGGGCGTACTCGTCGGGATCGAGATCCAGAGAGACCTCGAAGTCCTCGTACTCACTGTCGTTGACGGCGTCGCGCATGTCGCCGTCGAGCAGCGCCTCGATGACGACCCGCGTGAGGTACTCCGCGCGGTCGACCATCGCCCTCGGGTCCTCGGGCGATCCGTCCCACTCGGTCGGATCCGGTGGGTCGCGGTAGGAACCGCTTCCGACGGCGTTTGCCACCCGACCGGCCCAGGTGCTATTTTTGACCGGATCCGCCCCATCGGCGCGACGCTGAGCCTGGCGGTAGAGGTAGCCCAGCGTCAGCTCGGCAGGCATGATCAGCTTGGTGTCGTAATCGAAGGCTACCGACTCGACACCGAACTCTTCGGCGAGAGCCGACTCGACGAGCGTGAACACGTCCTCGACCATCGCTTCGGTTCGGTCATCGACAGTCGACTTCAGTCGGAGGCTTCCGAGGTCGAACACGCCCGAGTGGCCGTAGTAACCGAACACTGCTCGGACGGCCGTCGGCAGGGCCGAACGACGTGCGAGCCAGTCGGATGCGACGCGGAGTGGTCCTGTCATCGATAGTCCTGGCGGGATGACCGCCGTCCTGTTGGAGGGGACTCCGTCGGGTCGGGTAAAGATGCTTGTCCTTTCGGACCGGATCCGGCTCTTGTAGGTGAACACCTCGTCCAAGGAACCGCCCTCCGGCCCCGCGTCACGACGATATCTTATTACAACTCTCCCGCTCACGACAGTTTTTTGCTATCGAACCGAGAACCAACGAGGCGATGACTGGATCGCAGTACGACGTGGTGGTCGTCGGGGGTGGGACTGCGGGTGCCTTTGCCGCCGCGACCGCCGCGCGGGAGGGACTCGGCGTCGTCGTCCTCGAACGCAAATCCGAATCGGAGGCCGGGCACATCGCCTGTGGCGACGCCGTTAAGGGGGCCAGTACGTTCCCAGACGTGATCGATCGGGAATACCTCCGCTCGGAGGCGTTCACCAACGACAATATCCAGCGAGCACTGTTCGAACTCCCGGAGACCGGCGAGCAGATCGAGTATCCGTTCGGCGACCAGTCCGGCGCCGTCATCGATCGCAAGCGCTACGGCGAGGTGATTCTCGAGGAGGCCGAACGCGCCGGGGCAGAGATCCATTACGAGACCATGGTCCAGGACGTTATCCAGACCGACGGGGTCGTCGAAGGGGTCGTCGCGACCCGAAACGACTCTGCCCAGCGGTACGAGGCGCCGGTTACCATCGACGCCGCGGGCGCGCTGTCGATCCTCCAGGACAAGGCTGACTTCTCGGCGGCGACCTTCGACACGAACGTCGATTACTCGCAATTCTGCTCGGCCTATCGGGAAATAGTCCACGTCGACGAGCCGGTCGAATACGACGACGCGCTGGTGTTCAAGCCGACCGAGGAACTCGGGTATCTGTGGTACTTTCCTCGGACCTCGACCGAGATCAACGTCGGGCTGGGGTTCCAGATGAGCGAGGAACCGATGAAACTGGTCGATACGCTGGCGGACGACCTCTCGACTCGACCGCCATTCGCGGACGCGACGGTCAAAGACAAACGCGGGGCAGCCCTTCCGACCCGGCGACCCTACGATTCGGCAGTCGCGCCGGGTTTCATCGCCGCTGGCGACGCTGCCGCCCACGTCAACCCGACGACCGGGGGCGGCATCCCGGGCGCGGCGAAGGCCGGCTACTGGGCCGCCGAAGTAGCGGCCGACGCCATCACCGAGGAGTCCGTCGACGAGAACGCACTCTGGGAGTATAACCACCGCGTCCAGACGGACTTCGGAAAGCGCTTCGCCGCGATGGACCTGTACAACATCTTCGGGACCGCCCAGTCGATAGAGGAGCTGACTGACGTTGTCTCGGCTCTGCCGGCCCAGCAGCTGATCGACGTCCTCGGCAAGCGCGGAACGGCCTCGATGGGGCTGGCTGCGAAACTGAAACTGGCCGTGTCGACGTTCGGCCACTGGGGAACGCTGTACGACGCCTACCGTGTCAACTCGATGGCGAACGATCTCAAGTCGATCTACGACGAGTATCCGAACACGCCTGATGGATTCGATGCGTGGCAGGACGAGCGGGATGCCTTTATGAATCGGTTCTACGACCTGATCGACGCGGAACCGAAGTACTGAGAGGTGTCAGCAGTTCGCACGCTTCACAACGACTTAAGCCGTCGAACCCGTCAGTTCTGACGATGACATCTCAACAGCTAACGCCCGATAGCGTCTCGCGCGCCCAGGACATGCCGATGCTCGGCCTCGGTACCTGGGAGAACGAGGACCCCGACCAGTGTGCCGAGAGCGTTCGAACGGCCCTGGAAACGGGGTACCGTCACATCGACACTGCCCAGGCCTATGGCAACGAAGACGCCGTCGGTGAGGGGATCGCCGCCGCTGACGTCCCCCGCGAGGAGATTTTCCTCGCGACGAAGGTCTGGCTCTCGAACCTCAGCTACGAGGACGTCCTCGAGACGGCTCAGGAGAGCATGGACAAACTGGGCGTCGACTACCTCGATCTGCTGTATATCCACTGGCCGGCGCGGGACTACGACCCCGAGGAGACACTCGATGCCTTCGACGAACTGTACGACGAGGGGACGATCCGGAACGTCGGCGTCAGCAACTTCGAGCCCCATCACATCGACGAGGCCCGCGAACGCCTCGATGCGCCAGTTTTCGCCAATCAGGTCGAGATCCATCCGTTGCTTCAGCAGCGGGAACTCCGGGAGTACGCCGCCGACACCGATCTCGAACTGGTCGCGTACTCGCCGCTCGCCCGCGGGGATGTCTTCGAGGTCCCCGAGTTGACCGAGATCGCGGAGAAACACGGCGTCAGCGAGGCGCGGGTCAGCCTGGCCTGGCTGCGCGAGAACGGCATCACCGCGATCCCGAAGGCGACCAGCGAGGACCATATCCGGGACAACTGGAAGAGTCTAACCCTGGAGTTGGACGAGGAGGATCTCGAAACGATCGCAGGTATCGATCGCACCTCCCGAAAGGTGGACCCGAGTTTCGGACCCGACGCCTGGTAACGGGCTGAACCTCCCGGGGTCGACTGACCGACGATCGAACCTATAAGTATTAACCAGCGGGCCACCGAACCCCTGGTTATGTCGGCCGCCAATCGGACGGGGCTCGTCGGGGCGATTCGGATCGACCTCAAGCGACTCCACGAGACCTGGATGGAACTGATCTATCCGCGCCAGTTGAACGCCGAGCAGACGGTGCTGGGGAAGTGGCAACCCCAGACCACCGGGAGTCGGATCGCCTACCGGCTGTGGGCGGTGATCGGCGCACCCCTGATCGGGTTGCTCTATCCGCTGGTGCTACTGGGCTATCTCCTGCGTTATCAGGCGACGAAGCTCGATACCGCGGTCACACGGATCGGGATTCTGGGCGTCGTCATCGTCTCCCTGATCGCCTGGGGCGCGCTCTCAGCGCTGGCTCAGTACCAGCTACAGATGAGCACGGCCGGCGTCATCGCCGTCGTCGCCGCGGGACTGGTCGCGACCGTCTCGGCCGTACTCGCGGTCGTCACTAGCCGCGTCGGCGGTCGGGTATCGACGGTACTGGTCTCTTATCCGCTGGCTATCACGGCGATCTTCCTGCCCCCGGTCGTTGCGGGCCTGTACTCGGAGACCGTCGCTAACTGGGTGTTCCCACAGAGCGAGTCGCTTGCAGTGTGGTTACTGGACAACCCGCTCAAGGTCGCGGATATCGCCGACTACCTGCGCGGCAACTACGAACTGGAAGGGGTTGCCTACGTCGGCATGTGGTTCGGCATCGCCGTCCCAGTCGGCTGGTTCGTCGGAACGCTCGTCACGCTGGCGAACTACGTCCGGCCAAAGGGATAGACCGACGACGGCCGGATCACGTTCTTGCCGTCCCGCTCCGCGACGACCAGCGTCGCCTCCCCGCCCAGCGTGATCGTCGCACCCGCGAGCAGCGGCGCGACGACGCCGGCGATAACGGCCCCAGGCTCCGATAGCGAGGCTGACAGAGCTATGCGATCACTACCGGTGATGCCATATGCCTCGATCACCTCCGCTGCGGTCTCAAGCAGGTCAGCGTGAGAGCGCGGCCCATCGTCTGTAAAAAGTGCTGTATCGACAGGGTCGACCTCCGCGGGAAACCTGACGGGGTTCTCGCTCCACCGTTCGCCCTCGAAGTAAACGACGGTCGGGTCCTCCGGCGGATCACCGAAGCCCATCGCCTTGCACCCGGGTGTGCGCTCCCGATGATCGAGCACCTCGCTCGGCCCGACAAGCACGTCGATCCCCTCAGTCTCAGCCGGTTCGAGACGGACTCCAGCGCCGAGCAGCCACGCCCCGAACAGCCCGATCAACGCCTGCGGCGAGGGCGGTTCGTCCGCATCTGCCTCGCCTTTAATTCCGACGGCCGCACCCTCGCGGACGCCGTAGTGACGCAACAGGTTGCCGGCCTTCCAGGAGTCGACGCTGAACTGTTCGCCACTCCAGGACCGGCTACGCGCCCCCGGTCGGTGAATCCACAGCGAGTCACCGCCGCGGTCGGGGCTCACGAGATCGCCGAGAACGTCCATGTCTTCTGGTCCGGCCGGCGGCGACAAAAACGCGGGGATCGGCAGAGGATTTCGTGTGTCGCTTCGCTCGCCACGCGTTTCGACCGCACGGACGAACGTCTGACTGATAGTGACTGCTGTAACTATGTACCGGTACGACCGCCCGATGCGGGCGGTCGACGTGGCATTGACTTACAGCAGTCACTATGACTCATTCACTTCGTTCGTCAGCCAGCAGTTGGCCGGACCCCAAAGGTCACCGACCAAACCTTCGCTGACGGTCCTGATAATCCCGCACTGCCCGGAGGTAGTCCCGCTTGCGGAAGTCCCGCCAGTTGACGTCCGTGAAGTACAACTCCGAGTAGACCGACTGCCAGATCATGAAATCCGACAGCCGTTCGGCCCCAGTTTTGACGACCAGATCCGGGGCAGTGGGAAAGACCAGCCGCTTCTCGATCTCGGACTCGTCGACCTCAACGGGATCGAGTTCGCCCGCGGCGACCTCCTCAGCCAGCCCCTGGACGGCGGTCGCGAACTCGTGTTTGCCGCCCAGACCGATGCTCACCTGGATCGGCGCGTCCGCCTGGCTGTCGTCCTCGGGCCCCCGAACAGCCACCGGGCGTGGCGCGTCGACGTCGCGCATCTGCCGCTCCAGCGTCGGGACCGCCTCCTCGTCGAGGACGCTAACGTACAC
>JAZKRQ010000055.1:0-15215 GCA_036628575.1 Halapricum sp.
CGTGAGGACATCTGGCCGCTCGAAGCGGGCCTCCGGGCGGAGGACGTCCGGGCCGGGACCGAACTCGGACTGGTCGAGATGATCAAAAGCGGGACCACGAGCTTCGCGGACATGTACTTCTTCATGCCCGAAGTCGTCGAGGCCGTCGACGAGGCCGGCATGCGGGCGCTCGTGGGCCACGGTGCGATCACCGCCGAGAAAGACGAGGAGACGGCGCGAGAGGCTTTCGAGACCGCGATCGAGTTCGCTGCGGACTACGACGACAGCGCAGACGGTCGGATCCGGACGGCGTTCATGCCACACTCACTGACGACTGTCACCGACGAGTTCCTCCGCGAGTACGTCCCGCGAGCCCGCGAAATCGGTGTTCCGATCCACACACATGCCAACGAGACGGAAAAAGAGGTCGATCCCATCGTCAACGACTACGGGGTCCGACCGCTTTCGTACGCTACGGATCGAGGCCTACTGGAATCTGAGGACTTTATCGCTCATGGTGTCCACCTCGACGAGAGCGAGATCGAACTGCTGGCCGATCGCGGTTCGAGCGTCGTCCACTGCCCGGCCTCGAACATGAAACTCGCCAGCGGGATGGCTCCCGTCCAGGACATGCTCGACGCGGGCGTGACGGTCGGGATCGGCACCGACGGGGCGGCTTCGAACAACGATCTCGACATGTTCGACGAGATGCGCGATGCCGCTATGCTCGGCAAACTCGCCGCAGACGACCCTAAGGCCGTCGATGCCGAAACCGTCGTCGAGATGGCGACTACCAATGGCGCCTCGATCGTCGGCATCGACGCTGGGCGGATTGAACCCGGAGCCAACGCTGACCTCGCTGTCCTCGACCTCGACGTTCCACATCTCACCCCTCCCCACGACCTCGTCAGCCACCTCGCCTACGCCGCCCGTGGCAGCGACGTCCGTCACACCATCTGCGACGGTCGAGTTCTCATGCGCGATAGCGAGGTTACTGTCTTCGACGAATCGGCGGTTCGAGAGCGGGCTACCGAGCACGCACGAGCCGTCATCGACCGGGCTGACGTCTGATTGCCCCAAAGTCGCCGGTCGAGGAATACGACACCGCTAACAACTTATACTCCTCTGCCAAAAGCGGATACATGATTACGTGCACGTCGACGGCTCAGGTCGTGGCTATGGAGGTCTCACAGGAGATCGACGAGCCACTGGTCGATCTCGCTCCTGACGGCTCGGTCGAGGCGACAGACAAGGACAAAGTCAGTGCAGACGAGCGCGTCGTCATCGTGGCCTCGACGACCACTAGCAAAGCCCACCTGGAACTGCTCGAACTACAGGACAGGGCCAGTAAACGCGATCCCTCCGAGATCGTGACAATCATCCCCTATATGGGGTATGCACGTCAGGACAAACTCTTCCGTGAGGGCGAGCCGATCTCGGCCCGTGCAGTCGCCAAGGCGATCAGCACCGGAACCGACCGTGTCTACTCCGTCAATCCACACAACATCTCTATCCTCGATTACTTCGACGTCCCTGCCGAACCGATCGACGCCGCGCCGCAACTAGCGAAGGCGCTGCCGGACGACCTCGCGGACCCTATCTTCCTTGGTCCCGACGAGGACGCCGAGTGGCTCGCTCGCTCTGTCCGGGACAGCTACGGGACGGGTCACGTCGACAACTTCGACAAGGTGCGCCACTCCCCGACTGAGGTGGAGATGCGCGCTGACGACAAGGATTTCTCGGGCAGTGACGTCGTGCTCGTCGACGATATGATCGCGACCGGTGGAACGATGAGCGAGGCCGTAGACATCCTCGCCGGTCAGGATCTCGAACGCGTGTTCGTCACCTGTGTCCATCCGCTTCTGGTCGGTAACGCGTTGAGCAAGCTCCACCGGGCCGGGATCACTTCGATATACGCCACTGATACCCTCGATCGGACAGTCAGCAACGTCAGCGTCGCTGAACCGATCGCCGAAAAACTGTAGTCTGTTTTGCTTGGGTTTTCCGACCGCTGGCTGTGATAGGGATTAGCGTAGCCGATCGGAGAACGTCACACTCCGATCGGATGCCTGGATTCGATTTCCCGGGCGGAATCTATGGATTTCTACGCTAATCCCTATGAGCTTCCCTGGATTCGGCACGTCGATCCGGCGTCTCTCCCTGGAACGTACAACTGGAACTGTCAGGAGACCCTCGCGACGACCCGTTCGACGGTGTCAGTCACGTCGTTGATCAGCGATTCGATGTCGTCGCTCTCGGCGTACACGCGGATGTACGGTTCGGTCCCGCTCGGACGGACGAGGAACCACGAGCCGTCGGGTAGTTCGATCCGGACGCCGTAGTCAAGCGACACCGATCCGTCGGGATATTCCTCGGGCAGCACGGTTTCGAGCTCCGCCATCGCATCGGCTTTGGCCCCCTCGGGACAGTCAACGGGGTCTTTCAGCAGCGGACGCTCGACGACCGGTTCGGTCAGACTGTCGAGGCTCTCGGCGGCGACTAACCGCGCGAGGACCGCCGCGGTCGTGATGCCGTCCGTCCAGATGCCGAGTTCGGGATGGATACACTTCCAGGGCTCGCCAGCGAAGACGACCTCGGTCTCGTCGGTCCCCTCCTCGAGCACTTCGGCGATACCCTCGTGCAGCGTGCCGAGCGCGGTCCGGACGACCCGGCCGCCCCGGGCTTCGACGCGCTCGTCGACGCGGCCGGAGACGTTTGGCGTCGTGACGACGACAGGGTCCTCGACGTCGCTGGCGGCCGTGAAGTGTTCCGACAGAACGGCGAGGATCGTGTCTTCGTGGACGATGTCGCCGTTCTCGTCGACGACGACGATGCGGTCGGCGTCGCCGTCGTGGCCGAACCCGAGCGTGATTTCGTCGCGGGCGGCGACGTACTGGCAGAGCCCTTCGAGGCTCTCGGGGGTGGGCTTGCTCTGGCGCCCGGGGAAATGACCGTCGACGTTGGCGTGAAGCGTGTGAACGCCTGCGCCGAGCCGGCGGAGCACCTGCGGGGTCCCAAGCGCGGAGACGCCGTTCCCGCAGTCGACGGCGACCGTCGTGCCGTCGAGGGGCGCGCCGAACTGGGAGGTGTAGTCGACGACCGCATCCAGGTAGCTCCCGAGAATCTCTTCGTGAGACTGGGACCCCCACTCGTTCCACCGTACAGAGCTGGGCTCCTCGTCGAGAGTGTTTTCGATGCGCTGTTCGTCGGCGGTCGTATACTCTTCCCCGTCGATAAAGAACTTGATCCCGTTGTCCGTCGGCGGGTTGTGACTCGCTGTGACCATGATACCGTGGCGGCCGCTCGTGGCAAACGAGAGTGCCGGGGTCGGTAGTACGCCGCCGCGGACGACGTCAGCACCCGCACTTTCCAAGCCGGCCTCGAGCGCGGCCACGATCGCTGGGCCGGTTACTCGTCCGTCACGTGCGATCACGAACTCTTCGCCGTACTGGCCGGCGGCACGACCCACCGCGAGCGCGAGCTCGGGAGTGACCTTCTCGTCGACCGGGCCTCTGATACCAGTCGTACCGAACAACTCCATACCTTTAATCAGAATTCGACGTATAAATATTGCCGTGGATCACGATCGGTGAGTCGCGACTGTCCCTGCCTGTCGAGGCCAGACCCGTGGATGCGGGTGTTTGATCAGATCGTTCGATCAGTGAGTGCTGTCTGTGTGTGGCCGTTTGATTCGGCTAACGGACCCTCGTATGGTCGAAAACTGGGTCACAATCTTCTATTACGGTGGAAATCCGCCGAACGTTGGATCGTGTGGTCCCTTTGTGATAACGACTGTCGCGACCTATCTAATCGACACCTCCCAGGGCCCAGTCCGGTGATACATATATACTATGATCCTATATAAATACCAGCAGTTATTTTTGGGTCTAGTTAGTGGATTCAGACATGGACGAACGCGACCGAGACGCGATGAAGCGGCGTGCGAGCGAACACGCGATTACGGTGATCGAGGACGGCGACGTCGTCGGCCTTGGCACCGGGAGCACGGCCGAGCATGCGATACGGTTGCTCGGTCAGGAGGTCGAGGCCGGTCTGGACATCGTCGGCGTGCCGACTTCTTTCCAGGCCCGCCAGATCGCCATCGACGAGGGGATCGATTTAACAACGCTGGATGAGGTCGATGCACTCGACATCGCGATCGACGGGGCCGACCAGTTCGCCGGAAGCGATCTGGTGAAAGGCGGCGGCGCGGCCCATGCCCGCGAGAAAGTCGTCGCTGCAGCCGCCGAACGGCTGGTGATCGTCGCGGACTCGACCAAGCGGTCTGACGTGCTCGACGAGCCGGTTCCGTTGGAGGTGATCCCGGACGCGCGGACGACCGTCGCCCGGTCGGTTCGCGAACTGGGTGGGGAGCCGATCCTGCGTAGCGCCGTACGCAAGAGCGGTCCCGTCGTGACCGACAACGGCAATCTCGTCTTCGACTGTGACTTCGGCGAGATCGCTGACCCCGCTGCACTCGGTCGGGATCTCGCGTCCCTCCCTGGCGTCGTCGAACACGGTCTCTTCCCTGGGTTTGCTGACGAGATCTACGTGGGTACGGCCGACGGTGTCGTTGTGGTTGAGCCCTGATAGTGACTACTGTAACTATTTCCCGGTACGACCGCCCGACTGCGGGCAGTTGATGTGGCGTTGAGTTACACCAGTCACTATGAGCCGCCATCTGGATCTACGGATCGTAGTTTTTATACTAAACCCTATCTTAAAAGATCGGTACGAACGGCGGGCGGGTATCCTGCCTGTGCTGTGCACGGACGTGCTCTCGGGAATCATCCCGGACGATCGCAGGCCATTCGGCCGCCGGAACTGTACGAACCATGAACATAGGACTCATCACTCTTGCGACGATGACAGGTATCGTGACGGGACTCGTCTTCGGGTTCCTTGAGGTGCCGATCCCGGCTCCGCCTAGCCTTGCCGGCGTTATGGGTATCGTCGGGATCTTTCTGGGGTATAGCGTAATGGATTACTTCGACGTCGGTATCGACCTGATGTCGATGCTCAACCTGTAGTTCGACGCCGCGGAACACCGCCGTGGTCGCGGCCTTCTCGCCCGGCCTACAGCGCGATTCACCAGCGACAGCGAGCAGTGAAACAGCGTTGAGAGTTGTATATCGACGGCCGAGATAGTTATAGGGGCGCTCCGTCGAATTCCCAGGCTTCGGCGGTCGTCTCGCCGTAGAGTTCTCGCATGAGCGTGATGATGCTCTCGGGCGGGAACTGGCCGCGATCGGTAATGATCGCATCGATGTACGCGGGCGGTGTGACGTCCGAGACCGGATTTTCGACCTCGATCTCGCCGATCTGTGAGCGGATCGGGTCGTCGATGACCTCGCTGCCCTTACGCATCTCTACGTCGACAGCGTGGCCTGTTAGAGCGTCGGGATGAAGCTTCAGGCTCTGAGCGGCGACCATAACCGGGACACCCCGCTCTTGGGCGGTGACCGCGAGGGTACTGGTGCCGATCTTGTTGACGACGCTGCCGTCGGCCGCAATGCTGTGAGCTCCTGCGAGGACGTGATCGGTCTCATCGAGATAGGTGTAGGCCGCGTTGTCGACGATCATCGTCACCGGGACTTCCCACTGATGGAGTTGCTGGGCGGTGATACGCCCGTGGTTTTGCGGGCGAGTCTCTTTGACGATCGCCTCGATGTCCTTGCCGTCCGCGAGAGCGTGTTTGACGACCGATAGCGCGTCTGTCGAGTGACAGTGGGTCATGATCGTATCGCCGTCCTGGAGCCGGCTGGCTCCGATCCGTCCGAGCGTGTCCCGCCCTTCCTCGAGGTTCTGACGAAATTCCTGGGCGGCGTCGATTATCGTTTCCCGGAGTTCCCCTATGGTCTCGCCGTCCATTTTTCTGAGGATATACCGGACCGTGTTCGGAAGGCTGACAGTCCCCGAACGAGTCTCTCGAAGCTCGCGCGCGGCTTCCCGCATCGTCTGTTTGAACCCTTCCGGGTCGTCGGCGTCGGCGTCCTCGGCCTGTTTCTCTAGGGCTTTGGCCGTCTCGCTGGCGATAGTCGCCGATCCTCGGATGTCCCGGTTTTCGATCTGCTTTGAGACGGCTTCGACCTTCTGGTGGGGCATATGTGTATAATATTCCAACGGGCATAAAAAAGACAAAGGTTTCCTGGCAGGACCAACGGTATTTTACAAGTCCTATGAGTACATAATGCTATGCCGATCGGATTCATCGGTGGCAGCGGGATCTACGACGCGTTGCCGCTGACAGACACGCGCACCGTCGAGGCAGATACCCCCTTCGGAAAGCCCAGCGCACCCCTGACGATCGGGACACTTGAGGGAACCGACCGCGAGATCGCGTTCGTGCCCCGCCATGGGGAGAACCACCAGTACTCGCCGTCCGAGGTTCCCTACCGTGCGAACATCTACGCGCTCAAGGAACTGGGCGTCACCCATGTCATTGCGAGCAACGCCGTCGGGAGTCTTTCGGAGGACGTACCGCCACAGACTATCGTCGTACCGGACCAGATATTTGATCGCACGCGCGAGCGCGAGTACACGTTCTTCGGCGACGAGATCGTCGTCCACCAGGGCTTCGCTGATCCGTTCTGTCCGGAGTTAGCTGAGCACCTCGCGGACTCGGTTGCGGCCGCAACTGACGCCGACCTCAAGCGCGACGGTACGTATGTCTGCATCGAGGGTCCGCAGTACTCGACGCGCGCCGAGAGTGAGTTCTTCCGTGCACAGGGCTGGGACGTCATCGGTATGACTGCTATCCCCGAGGCCAAACTGGCCCGGGAGGCCGAACTGAGCTACGCGACGATCACGGGCGTCACTGACTGGGACGTCTGGAAGGACGACGCGGAGGTGACCCTGGAGGAGGTGCTGAAAAACGCCGCGGAGAACGAGGACGTGATCAAGGAGGCTGTCCAGCACGCTGTCGAGACGTTCCCCGGTGAGTTCGAGTGTGACTGCCACACTGCTCTCGAGGGAACGATCAACACTGATCCGGATGCGATCCCGGCTGAGGCCTACGAGCGGGTGGAACTATTCGTAGACGACTACGTGGATCGGAACGCCCGATAGTCACTGCTGTAACTATTTACTAGTACGACCGCCAGGGTGCTGGCGGTCGATGCGGACCTGACTTACAGCAGTCACTATCGGACTGCCAGCTATATTCGGTCATATGGCAGTATGACTCGGATCTTCGTCGATCTGGGCCGTGATCACGGGACGCCCCCACCTTTTCATACCTATATCTACTTATAAAATCCGGGCTGTTCGGATCCTGGCGTGTAAGTCTAAAATATAATATATTCACTATTCGGTGTGGTGGAACAGGAATATGAGGGCCTGTATAGGTGTTTCTCTGGTAGTGGTCTCGCTGTCGTGGAGATCTGATCCGTAGCCATCTCCCGTTTCTCCCATAGAAATCCGTGACCATTTTAAGTCCTGTACAAAAAGAATACCACATGGCAAAACAGCCGCACTTGCTCGTCGAAGAGGGTCAGGTCAACGACATCGCGCTCATTCCCGGGGACCCCGGTCGGGTCGACCGCATCGCCTCCTACTGTGAGGACACCGAGACGGTCGCGGAGAACCGCGAGTACAAGATCGTCAACGCGACCTACAAAGGACGGGATCTGACGATCTGTTCGACGGGGATTGGAGCGCCGTCGGCATCGATCGCGGTCGAAGAACTTCACAACGCGGGCGTCGAGACGGTCATCCGCGTCGGGACAACCGGTGCCCTGCAGTCGGATATCGACATCGGCGACATGATCGTCGCGACGGGCGCGACCAAAGACGAGGGAACCAGCAGGCGTTACGAATCGGTCACCTATCCTGCTGTCCCGGATTACGACGTCGTCACGGAACTGGTCGAGGCCGCGGAGGCCAACGACGAGGACATTCACGTCGGTCCGATCGCGACGGACGACGCCTTCTACGCCGAGACCGACGAGCACATCGACGCCTGGGAGGAAGGGGGCATCCTCTCGGTCGAGATGGAAGCCGCGGCCGTGTTCTCGTTGGCCCGGCGTCGCGGGATGCGTGCCGGCGCTATTTGTACCGCCGACGGTAACCTCGTCGAGGGCACTCAGAAGGGCGAGACCGAGGACGAGGAGCTTCCCGACAAGGCCAAGAACAACGTCGGCCGCGCCATCCAGATCACCCTGGACGCTGTCGCCGAACTGTAGATACGGCCTGTTTTACCTCATCTCATTTTTAAAGTAGGTTGCCTATCCGGGAGTGACGTGTCGTCTCCCAGGCGATCGATCACGTGGTTCCAGATCGTCATTCGCCGGAATTCGGCGCTGCACGGCGGCAGAAGAATTGCCCGGCACCTGTATGTATGACAGTCCGACCGAACCAGCGGCGAACATTATATAAAAGATCAGCATAAAAAGTAACTCGATGCCCGCAGACAGCGAAGACCCGAACGAGGAGGTACAGTATCACCTGGAAGTGTCCGACGACGACGTCGCGGACACCGTGCTGCTTCCTGGAAACCCCGAGCGAATCGAGGACATCATCCGGTTCTGGGACGACACTGAAGAGCGCGCCCACCACCGCGAATACCGGACTGTTACAGGGAACTACGAGGGTGCCCCCATCTCGGTGACATCGACCGGCATCGGGTCGCCCAGCGCCGCGATCGCGGTCGAAGAACTGGCCCGCGTCGGCGTCGACACCTTCATCCGGGTCGGTTCGTGTGGTTCGATCCGTGAGGAGGCCAAGGTCGGCGACCTCGTGATCAGCACGGGTGCCGTCCGACAGGAGGGCACCAGCGACGAGTACGTCCGTGAGGATTATCCTGCGACGGCCGACTACGAAGTCGTTAGCGCTCTGGTCGCGGCCGCCGAACGCCTCGACTACGACTACCACCTTGGCACGACGATGAGCGCGGACAGTTTCTATGCTGGGCAGGGCCGCCCCGGCTTCGAGGGCTTCGAGGCTGCTGGCGGCGACGAGCTAATCGAGAACCTCCAGGAGGCCAACGTCACGAACATCGAGATGGAGGCGAGCGCGATCATGACGGTGGCGAACATTTACGGGCTCCGGGCCGGTGCCGTCTGTGCGGTCTACGCCAATCGCGTCACTGGCGAGTTCCGGACTGAGAGCGACCAGCGCGCCTCCGAGGTCGCGTCGCTGGCGACGAAGCTCCTCGCGAAGATGGACCAGAAGAAGGCCGAGGCCGGCGTCGACCACTGGCATCCCGGCCTGCAGATCTAATTTCAGGGAGAGGCCAAACGGCGAAGCCCCGCGCCACCGTCCACGGGGTACTCACTGCCCGTTGCCGCGCGGCGTCCGTTCGCTCTATTTTCGAGTACTCGCGGCCGAATTGCGACTACGTGAGCTCCGCCTGAAGCTCGGACAGCGCCTGCGGGATATCCTCTCGGCCGAACAGCGACGAGCCGATGACGAACGTCTCGGCACCGGCGTCCCGGCAGTGTGCGCCGGTCTCGGCGTCGATCCCGCCGTCGACCTCGATCTCGACGTCGGCCATCTCGTCGACAGCTGAGACTTTATCAACAGTGCCCGGGATAAAGTCCTGGCCGCTGAAACCGGGGTTGACGCCCATCACCAGGACGGTTTCGAGGTCATCGACGACCCCTTCGATGGCCGAGACGGGGGTGTCCGGGTTGACCGCCACCCCGGCGTCGAGGCCGGCGTCGTGAATCTCGTCGATCGCTTCCGGGAGGTCGTCGCACGCTTCGGCGTGAATCGTAAGCCGATCGGCTCCTGCGTCAGCGAAGTCTTCGATGTACCGTCGGGGTTCTTCGATCATCAGGTGCGTATCGAAATATAGATCGGTCTGTGCGCGGAGCGATTCTATGACCGGCTGACCGAAAGAAATATTCGGGACGAACCGCCCGTCCATCACGTCGAGGTGGAGGAGTTCGACCCCATCTACGTTTCGAATGCTTTCGGACAGGTTACTGAAGTCCGCGGCGAGAATGGAAGGTGCGATCCGTGCCATGCCTGGTTTATATACTACTGGATAATTTAATCTTATCCTCTGTCCTCCCGATGGCACCAATCTGAAGGGATCTAGGTGGCCATTGTAGATGCGCGGGCAACAACCAAACTATTAATAATACCGGAGGTCACATGTAGAAATGCGATGGTCAGTCCCTTTAAGCGACGTGACTTTATAAAAGGTATCGCGGCTAGTGGTACAGCAATCGCTCTTGCCGGGTGCGGCGGCTCGGGCGGTGATGGAAACGGCAACGGAAACGGCAACGGAAACGGCAACGGAAACGGCAACGGAAACGGCAACGGCACCCCCAGTGGAGAAGTTACCGACGTCGGCATGATTTACTCGACTGGTGGGCTGGGCGACAACTCCTTCAACGACATGGCCCACGCCGGCATTCAGGAGGCCCAGGAACAATACAACGTCGAGTACAAGAACGTGGAGCCGGAATCGCCGAGCGAGTTCTCCACGTTCCAACAGCAGCTCGCGAGCTCTTCGAATCCGGATTACGACCTGATTTTCACCATCGGGTTCTCCCAGAAGAGCACCCTTCAAGAGACTGCGCCCCAATTCAGCGACCAGAAGTTCACGATCATCGACTCGATCGTGGACGAGCCCAACGTCGCCAGTTACGTGTTCAAAGAACACGAAGGGTCCTTCAAGGCCGGCATCCTGGCTGGCATGCTCACGAGCGAGGAATTCTCCGCTGGGGCCGGCGAGACCGACCCCAGCCAGAACGTCATCGGGTTCGTCGGCGGTAAGGAAACGCCGCTTATCAAGAAGTTCGAGGCGGGATACCGCTTCGGCGCGAAGCGGGTCAACTCGGATGTCGATGTCAAGGTTGCCTACTCCGGTTCCTGGAGCGACCCGAGCAGCGGCCAGTCTATCGCCGAGTCGATGATGGATAACGGTGCAGACGTACTCTATCACGCCGCCGGTGGGACCGGCGTCGGCGTCATCCAGGCGGCTAGAGAGGAAGGCCGATTCGCGATCGGTGTCGACGCTCGCCAGTCGAAAACGCTGTCGGAGTACTCCGATGCGATCCTCGGGAGTATGGTCAAACGTGTCGACGAGGCCGTTCTCACGTCGACCGAGAACGTCGTCAACGACGAGTTCGCTGGTGGCGAAAACGTCACCCTCGGGCTCGCCGAGGACGGCGTCGCTCTCGAATACGGCGTCGATATCGGCGATCAGATCCCACAGGAGATCAAAGACGAGATCCAGACCCAGAGCGACCAGGTCGCCAACGGCGAGCTTACGGTACCGTCGTCGGTCGACGATCTCTGAAGCCACTTTATCCGTCGGCCACTGATCCTTATTTGATACGATGGCTCAATCGACACAACCTAATGAGACGAACGAAGACGGAGAGAGTACGGGCCCGGAACCGGCGGTCAAGATGGACAACATCACCAAACGGTTCCCGGGTGTCGTCGCGAACGATCAAATCACCCTCGAGGTAGAGAAAGGCTCAGTCCACACGCTCCTCGGCGAGAACGGGGCCGGCAAGACAACGCTGATGAAGATTCTGTACGGCCTCTATCAGCAGAACGAGGGGACTGTCTACCTCAACGGCGAGAAGTGTGGGTTCGATACTCCGCAGGATGCGATCGACTCCGGGATCGGGATGATCCACCAGCACTTCATGCTGGTTGACACGCTGACCGTCACCGAGAACATCACGCTGGGGAACGAACCCCGCAAATGGCGCGGTCTCGCATACGACGAACAGGGTGCCCGCGACGCTGTTCGAGAGCTGAGCGAGCGATACGGATTCGATATCGACCCGACAGCGAAGCTCGAAGACGTCAGCGTCGGCGAGAAACAGCGCGTCGAGATTCTGAAGACTCTCTATCGGGGAGCAGACGTCATTATCTTCGACGAGCCGACGGCTGTGCTGACTCCACAGGAGGTCGACGATCTGTTCCGCATCGTTGAGGAATTGACTGCGGAGGGAAAGACGCTGATCTTCATCACACACAAGCTCGGCGAGGCGATGGAGATCGCCGACGAGATCACCGTCCTCCGGGACGGCAAGAACGTCGGATCGGTCGATCCTGAGACGACCACCCGCGAAGAGCTCGCGGAGCTGATGGTCGGTCGGGAAGTGATGCTGGACATCGACAAGGAAGAACGGCTCCCCGGTGACCCCGCGCTGTCGATCTCGGACCTCGTCGTCGAAGGCAACGGTGGGCTCGCGGCGGTCGACGGGATCGATCTGACCGTCCACGAGGGCGAGATCGTCGGGATCGCCGGTGTCGACGGCAACGGCCAGTCCCAGCTTGTCGACGCAGTTACCGGGCTCGAGGTGCCTGACGAGGGGTCGGTTCAACTCAACGGGACGGAAGTGACCGATCGATCCCGTCGACAGCACATCCACGACGGGATGTCCTACATCCCCGAGGACCGACAGACACAGGGACTGGTTATGGACTTCGATCTGATCGAGAACGCGTTGCTGGGCAACCAGTACAGCGAGTCGTATACTAACGGTCTTCGGATCGACTGGTCCGAAACGAGAGAGCACGCCGAAAATATCGTCGACAAATACGACGTCCGCACCCCGGGCGTCGAGACGCAGTCACACTCTCTCTCCGGCGGCAACCAGCAGAAGTTCATCGTCGGCCGGGAACTGCTTCGGAATCCGGACGTCATCGTTGCGTCTCACCCCACGCGTGGTGTCGACGTCGGCAGCATCGAGTTCATCCACGACCAGCTCCTCGAACTTCGCGACCGCGGCAAAGGAGTTCTGCTGGTGTCTTCGAAGCTCGACGAGATCCAACAACTCTCCGACCGGATCGCCGTCATCTACGAGGGCGAGTTCATGGATATCGTCGATCCCGATGAGGTGACCGACAAGGACCTCGGGCTGCTGATGGCAGGCGAACAACTCGATGATGATACCGGAGGTGAGAACGCATGAGTAACGATCGCTATCCGAGTTCACTCAAGCGATTCCTTCGGTACTTCGTCGGAAACTCGGTGGTCGAACGGATCCTCATCAGTGTCGCGGCCCTGGTAACGGCCGTTCTGGTCAGCAGCGTGATCGTCCTCATCGCAGGATATCTCTCGGGCGAAGGCTTCAATCCGATCGAGATCTTCTCTGTCCTCGTCAACGGGGCGTTCGGCTCGCCGTTCGACCTCAATTCCAGCCAGTTGTTCAATCCCGACTGGTCGCCGGTCAACTTCTTGATGGCGGTAACACTGAAGGAGACGACACTGCTGATTTTCGCCGGGCTCGGGGTCGCCCTGGCGTTCCGCGGCGATCTGTTCAATATCGGCGTGCAGGGCCAGCTCGTTCTGGGTGCGCTCGCGGCCGCCCTTGCGCTCGTCTGGGTCGGGCCGTACGTCCCCACCGGACTCGTCGGGACGGTCGTTCTCACTCTGTTCGGGTTGTTGGTCGGTGCGATCGCCGGCGGTCTCTTCGGGGCGCTACCTGGCGCTCTCAAGGCCTACGCCGACGCCAACGAGGTGATCACGACGATCATGTTGAACTTCGTCGCGACGGGGGTGGCCTTCTTCTCCGTCTCGACGTACTTCAACGACCCCACTCTCCAGAGCGTCAAGACGCGTCCGATCCCCGATCACGGCCGGATTCAGGGGGTCATTTTCCCGGAGGGCGGGCAGTTCTCTATCGTATCCTTGTTGCTCGCGCTGGTAGCTGCGGCAGGGGTTTACTATCTGCTGCGACACACGAGCTTCGGGTACGACCTGCGAGTCAGCGGCAAACAGGCTCCGGCGGCACTGTACGGCGGGGCGAACGCCGAGCAAATGATCGTCTCGACGATGACGCTGTCGGGCGCGCTGTCGGGCGTCGCCGGCGCGATGTGGTCGATGATGGTAATCGGGGCCTGGCGGACTGGCGTCCCGGGTCTCGGGTTCGACGGGATCGCCGTCTCGGTGCTCGCCGGCAACAATCCGATCGGCGTTATTCCTGCGTCGCTGCTGTTCGGCGTACTGAAAGGCGGCGGCAACGCGATCAATCTACAGCTCGGCGTCCCGCCCGAGTTGGTCGCGGTCCTCCGGGGGCTGATCATCCTGTTCGTCGCTATGCCGGAGTTCTTCCGGATGATCGGCAACCGGGTCGGTATCGAATCGAACGCGGCCGCAGCGGCCGGAGGTGATGTCGATGAGTGAATCTACGTTCGAGAACGACAGTCCGAGTGGTATCGGCGAACGGATCGCGAACCTCGGGACGGTCACGCAGACCGTTCTCACGGTGCTTGGCGTCGCCTTACTCATCGGGGCGGCGATCCGACTGTTGTTCCCGGGGACGCGGGCGGCGACTGTCGTCGGGATATTCGACACGGGATTCGCCAAGGCGACGCTCCGGACCGCCGTCCCGATCGTCTTCGCTGGACTCGGAGGCATCTTCGCTGAGAAGACTGGCGTCATCAACATCGGGCTCGAAGGTCTGTTGATAATCTCGGCGTTCACCGCCGTCGCGGTCACGCACATCCTCTCCGGTGGTGGGTCTGCTAGTCAGACGACAGTCTGGATCGGTTTCTTCGCCGGCGTGCTGGCGAGCACGTTCCTCGTGATTATCTTCGCGGTGATCGTCATTGAGTTCAAGGCCGACATGATCATCGCCGGACTCGCCGTCTGGCTGGTCGCACTCGGTCTCGGACCGTTCTTGAGCATCGTCGTCTGGGGCTCGGTCAACAGTGCCAGCGTTGCGACGATCAATTCGGTGACGATACCGGTGCTCGCGGACAATATCCCGGTTCTCGGTCCGATCCTCTTCGACACTAATCCGATCGTGCTCCTGATGCTGGTGACGATCGCCCTCGTCTGGTACGTCTTCCGGTACACGACCTTCGGTCGATGGATCGAAGCCAGCGGTGAGAACCCCTCCTCGCTGGACACCGCCGGCGTCGACGTCCACCGGGTTCGGTACATCGGCGTCACGCTCTCGGGCGTCCTCTCCGGGATCGGCGGTGCTGGACTGGCGGTCGGTCGCGTCGGTCGGTTCATCGGGAGCGGTCAGACGATGATCGCCGGCGACGGCTGGATCGCGATCACGACCTATCTGTTCGGGAACTACAACCCGATCGGGACCGCGGCGGCAGGCCTCCTGTTCGCCAGTCTGGACGCGTTGCAGATCCGTCTTCAGCAAATCCCGTTCGTCCCGGCCCCGACGGAACTGATTCGGCTGGTCCCGTATGTAGCCGTCATTATCGTCCTCGCGTTCGTCGGCTACACGCGCATGCCCAGCCAAGCCGGTGAACACTACGAACCGGGTGAGGAGTAGCTCACACTCTCGCTCTGTTCG
>JAZKRQ010000056.1:0-15014 GCA_036628575.1 Halapricum sp.
GCTTTTGCTCGCTCTCGCTACTCATACCCCCCTATATCGGGCGGCCGTTTTTAACTCTTTCAGGCTAAGTCCCCGTCCTCGAGGAGCGACCATCGGGAGCGAGTAGGGCAGGGATACAGCCGTCGAGAACTGAATGTTCCAAGCATTCAAGTACTCGGAAACCAGACAGGTAGGTAGTGGTTGAGGAGACGTTCAAGTACGCTGCAACGCCGGACGATGACTCAGTAGCAACCGCTGCGTGGGACGCCATTCAAACGTGTCGAGAAGTGTACAATCACGCTCTCACACAAGAATACCGGCCAGCACCTGCCTCCGACAAACCGTCGTACACGGCGATGCAGAACAAACTCACCGGAACTGGCGGGTGGAAGAACCGCTGGCCCGAATGGCAAACCGTGTATTCAAAATGCTTGCAGATGGCAATCCGGCGCATCAAGCAAAGCGAGAGCGTACTTGAATCGCTCCAAGACCGCGGCTACGATGTTGGCCGGCTGAAGTGGAAAGCACCACGAGAGTTCCGCAGCATCGTGTACAACCAGTCCGGTTTCGACGTGGATAGTAACACGGACCGTACTGCCCACGCGATCGTGAACTTCTCCAAAATCGGTGCCTTCCACCTCAACTCCCACCGGCCACTTCCTGAAGACGGCGAGATCACGCAGGTCATCCTGAAGCGTGAACAAACCGGTGAATGGACCGTCAGCATCGTCGTCGACTACGACCCTGAGTACCCGGATTCACCAGCTATTGAAGATATTGACCCAGAAGATACCGTCGGGATTGATCTCGGCATCACATCGCTCATTCACGACTCTGAAGACAGGTCGTTCAATCGGCTCGACGAGGCAGAAGACAGAAGGCGAATTGAGCGCCGGCATCGTGACCTTTCACGGAAAGAACACGGATCAAACAACTGGGAGAAAGCACGGCGGTCGCTAGCGAAAGCGTACAAGCGACTCGCCAACCGCCGGGAAGACTACCGGGAGAAACTCGCCCACGAATATACGACCACGTACGACGCTGTCTTCCTCGAAGACCTCAACGTGGGAGGCATGATGGAGAGTCACCGGAATAGCCGAAATGTGACTGCGATGTCGTGGCGCAAGCTGATTGCAGCGTTCAAACGCCACGGCAAGAAAAACGGCTGCCGCGTCGTTGAAGTTCCACCAGAAGGCACGACGAAGCAGTGTTCACACTGTGGCTGCTCGACAGAGAAACCACTCTGGGTCCGTGAGCACTCCTGTCCGTCGTGTGGGTTCGAGACAGACCGTGATCACAACGCCGCGTTAGAGATCAAACGCCGCGGTCTCACCAAACTTGGAGTTGAACATTCACCAGCAGAGATAGGTCAGGGCACGGCCGAATCACCGCCTGCGGAGACTGCGCTCCCTACGTCCGCGACTGGTGGGTCGTCCACCGGTGTGGATGCAAAGTGCGTCGTTGAAACAGGAAGCCCCTGCCTCACGGAACGAACCGCTTCAGCGGTGAGTGAGTAGGCAGGGGTAGTTCACCCGTTGTCAAACGTTCCGGCCCGCACGCGCGGCGCCGACAGCCCGTCTAGGATCCGGGAAGGATGTCACCCAGTGCCGCCCCGATCGCCATCGGAACGAACGCGACGCTGACCGTACACAGCGACAGCCACGGGTCAGCCCAGTCGACCCGGCCCCAGACGGTCATCATGAAAAGCGCAGTCAGGAGCGGGACTGACATCACGCCGACGAGCCGTCGCGGGACCAGCCCGAAGACGGCGTCGTCCTGTGTCTCCAGCGCCATCCGGATCGACTCCCGGACCTGCTCGCGGGCCGCCTCGGTCCGGACAAGCCCCTCCAGTTCCTCGAGTTCGTCGATCAGGTCGCCCATATCTGGAGGGTCGCCCCGTCCGGGGTCGTCGATCGCCGATCCCCTGGAATCGCGGTCACTCATACAACCACGCGAGGCGTCGCCCGGGCGGTTAAGCGTTTGTGGTGGCGGGTATCAGTCCGCCGGCGCGATGTCGGCCGACTCTGTCCCGACAGTCAGGACGTAGCCGTTCAGGGCGATGAGGCCGAACCCGACCTTCGCGACGATGTCGAGGTAGGCGACGACGAGCGCGGTCGTCTCGACGTCCATGAGCTGGACGGCGTTGGGTCCGACGATCCAGATGACCGGATAGACCAGCCAGAGGACGACGAGGAACGACCGAAGTTTCCGGTAGACGGCGAACGTGGTGTCGCCCTCCTCCCGGGCGGCGGCGTCGAACTGGACGTACGCGTAGTAGACGACGGCTGCAAAGGCCACGACGCCGCCGAGGTAGAGGGCCCACTTCAGCGGCCCGGCGACGAGTGCCGCCGCCAGCCCGAGGACGATGACCGCGGCCTGCAGCCCGGTCGCCCGGACGAGGAAGCGCGTGGACGCCCCCGCGAAGAGCCCGAGAAACAGGATGTGCAGCGGCGTCGTCAGCAGCCAGTCGACGTACCGCACGACGTAGACGGTGCCGCCGACTGCGGACGCGACGGCCCCCATCTCGAGGGCCATCAGCGCGTAGGCGACGACCGCGATGGCGGGCACCGCGATCAGAATCCCGTAGTCGCGGCGTTCGCTCCCGGGGACCAGCCGCAGGCCGTACGCGAGTGCCAGCGTTCCCAGAGCCATACCAGCCGTACCGAGCGTGAACCAGAGGGTGATCGTAGCCATTGTTAGTCGTCGACAGTTGTTGGGGTGGGTGATCGCCCGGCGTCCGTGCCGGTCGAGTCGACCTCGAACTGTTCCAGCAGGTCGCCGAGTTCGTCGGCCCGTTCGCGGAGGCTGCGCGCCGAGTCGGCCACCGCCTCGATGGAGTCGGTCTGTTCCTCGGCGGCATCCGCCACCGTGTCGGACTGCTGGGCGGTCTCCTCGCTGATCGCCGAGAGGTCGTCGACCATCCCCATCAGCCGCTGTGAGGTCTCAGCCTGTTCCTCCGTCGCGTCGTCGATTTCCTGGATGCCCACGTCGACCTCCTCGGTGTACTCGACGATGCGTTCCAGCGCGTCGATTGCCTCCTCGACCGTGTCCGTGCCGGCGGCGACCCGGTCGCTCGTCGACTCCATCGTCGCGACCGTCTCGTCGGCCTGCTCCTGGATCCGTCCGATGCGGTCCTCGATGTCGCCGGCGGCGTCTTTCGTCTCCTCGGCGAGGTTCTTGATCTCGTCTGCGACGACCGCGAATCCGTCGCCGGCGGCGTCCGCGTGGGCCGCCTCGATGGAAGCGTTCAGCGCGAGCATGTTCGTCTGCTCGACGATCTCCTGTATGAGGTCGACGATGTCGCCGATCTCCGCCAGGTCCTCGGCGAGGGCGCTTATTTCCTCGACAGTCTCGTCGGTCTGGTCGTCGATGGCGGTCATCTCCTCGATGGCCTCCTGTGCGGCCTCCCGGCCCTGTTCGCCGACCTCGGCGGCCGACTGGGAGGTGCTCGCGACCTCCTGGGCCGAGGAGGCGACCTCCTCTGCGGTCGCCGAGAGGCTCTCCATCTCGGCGGCGGCATCCCCGAGGCGCTCGCTCTGTGTCGAGGCCCCCTCGAAGATCTCCTCGATCGAGGACCTGACCTGCCTGCTCGCCTGGTCGACCCGCTCGGCGTTCTCGTCGAGGTCACCGCTGGCGACGAGAACGTTCTCCGCGAACGCCTGCATGTCCGCGATCGTGCCCTCCAGGGCGTCGAGGGTCGTGTTGATCTCCTCGCCGACCGACGCCATCGACGCATTCTCGCTTGCGGTGTCGACCCGCCTCGTGAGGTCGCCGTCCGCGGCGTCGCTCAGGACCTCGCGGTACTCCGTCGCCTTCCGTTCGAGGTGCTCGTTCATCTCCTGCATGACCTCACTCTCCTCGACAGCCGCCTCGCGGGCCTGCTCTGCGTCCTGCTTTGCCTGTTCGGACTCGCGGATCTTCTCGCGGAGCGAGGTCCGCATCCGGTCGAAGGAGGTATACAGCGCCCCGAACTCGTCGTCACGGGCCGTCGAGAGATCCACGTCGAGACTCCCCTCGCCCATCTCCTCGGCGCGGGCGGCGAGACGGCGCAGCGAGACGACGGTGTTCGTCCCGATGGTCACGCCGACCAGCCCGAGGTTGATGACAGCGAAGAGAATGAGCCCGATCAGGTCCGAGTTTATCTGCGAGGCCAGCGCGAAGGCCACGTGCTTCTGGGAGAGGGTCATCACTGTCCAGTCGACTGCCTGCAACTTCGTCATCCCCACCACCTGCTCGTCCATCTCCACGTAGTCGCTCTCGCCGGGCGCGAGATCCGATAGCGTGCCGTCACCCCCTTCGTGCTCGGAGAGTATCCTGTTCGCGTCCGGGTGTGCGACGTACTGGCTCTTGCTGTTCACGACGACGGTGAACGAATCGCCACGTTGCTGGGAGATGCTCCGGGCGCGATCACGGAGATTGACCATGTAGACGAGCGCGTGGTCGCTCCCTTCGACCGGCGAGATGACGGCGATGATCGGGTGGTCGACGATCGGGACGGTGAACGGCTCGGAGACGTGCGTGTCGCCCGGCCCGTCGAACTCCGGCGGGTTCTCGGCGAAGGCCGCGCCCTGATCGGCCGCGTTGACCCCGACAAACGCCTCGTTCGAACTCGCCTCGAAGGTCATCGTCTCGGTGTCGAGGTAGTGAACTGCGACGACGTTCTCTGAAGTGGCGTCGTTCTCTACCAGCGACGTGAGATACCCCTGGGCACGGTCCGTCTCGCCACTTGCGAGCGCGGGATGGGTCGACGTCGCTCTGACACTTCGCTGGGTGTTTCTCAGCCAGGAGTCGAGCTGTTCGGCCTGGGATCCCGACAGCGCTGTCAACTCCTGTTCGACGTCCTCTTCCAGGGTCGCAGACGCCTGGGCACTGACTACCAGACCGAACGCGACCATCGCCAGAATGGCAAGCGAGAGTGCCACGCCCAGCCGCCGCGCGTAGCTCTCGCTGACCCACTCCGGCAAGAGAGAACTGTTTTGCCCTGCCATTACAGGTTGATGGGCTCCTCGGTACTTAATCTCAGTTTCCAAAATCTCAGGGTTGATAACAGCGCACGTCTCCGAGCCCGATCTGTGCCAGGCCTGATATGGGTGTTTTGGCAAAACTATAATTACCTGCTGCCGATAAGTATACACGAACCGACACATGGCGTCGTCAGACCGGGACGGGGGGCCGGATCCAGCCACACTCGTCCTCGAGACGTTGACCGATCCCGACCGTGCCAGGGAGCGCCTGCCCTACGTCGTCGGGCTGTTCGAGTCCGACGAACGGTTTGACCGGCTGTGTGCCGCCTGGATCTGCTGTCTGGTCATCGACGACCTCGACGACGACGACACGATCGAGTACCTCGTCCGCCGGCTGAGCGACCGCCTCGACGGGGCGTTCGCGTCGCTCGAACTGACGACAGCACTCGACTACATTTCGACGCGTCGCCCGGATCAGGTCGAGCGTATTCTGCAGGACATCGCCGAAGACGCCGAGGACCGGGAGATGCCGCTGCCCCAGATCGGCAACTTCACGCGCAATCACTACTACAGCACTGATCCCGAACGCGAGGGGGTGGGCAGGACCAGCGTTGCCGGGGCCGGGAAAACCGATGACCCGCGGCGTACGTACGCTGACTTCGAGCGCGAGGGCGAGGGAACAAACGACGAGAGCGACGAGGAGGACGGGCTCGGCGGCCCGATGGCCGAGCAGCGTACCGAAGTCTCGTCCATCGCGTCCAGGAGCAGATTCGACACGCTCCACATCCTCGCTTCGCGCCACCGCGACCGGTACGCCGACATCTACGAGGCGCTGGTCGGCCAGAGCGGCGAGGACAGGGCGGTGGCGTTGCGGCTCCTCGACCGGCCCGACGGCAACCGGCTCGCCTTCGAGAAGCGGGTCGAGTCGGAACTCCGCCGCTGGGAGGCGGTCGACGATCACCCGAACCTTGTCTCGGTGTTCGACTGGGGGGGCGAACCCCGCCCGTGGCTCGTCACGATGTTCACCGGCGAGACCCTCCTCGAAACTGACAGGGTCCCGCCCCGACGTGCCGTCATGGAGGCGGCCGACCTGGCGAGTGCGGTCGCACACCTCCACCAGAACGGCGTCATCCACGGCGGTATCGACCCTCGGAACGTCTCCTACCCCGGCGACGTCATGGAAGGTGACGAACCAGTCCCGGTTCTGGACAACGTCGGGCTGTTGAGCGCCTTCCGGTTTCACTTTGATCCGGCGCTGTGTCTCGACCCTCGCTACGCCGCGCCAGAGTATTTCGACGACAGCTACGGCCAGGTCGATCACGCGACCGATATCTACCAGCTCGGCGCCGTTCTCTACCACCGGCTCACCGGCCGCTCCCCCTTCTCCGGGGGATTCGACGACGTCCGTGAGTCTGTCCTCTCGCAGGATCCTGTCCTGCCGAGCCAGGTTGCCGAGGACGTGCCACCCGAGATCGACGACGTCGTCACGAAGGCGATGGCGAAGGGCAAGCTGACACGGTACGAAACCGTCGAACACTTCGTGCGCGAACTGGTCAGCGTGGGGGAGGCGAATGGCTGAGATTGGGGTCGACAATGTCGCCAACAACCCGAACCTCACCTTTATCTTCTTCATCGGGCTGGCGTTACTGATGGTGCTGGGGCTCCGCTTTGCCTTCTATGCGCACCGTAACAGGGCCGAGACCGGACTCGATACCCAGATTTCGATCTGGAGGTATCTGCTGTACATCGGCGGCTTCGCGGCGATCTACGGCCTCGTCGGCATCCTCGAGATCGTGACCACGCTCGACCTCCCCTACAAGAGCGCCGCGATGCTCGCGCTGACGTTGCTTCTCGCCTTCGCGATCCGGCAGATCCACCTCATTACCACGAGTGCTGACGGCGGTGCGAAGCGATCCCACCCCTTCGAGCGCGTCGCCCGAGCGGCCTTCATCGGCCTCGTGTTTCTGGACGTCGTGGTCCTCGTCGCCGTCGGCGTCTCCGACCTTTCGGCGATCGTCGAGGGTGTGAGCGCCATCATGTACACGGTGTACGGCGTGGCATTCTATCACGACCAGACCACACACTCCCGGGTCCAGGGAACCATGCTCGACTCGCTGCTTCGTCACCTGCTGCCGGTGATGACCTTTGCGGCCCTCGTCAACATCGTCAGCCTCTCCGTCCCGCTCGGGCTGGACCGCGTCGTCGTGTTGCACGTGCAGGTAATCTTCATCATCATGACCGCGACCGCGCTGATGACGGGCACGATCAAGCTCCGGCAGAATCTCGCGGGGCTGTGACCGGTCTGTCCGCTCTATCAGCACGTGGAACCAGGTCGGGAAGTGCCAGTCAGGACTCCAGGACGTCCGCGACATCGCCGAGTGTCTCGACGACGTAGTCGGGTTGCACCTCGGCTTCGTCGAGCGCAACACGGTCGGTGACGCCGCTCAACACGAGAACAGTCGTCATCCCGGCGCGCTCACCCATCCAGATGTCCGTCTCGAGCCTGTCACCGACGACCAGACACTCCGCCGCCTCGGCACCGACCGCCTCGAGCGCGGTTTCGACCATCGTTTCAGAGGGTTTGCCGACCACGGTGTCGACTTCCCGGTCGGTCACGCCCTCGACCGCGGCAATCATGCCGGCCGCATCGGGGACTGCACCGTCCTCGGTGGGGCAGGTCCGGTCGGGATTTGTCGCGAGAAACGGCGTGTCGTTCTCTAATGTCATCAGCGCGAGGGTCAGCTTCTCGTACGTGAACTCCCGGTCCATCGACGCCACCAGGAGGTCCCCCGGAGAGTCCCGGGTCGCGTCGACGCCGGCCTCGTCAAATTCCTCGAGGAGCGGGTCCTCACCGATGACGAACGCCTCCCTGTCCGGGTAGCGATCGGCGACGTACCGCGCGGTCACCCACCCGGAATTGATCACGCGGTCGCGTGTGGCCTCGACGCCCAGGGCAGCGAGTTTCTCGACGTAGTCGCCCCGTCGCTCGATGGCCTTGTTCGAGAGAAAGAGAACCTCGATGCCAGCCGTCCGGAGTGTCCGGATCCCGCGGTCAGCACCGGAGATGAGGCGGTCACCCCGATACACCGTTCCGTCCAGGTCGACGAACGCCGCCTCGTAGTCCCCAGTCATCGGCCAGCGGAGGCGATCGGCTTTCCCAGTTTGCGACCCGAGACGGAATCCGGAGCCTCCGCGCTGCGGTCGGACCCCCCACGGTGGGATTCCTGCTCCGGGGCCGACACCGGGACAGGATCCAAAGTTATCTTTACTACCGTCATCGTCGATAAAGAACTGGTCGACGGATGAATTATTAAACGTTTGGCCACAGACCACGCCGGGGAGTCCGTCACTGCTCGACGTAGGGATTCGGGGCGACAGTCGCCGCAATCTCCGTTTGGACGTGGGGTTCGACCGTCGGGTTCGGGGACTCGCCTCCCGGCTCACCCCAGACCAGCGTCACTTCCGTTCCCGGGTCGCTGTACTCCTCGTCGATGACACACAGCGAGAGGACGGAGCGCTCGTTGTAGGTGTAACCGAAGTACTTCGACAACCCGACGGTTTCGCCGCCTTTCCTCACGGCGTCGTAGTGGAACACGGCCCAGTACGGCTCGGAGAGGTCCAGATACTTGTAACTCTCCCCCTCCGAGAGCAGCGACGCGAAGATGTCCAGAACGTCGTCGTCGTCCCAGACGAGCGTTCGCTTCTGTCGACTCGGCCCGTCAGTCATCTCTTCGAGTGCGTCCCGACCGACAAACTCGTGGTCGAAGTCGAGAAAGGGGCCGTACCCGAGTTCGAACGGCGTCATGTAGTAGTCGGTTATATCGTCGGAGTCGAAACTGCCACCGAGCGTGCTGGCTCCCTCGTAGTCGTCGTCGTCCAGCCACTCCCTGTACTCGTGCATCCCGTCGCCGTAGATGGCCGGCAGCGGGCGGGCAATCCACCCCTTCTCAGAGCCCTGTGCCTTGTAGCTCTTCTCGCCCAGTTGCCGGATGTCGTACGCCTCGCCTACGTCGAGGATCGCGTTCCTGACGCGGTCACGCTGGTCCCAGGGCCCCCAGAACTCGAATCCCGGCTCGGAGGACATCGAATGGCGCAAGGCGTGGATGTCGACACCGGCGATGGTCACTTCGTCGAAGTTGAAAAAGGGGATCTCCGGCAGGGGCCCGTCTGTCACCGCCTCCATAACCTCGAAAGCCTCGGGGCCCTGGAGCTGGTACCTGAACGTCGTGTGGGGGACGTCCTTGTCGTGGTATCGCTCGTCCGCCTCGGCTGTGGCGTCGTACTCACCGGTCGCCAGGTTGTACTCCACCCAGTTCGGCGCGACCGGCGTGCCGGTGAGTTTGAGGCGGTGATCGTCCAGATAGAAGAGGATGGCGTCCCCGATCAGATAGCCGTCCGGGTTCGGCGCGACGAACTGCTTTGCCTGCCCGGGCTCGAACGACTCGAAATCGTTCGCGCCGAGGTCGACGAACACGTCGAGTGCGTCCGGCCCCTGAACGTAGAGGTCGCGCTGGTGGTGTGAGAGGTCCGAGAGGCTACACGTCTCCCGCCAGCTTCGCTCCTCCTCTATCCAGTTCGTGTGTTCACTGGGGACTGGATAGGGATGCCTGCCGGTGTTCTCGCGGAGAAAGTCAACTGTGGTGTCGGCCGCTTCGAGTGCCGACTGGAGACTCTGACGACTCATAACGTACCCCAGGGGTTGCCCAGGTCAGAACTTAAAACTCCGGTGAACTCCGACCCACCTGGTTACGAACGGGTTCGGCCCGGATTGGCGACACCATCACTGGGTTCTGCGCACACGATCGAGCGCTTCGAGGACGCCGTCCCCGCAAGCACCGTCAGTGACGTCGTCGGTGTGATACTATACCGGTCGACGTAAGCCCTGATACTTTCAGCCGGGAACGTCCGGCTGAGAAGTATCAAAAGTTACGTCGACCGGTATAACGGCTATAAGCCCGTGAGTAATGTCGACTTCCCGCGGGGTCGACTATGCTCACGAAGTTATAGCCGTCAGTATCACAACCAACTGCTCTGTATGGTAACGTTAGACTGTTTACGGAAACCACCCAAACTATTAATAACGATTGTGCTCTTCGAGGTACCATGCGGGATTTCAACAGACGGAGGTTTCTCAGTAGCATCGGCGTAGCAACAACAGTCGGCCTCGCTGGCTGTACTGGCAGTGACGGCGGCGACGGCGGCGATGGCGGTGACGGCGGCGATGGCGGTGACGGCGGCGATGGCGGTGACGGCGGCGATGGCGGTGACGGCGGCGATGGCAGTGACGGCGGCGATGGCGACATGGACGGAGAAGACGGCGCGCCGGCCCACACGGACCCGTCGACGTATCCCGAGTTCGACCCGTCCGACCCGGAGTTCCCGCAGTTGACCAGCACGTTGCTCGAAGCCGGCTTCGAGACGGGGACGATGGCGGACCTCGAGCGGATGCAGGGCAACCCCCGCGACGAGCCACGATACGGCGATCCGGTCGCGGAGACGCCAGACGACGAGAGCCAACTGCTCGACCCCGACACGCTCCAGTTCTCGCTGGTGCCGACCGAGGACCCGACAGTCTACGAGGACACGCTCGAACCCTTGCTGAGCAACATCGAGGAGGAGACCGGCAAGAGCGTGGAGTACATTCCGCTCGACTCCTACGCCGCACAGGTCGAGGCGATGCGCTCTGAACGTCTCCACCTCGCCGGGTTCTCGACCGGGACGGTCCCGTTCGCCGTCAACCTCGCAAACGCTGTTCCGTTCGGTATCCAGGTCGACGGCGAGGGCGGGAGCTTCGGGTACCGGCTGTGGCTGATCACACAGGTCGACAACCCGGACATCGGCTCGATCGAAGACCTGGCGGGGAAGACAGTCGCACACTCGGATCCCTCCTCGAACTCCGGCAACCTCGCCCCGCGGGCGCTGTTCGCAAACCAGGGAGTCCAGCCCGAGGAGGACTACGAGGTGACCTACTCGGGCGGCCACCAGCAGGGTGCTCTCGGCGTTGCGAACGGGGACTACGACGCTGCGCCGATGTGTTCGACCTGTTTCGCACGCGTGGCCCGCGACGGGCAACTCGATCCCGAGAAGATCAAGTCCGTCTGGGCGTCCGAACCGTTCCCGACGACGGCCTTTTCCCACGTCAACACCCTCCATCCCGACATCCAGGAGGGCGTCCGCACGGCGTTCCTCGAGAACGACTATCAGGACACGTCCATCGCAGAGGAGTTCGAGGGACGGGGTACCTGGGTCGAGATCGACTACGCGACGGTGTGGGACATCATCCTCCAGATCCAGGAGTCGCTCGAGGTCGAGTACGCGACGGGTAACATCGGAGAATAGCCCGGGCCGGTCGGTCGCGGGGACTCGAAAAACATACTCCCCTCTATCACGATACGCTACATAATGCTCTCTGTAACTGATCTGGAAAAGACCTACCCATCCGGCGAGCGCGCCCTGCGCGGCGTCTCGCTGGAGGTCGGTGGCAACGAGATGGTCGCAGTCATCGGCCCCAGCGGCGCCGGCAAGAGCACCTTCATCCGCTGTATCAACCGCCTCACCGAACCCACCGGCGGAAGCGTCGAACTGGATGGGGTCGAGGTTACGTCGCTGTCCGGGGACGACCTCCGGAACACCAGACGTGATATGGGAATGATCTTCCAGGAGTTCAATCTGGTCGAACGGCTGACCGTGATGGAGAACGTCCTCTCGGGCCGTCTCGGGTACGTGAGTACGTGGAACGCGTTCCGGCGGCACTTCCCGGGCGACGACATCGAGCGGGCCTACGAGGTACTCGACAGAGTCGGGCTCGCCGGCCACGAGAACGACCGGGCGGACGAACTTTCCGGTGGGCAACGCCAGCGTGTCGGCATCGCGCGAGCCATCCTCCAGCGACCGAAGATCCTGCTCGTCGACGAGCCGACGAGCAGCCTCGACCCGGAGACGTCGCGGGCGGTGATGGACCTGCTCACCGAGATTGCAGCCGACGACGACATCCCCGTCCTCATCAACATCCACGAGGTCACGCTGGCCGAGGAGTACGCGGACCGCATCATCGGCCTCCGCGAGGGCGAGAAGGTGTTCAAGGGTCGGGCAGAGGAACTCGACGATGGGGCGCGGGACACGATTTACCGGGGCGCTGACGTGGAATCCAGATCGCCGGGAGGAGCTGTCGGCGAGGACGAAGACGAGTTGGAAGAGGTCGTCCAGGACGGCGAAATACGGCGCGGGTAACCATGGCCACGAAACCAGCCAACCCACGGGAGTGGACGCGGCCCACGGCATTTTACAACCAGTGGGTGAAGTACGGTGTCTATCTCGTCATCGCACTTTTCCTCCTCTGGAGTCTCTACGACATGCGTATCTCCCTGGATCGGATGGCCCAGGGCTGGGACCAGGCTGCGGGCTTGCTGACGAGCATGTTCCCGCCGGAACTCACCCCCGAAAAACAGGAGTTACTCGTCGAAGGGATGGTCGAGAGCCTCGCGATGGCCGTCGTCGCGACCGTCATCGGCGTGGCAATCAGCCTCCCGATCGCGTTCATGGCAGCGGAGAACCTCGCCCCGAAGCCCGTCTACGCTACCGGACGGGGGCTGATAACGGTCTCCCGTGCGTTTCACGAGCTGATCGTCGCCATCATCGTCGTCAAGGCTGTCGGGTTCGGCGCTCTCGCGGGGGTCATCGCGCTGTCGTTCAAGACAGTCGGGTTCTTCTCGAAGCTCCTGGCCGAGGAGATCGAGGACATCGACGCCGGTCAACTGGACGCGATGCGCGCGACCGGCGCCAGCAAGCTCGAGACGCTCCTGTTCGGCGTGGTTCCACAGGTCATTCCGCGCATCGTTGGCCTCTCGATCTACCGGTGGGACATCAACATCCGCCACAGCACCATCGTCGGCATCGTCGGGGCTGGCGGCATCGGCGCGACGCTTCTGAACTCCTTCGACAAGTACGACTACGACTACAGCCTCACGATTATCCTGGCCATCATCGCAGTGGTCATCGTGGGCGAAATCGTGAGCGCGTACGTCCGGAGGCGGGTACAGTGACTGACTACCGGACCTGGGAGCGCCGGACGCCGCGCCAGCGCATCCTGCGGTACGTCGCCGGCCTGGTCGCGATCGTCGCAGTCGTGGTCTCCTGGACCCTGCTGAACGTGAACTACAACTTCCTCGCGACGGCACCCCGGGAGCTGGCCGATCTCATTGCTCGCATGTATCCCCCGGATGCCGCGTACACCGGCGAAATCCTCGGGCCGCTCATCGAAACGATCCACATCGCGGTTCTGGGAACAGCGCTGGCGGTCATCGTCTCTGTGCCGGTTGCGATGCTCGGTGCCGAAAACACGACGCCAAACCGGATAACGTACGGCATCGGCAAGTTCATCATCTCGGCCAGCCGGTCGGTCAACGTCATCATCTGGGCGCTTATCTTCGTCATCGTCCTCGGGCCGGGAGCGCTTGCGGGCGTTCTGGCAGTCGGGGTCCGCTCGATCGGATTCACCTCGAAACTCATCGCCGAGGCAATCGAGGAGATCGATCCGGGTCAGGTAGAGGCGGTCCGGGCCACCGGCGCCAACTCCCTGGAGGCCGCCATCTACGGCATCGTCCCGCAGGTCAAGCCGGCGTTCATCGGCGTCTCGACGTACCGGTGGGACATCAACGTCCGTGCCTCCACGATAATCGGCTTCGTCGGTGCCGGCGGCATCGGCGTGAATCTCAGCACGTCCATCAACTTCTTCGCCTGGCAGCGCGTTCTCGTAATTTTGCTGGCGATTCTCGGCGTCGTCATCTTCAGCGAGTTCACGTCCGCGTACCTCCGGCGGAAGGTCCGGTGACGTCCGGCCCGCGTCGGCCCCTACCCGAGTACCGCGACGGTGACGGCCGTCGTGACGACACCCGCGGCGATGAGCACGGCAGTTGCGGCTGCGACGGGGCGAGCGATCGAGCGGTCCATCGACACCGCGAGGCCGAGCTTGACGAGTATGCTCCCGGTGACTGCGGCGATAATCCCGGTTGCTGCGACGTTGGTGGGCAACTGGCCAGACTCGACGAGCAACACGACTGACGTCGTGACGGCGCCACTCGAGACCATCCCGCCCAGAAAGCTGGAGACGAGAAAGCCCGAATTTCCGAAAAGCGACCGTGCACTCGCCGACACGGCGAGCACCAGCATAAACAGGGCTCCGAACTTGAGGGCCGTCCGGAGGTTGAACGGGGACTCGAACTCGATTTCGAAGTCAGTCTCCCAGTCGCTGATCAGATACGACAGAAGAACGCCGACGCCGATGATGGTCGCGAGCGGCGCACCGACATCAACGACGAGTTCCGGGACGAATGCGACGACGATAGACAGGTCACGGAGGGCCATCGCGGCGTTGGCGAGCAGTACCGCGCCGACGGCGATGCTGGAAAAGCCCGCACGCTCACGCGTCCGGGAGACGATTTCTCCGATGACGGCCGCGGAGTTGACCAGCCCGCCGAAGAAGCTCGTAATAGCGATCCCCTTGGCGCCGTAGCGCTGGACGACCAGATAGTTGACGAAGCCGATTGCGCTGACCGCCACGACCAGCAGCCAGATCGATCGGGGATCGATAGCACCGCCCGGACCGAACGATTCGTTGGGTAACAACGGGAACACGACGAACGCCAGCAGGCCGAACTCGAGGGCGCTCTGGATTTCGTCCTTCGAGAGGTTTCTGGCGAACCCGTGGAGTTCCCGCCGGAGGACCAGCAGGAACGTCGCGAAGATGACGACGATGACCCCGACCTGATAAAAGCCCTTGCCGATGAGTACGCCGACGCCGTAGGCCAGCACCATCGAGGACGACGTCGTGAGCAGGTAGTTCCGCTCACCCGAGAGGAGTCCGCCGACCGCGAACAGGCTCCCCTGGACGACCACGAGAACGCCACCAAGAACCAGCAAGACCGGCTCGTCGACTATCGTCAGCACTGTCGCTCCGAGTGTGATGATGCTGAACGTCCGCAGGCCGGCCGGCTTCTGTGACCACTCCCGCTCGACGCCCAGGAGTATTCCCAGCGCCGTCGCGAACACGACCTTCATGACGTTCGGGTAGTT
>JAZKRQ010000057.1:0-15009 GCA_036628575.1 Halapricum sp.
GGGGTCGTCGAATTTCTTGAGATGATAGATCGATTCGAAGCGATCCGCGTACTCCTGAGCCGTGACAGCCGAGCAGTGATCGAACCCCGCCTCTTCCTTCAGCGTCGAGAGCGTGTCCTGGACGGCATCGGGGCGGATGACGAACCCCTCAGCGTTGACGTGGCTCTCGCGGCCGATGACGTTGTCTTCGATCAGCGCCTCGATGGCGGCGTAGTCGAGGCCGTCCTCGGTGACGCCGACGTCGTCGGCTGTCGCGGGCGGTTCAGGTTGTTCCAAACTCATGGCGAATCAGTCCAGTTAAATCGCATTACGAGGTCGTCCTCGTCGATCTCGTCGGCCAGGTGCTGGACGAGCTCGTCTCGATCGAGGTCGCCGAACTCTTCTAGTTCGTAGGGTTTGACCGTCACGGGGGCCGTCTCGCCGTGCGCGATCTGTTCCTGGAGTTTGGCGACGCCGTAGATGAGCGCCTCTGGCCGGGGCGGACAGCCAGGGACGTGGATGTCCACCGGGATGACCTCCTCGGCACCTTTGACGACGTTGTACCCTTCCTGGAAGGGGCCCCCGGAGATCGTACACGATCCCATCCCGATGACGAACTTCGGCTCGGGCATCTGGTCGTAGACCCGCTTCATCCGTGGGGCGAACTTCGAGACGATCGTTCCGGGGACGATGATCACGTCGGCTTGTCTCGGCGACGCCCGTGGCACACCCGCGTGGAACCGGTCGAGGTCGTGTTTGACCGAATAGGTGTGCATCATCTCGATGCTGCAGCAAGCGATTCCGAACTGCAGCATGAACATCGACGACCCGCGGACCCAGTTCATGAACTTGTCGAACTTCGTGAGGATGAACGGCGACGTACCGAACGCGTCCCGTAACCGGGAGTTAAACCGGTCGTCGACGCCTTCTCCCATCCGGGCCTCCTGAGTCGTTTTTCCGCCTGTACCGTCGTCGGTCGGTGTCTGTTCGCTACTCATAGTTACCGTTCGACCTTCTGACGCTGTGCCCGCGGGCTGCGAACCCACCGGACTGCGCCGTTACGCCACGCCCATCCCAGTCCGACGACGAGGATGCCGATGAACACGAGCATCGGGAGTAACGCCTCCGTGAGCCCGACGTTCGTTACGGCATCGTTGTATATGACGGTCCAGGGGAAGATGAGGACCGTCTCGATGTCGAAGACGACGAACAGCAGCGCAACCATGTAGTACTGGATGTTGAACCGGATGCGCGTGTCGCCTGTCGGGACCTCACCGCTCTCGTACGTGGCGAGTTTACCTTGTTCTTGGACGCGCGGGCGAAGCAGTGCCGAGACGACCAGCATGGCCACCGGGATGATGATCGCTACAATCGCCAGCGCGCCGATCGCGATCCACGGATTGCTCATAAGACTCCTGAGAGCCGCTTGGGAGCGGTCGCATATAAGGATTCAGTGTTACCGTTTTCGACAACGCTTTCCGTCGTTCGTCGGTACGCTGTCAGTTCCAGTATTCGCTCTTAAAACCAGGTGTGCCCATCTCGTGGAGGTCCCGCGAGACGTCGCCGACATCTTCCTGAAGGTCGTCGTGGTACACCACGAGTCGTTCCCGGATCTCGGGGTACTTCCGTGAGAGGATCTGAGCGGCCGTCAATGCGGCGTTGAAAGACTTGCCTGCGTCGACGGCAGTGATGGGCGCGCCCTGGGGCATCCCGATCACCGAATCGACGGATTTCTCCTGGACAGGCACACCGATGACTGGAAGCGGATACGCTATCGAAGCCGTCATATTCGGCAGGTCGGCGGATTTGCCACCAGCGCCAGCGATGATGACGTCCAGCCCGCGGTCCTCGGCGGTCTCGGCGTAGGCGTACATCAGTTCCGGCGTCCGGTGAGCGGAGACGACGAACGTCTCGAACGTAAATCTCGCCTCGGGCGCGTCGGTGTAATCAGTCTGCTCTTCGAAGTCGAGTTCCCCAGCCAGAGCCGCGTATGCGCCTGGGCGCTTGCCCTTACCTCCGGCCATCGTCGGTAGATCCGAATCACTGCCCATGACGATCCCCACGTCGGGCGTCTCCTCGTTCGGACGATCCATCTCGGCCTCCTCGTGCAGCTGGTCGATCAGCGACTGGACACTGTCTGCAGCAGTCATTACCGAGTGTGCACGCGCGGGCATCCTAAGCGTGACGGGACACCACAGGAGACGTGTCAGTACCCCGTGAAATCGTGACAGTAGTCACTATCAGCGATCCAGTCGATCGCGGATCGCGTCTCCCCACAACATCGCGATCGACGTACCGATGGCACCGACGATCACGACGGCGATCAGGGCCGCCGTCAGGGACACCAGCGAGCTTGTGTGGAGGCCCTCCGAGGTCGCGTACCAGCCCGCCGCGCCGGCAGCCAGCGCTCCTGCGAGCACGATGCCGAACGACGCCATCGTGGCGAGCGTGCGTCGTGCGGATTCGACTGGGTGTTCCCGGTACCGCCCCCCTGGCTGTATCTCCTCCCGGATGACGAGCAGGCCGGGGAGCATCGTGACGACCGCCGAGAAGGCAAAGAGGATCGCCAGCCCGGTCACGATCCCGAACCGCTGGAGCGGCGGCGACAGCGCGAACGCAAGCACTCCGAAGGCTGCGGCCGTCGTCGCGGCACTCGCCAGTAGCGTCCCGCCGGTTCCGGTGATCGTGCTTCGGACCGCTTTTTCGAGGGTGTCGCGCTTCCCCCGTTCGTCGACGAACCGTTCGCCCGCGTGGATGCTGTAGTCGACCCCGAGCCCGATCGCGAGGCTCGTTATGACTGCCGTCTCGCTGTTGAACGCGATATCCAACAGGGACATCGCACCGAGCAACCACGCCAGCGAGACCACGACGGGTGCGAGCACCAGCACACCGAGCGACCGCGAGCGGTAACGCACCCAGAAGAGGGCGGTCAGGAACAGCAAGATTACCACGAGCGTCACTGCGAACGCTTCGACGAGCGTCTCCAGCAAGGCGTCCTGGATTACGGCGGTCGTGACCGTTCCGCCAGTGGCAACTGCCGTGATTCCCGGTGCATCGGTCTCGATCCGATCCGCGAACGCCCGTGTATCTTCGGCGATGGTCTGTGCCGATTCGCTGCTTCGGACCGACACCAGCAGGCGCGCCGAGGTAATCTCGCCGTCTTCGTTCCGACTCAGCACGTTCGTGGCAGCCTGCTGATCGGCGTCGAACAGCGCCGCGTACACTGCGGAGACGTTCTCGTCAGGCAGCCTGTCGCCGTCCGTATCGTGGCGGTCGACGACGGCCGCGAAACCCTCGTTCGCTCTCGCAGTGGCACGGATCACGGTATGTGGTCCCTCGACCGCCGCCCGGTCGTCGGGACGGAGCTGGATCGTGCCCCCGTCTGCGACGCTCTCGTCCGCGCGATCGAGTGCCCTGAGGACGGCCCCGTCGGTGACGTTGCCGCGTATCAGCACTTGCGACTGGCCGTCGTCGCCCCGAAGCTGGAAGTTGTTACTGAGATAATCGAAGTCGTCGGCGATAGTGTACGTATCGGGTTCGAGCGGTCCGGGAAGGTACCCTGCCCAGTCAGGTGCGTCCTGGGGCAGAAAGTCAGCTTCGTTGAACTCCGTGTCGATGTTCGTCGCGCCGTACGCACCGGCTGATGCGACCAGGAGCGCAACGACGACGACAGTGATCGGGGCGCGGGTCGTTAGCGATCCGAGAGCCGCGAGCGCCGCGTTCGCGCTGCCGCTCTCGACGCCGAAAGCGGGTTTCCGGCGGCTCCGTCCGAGGCGGTCCTCGATGAATCCATCGACCTCGATCTTCAGCGCGGGCAGGAAGACGCCGAACGCCACGAACGTCGCGAAGATGCCGCCAGCACTGAGCACCGCGAAGTCCTGGATCGCCGGGAGCGGACTGACGACGTTCGAGAGGAAGCCGACTCCGGTCGAGACGGTCGCCGCGGCCAGCGCCAGGACGACAGACCCAAACCCGAGTGCCATCGCGGCCCGGACCGGTCGATCCGACGGACGGTCGTGTTCATCCGACGTCCCCTCCTCCACGCCGAGCGTCCCTTCTCGGGCCTCGCGGTAGCGCATCACGACGTGGAGAGCGTAGTCGATACTCAGCCCGATCAGCAGGAACGGGACGGCGATTAGGATGACGTTCATCGGGATGGCGAGCCAACCCATGAGCCCCGCGAGCCAGGCCATCACGATCCCGATACCAACGAACGCCAGCAGAATATCCAGCAGATCACGATAGGTGATCCCGAGGACGAAGATAATCAACACGAGCGCGAACGGCGTGATTATCGCGAAACTGTCACCCGTTGCTCGCGAAGATGCGTCATCCTGAACGCCCTGCCCGAAGACGAACGCGTCGTCGAACCGCTGGTCAACAAGATCCGCGATCTCCACCTGGGCGGCGTATGCGGCCTGCGGATCCTGGTTCTCGTCGCTGTCGTCGATTTGCGAAATGAGGGTCAGCCGCGCGTCCGCCCGGGTGTCTCCGGGATCGTAATCCCGGGAAAGAAACGTATAGGGGTCCTGCTCGCCGAGCGCCTCGCCATCGGGATCGAGAACGCGGGCGAGCAGCTGCTGGACCTCCGCTGCGTTTCGCCGTTCGAGAGCCTCGATCTGGGCGTCCAGCGACGGCGTGCTGGTCGGCGGGGGCCCCTCGGTGTCGGCATATACTGCGGCCGTCCCAACGATATTCTCGATGCCGACGAACCCCTGTTCGGTCAGCGTTGCGTTGAGCGTCTCGTTGGCTCTGACCGCCTGTTGGAGTCGCAACCCCTCCAGCAGCGAGGCCTTCGAGAGGGCGTTACCGCTCTCGTTTCTGACGACCAACTGTGCCACGACGCCCTCGTCGCTGCCGTAGTTGTTTCGAACGAAGTCCTGTGCCTCAGTCTCGTCCGAGTCGACCTCGAACTGACCGACGCCGGCGCTATCGGCGTCTCCTACCGCCGTACCCGCCGCGACGACCGCCGTCACGACCAGCACGGCGAGGACAACGAACTTGCTGTGCTTCGTTATCCAATCGGCGTACCGGCGTGAAATCTCCCCTGTCATGTCTCGGCACCCCATTCCATGAGGTCCGGCCTTCGACCCCTTGTGTCCCTCCGGATTATCGTCATAGAAAGACATTTTGCACCGATCTCTTAAGTGTTTGTAGATTCCTACTATATTTGTATAGAATCCAGAACAATCGGGGACCGCCGCCCTGTCCGAGGAGAAACTCACAACAGATCGGAGATCAACGACGAACCATGAGCGAACGTGAGGCGGTCGAGGGGTTGCAGACGCTGGGGTTACCCAACTACGAGGCGAGAGTGTTCGTTGCACTCCAACGACTCGGGGGTGGCACCGCTCAGGAAGTGAGTCAGCTCTCAGAGGTGCCTCGATCGCAGGTGTACGGTGCCGCCGACGACCTCGCGGAGCGGGGCCTCGTCGAGATCGTTGAGTCCTCACCGAAGCGATATCGGCCAGTCGAGCTCTCGACCGCGCGGGAACTGCTATCGGAACGTCTGGAACGTGAGAAAGAGCGCGCGTTCGACAGCCTGGAGTCGATCCGCGAAAACGAGATCGATCGGCCCGCGAGCGGGGATGTCTCGACACTACGCGGTCGCCAGCCGATCGACGATCGGATCGCGACGCTACTGACCGAGGCAGCTGAGACTGCCGTGTTCGTCTCCCCGGACACCGCGTCGCTGACGACGGATATCGCGAGCGCGCTCCGAGAGGCCGGCCGGGCCGATGTCGACGTGACGGTGGTGACGGCTGAGGCGTCAATCCGAGACCGTTTCGCGAACGATTCCGTATCCGTCTTCGTGATGTCCGAGGACAATCCGGCTGATTTCGCCGGTCGCGCGCTCATGATCGACGATCGAACTGTGCTGCTCGCCGCCGAGACCGGAGAGGAAACGGTCGAGGAAGAGGCACTGTGGACCGGGGATTCGAGTATCGGTCGGATCCTCGCGGCGTTCATGCGATCGGGAATGGAATCCGGGCGTGATCGGCAGGCTGGCGGTGATGCGGAATAAGAGTCGATTACCTGTTACGTATAGGGATCAGCGTAGCCGATCGGATGCCCGGATCGACGTTTCCGGACGAAACCGATGGCCGTCGCCGCTAATCTCTATCAGGAGCGAAGGTCAGTTCGTCCCGGACTGCCCGAGTCGTCTCCAGCAACTCGGCCGGATCGGCGTCTTCGTCGCCGATCTGGGTGAGGTGTCCCATCTTGCGCAGTTCGTAGACCTCGTCTTTGCCGTAATAGTGAAGGTTACACCCGTCGGTTTCCAGAACGCGATCGACATTGTATAGTGTCGCTTCCTGCCGTTCGTCGACGTCGCCCAGGACGTTCGCGGTCACGGTCGGACACCGGCGCTCGGTCGAGCCCAGTGGCCACCCTAACACCGCACGAACGTGCTGTTCGAACTGGGAGGTGACCGATCCCTCTATCGTCCAGTGGCCGGAGTTGTGCGGTCGCGGCGCGATCTCGTTGAGCAGGATCTCGCCGTCTCGCGTGTGCCGCCCGCCCGTTGTATCAGAACCGCGTAGCGGCTCGCTGACTTCAAACAATTCTATCCCATACACACCTCGACCGCTCATCTCCTCAAGTACGTCGCGTGCGACCTCTGTGGCGCGCTCGATTGTCTCGTCGCCGGCCCGGGCCGGTGAGACCGTCTCTCGCAGGATCTCTTCCTCGTGGATCGTCTCAGTGACGGGGAACGTGTCTATCCCCCCGTCGCCTTTCACGCCCATGACGGCGAGCTCGCGCTCGAATTCGACGAACGCCTCGACCATCGCCGGTCCGGCGACCGACTCCATGGCCGGTTCGATGTCCGATTCGTCGTGGATCGCGACGTTCCCTCGGCCGTCGTACCCGCCTTTGCGAGCCTTGAGCATGAGGGGGTAACCAAACGCTGCGGCGGCCCCGCGTACGTCGTCACCGTCATCGACGGCGCGAAACGGGGGGACTGGGATCCCTGCCTCGGTCATCCGCTCTTTCTGGACGAGTTTATCCTCGATCAGCGCAAGGGTATCGGGGTGGGGATGGACTGGCGTCCCCGTCTTCTCGCTGACCTCGCGGAGCACGTCGGGGTCGACCAGTTCGATCTCGAAGGTGAGGACGTCGACGCGCTCAGCAAGTCGCCGGAACGTCTTCGGATCGTCGAACTCACCGACGAGCTGGTCACGAGCGACAGGTGCGGCGGGGGCGTCTTCGATCGGATCCGAGACGATCACCTCGACCCCGAGCGGGGCAGCAGCCTCGGCGAGCATCCGGCCGAGTTGGCCGGCACCGACGACACCGAGCGTCGGGCCTGGGAGCGTTGTCATCGTACCCGGCGATTCCCTACCGGTCGGGAAAAGCGTTGCTTTGCGTGTTCATAGGGACGGTTGTGGGACCTGTCGGTATCGACCGCACCCCGGTTATGCGGTCGTATCGGTAAACTCCCCAACGCCCCTTGTCACTCGCTCCGCTCGATCCGGCTTTCGTCGAACATGATCACCGTCTCGGTTCCCCACGTCCGGATCTCGTAGACGGTATACTCGTAGCCGACGAGACCGTCGAGTCGTTGATTCAGCGTCGATATCGACCGTTCGCGCGTGACGATGATCGGGGGGAGATCATCCTCGACAGTATCGAGATCGGACGTCGACTGGGCACAGATCACCTCGGCGTCGGCGGCGTGGAGATACCACGGTATCGGCAGCCCGTCGAACCAGGCCGAGGTTCCCATACATGACGGGCGGAAGGTATCGCTCGTCCCATTACTGACGAAGTACGACCCAAACAGGAGGACGTCTTCCCCTTCGTTATCGGCGGCGATCCGGTTGATCCCCTCGATATCATACCGGAGATCGTCTACAGGCTGGCCGTACTGGATGAGACCGTTCTCATTGGCGTTGGTATCGTGGACGTACGCCGCGCCGACCGACGTCGCAACGACCTGCCCGAAGACGACGACAAGCAGTAACGCCACGAGTGCGACCGTGACTGCGTCGCGATCAGTCGCGGCGTCACGGCCCCACCGATAGAAAACGCCCAGCCCCGCGGCCGCGGGAATCGCCAACACGACGACCGGATGCGCGGTGTTCCAGGGGCCAAAAATGTCCAGTCCCAGCGGGTATCCGATCACCGACGCGACGCCGGCGTAGGTGCCGAATAGGACCAGGTTCCGCGAGGTGATCGCCGCGTATCGCTCGTGCAGGAATCCGATGACCGCGAACAACAACGTCGGGAACGCGTAGCGTTTCAGCACGTCGAGGTACTGGGGTGCAAACTCTCTGTACCGATCCAGCAGCGACGAGTCCTCGCCACTGGACAGGGCCTTGTCCGACCACATCGGGTACTCGTTGATCCAGTAGTCCCAGGTGTTCCCGACGAGTTCCGGGAGTACGAGCGGGTTCGATATCGCGTCGCCGAGCGTGACCGGCCCAACTGCCGACGCCGAAACGGGGTAGTGGTCGACGACCGCCCCACGCGGAGCGAACGTGAACAGCCAAACCCCGCCCAGAACGATCGTGGCTCCGACGACGTGGATCGGAAGGCCACCCAACAACGACACCGTGAGGACAACGAGACGGCGAATCGACCACGAGAGAGACCGGTACAGGGAAACGATCGGATTCCTGAGAGAGGGTGGGAGAACAGAGAGAGAGATCGAGAGGGCGCGTCGAAGCCGGCCGGTGAAAGAGGTGGCCACTGCGCCGCCTCGATCGACCGCGGCCGCGAGCATCGACAGCGGACGGGAGAGCAGGTTCGGGACGAGAGGAGCTATGGTCCGCAGACGGACGCGTACAGCGTTCGCGACTGGACGCAGATCAGTCCCCGAGCGAGCCTTGGCCCGAACCGAGGCCATCTGTCGGCGGAGCAAGGCCACCCCGCTGGGATCCGTTCGGGGACGGAACAGCGCCGTATCGAGGAGGAGTGCGCCGGCACCGAGCCAGGTCAACACGTAGATCAGCGCGTTCTCCTTCGATGCGATGCCGAACCCGAGAAAGAGAGCTGCAGGATAGAGATACCGCCCCTGCCGGGTGTCGTAGACCCGGACCAGAAAGCCAAGCGCTGTGAGCATGAACGCGGCGACCAGAACGTCGCTGCGGAGGAACCGCGAATAGTACAGCAGGATGGAGTTCAGCGCCAGCAAGAGCGATAGAAACACGGTCTCGTGATCCCGGAGATGCTCGCGGAAGAGGAGCGCTGAAAGCGGTAGCAGGCCGCCGACGAGCGCGACCGGGAGCCGCGCGAAGAAGTCGCTGGGACCGAACAGCGCGAACAGTGGCTCGGCGGCGTGGTGGACGAACGGCCCGTGGATGATCGGCCGGTAAGCGAACGCGCCCGTCTCCTCGTACCGGAGGATCCAGTAGGCGACCCGGGCCTCGTCCCAGTGTGTCGTCCGGTAACCGAGGTGAACCAGGCGTAGCGAGAGCGCCAGCAGAGCGACAGCGACGACCGCCACGACGACCGGTTGCTGCCGCCGAAGCGCTTCGGCCATCCGTGAACCAACGTTTCGACCGCGGCGACGGAGCGGCGGTCCGTCCCGACCAGAGTCCATATTCCCATTCTGCCAGGCCTGGCATAGAACATTTCTGGTCCGGACTGATCGATCCGCTGGTGGGGAGCGAGTGCGGACCGGAGAGTCTCGGGGCGGGAGTTACCGATCCGAACGGACGTAGACCCGTATTGTCGGGATTGCCCGTTCGGTGTACCGGAGGCTGAAGTTCCCGAGATGTGTGTACCGTTCCTCGATCCATCCGGTGGGGGCGCTGTCGTCCCGAAGTCGGGTGATCACCACGGGTGGCGAATCGCGCTCGACGGTCTCCCGGAGCTGGATCGGGGTCCTGGCACAGGTCGCGTTGGTATCGGCAGACGACAGATACCACTGCATCGGGAGGAAGTTCTCAAAGTCAGCACAGACCGGACGAACGTTCCACGACGCGCCGGCGGGAACCGGACCGACGATCGACACGTCCTGGCTGACATTGCCGTAGACCAAAACGTCGGGATCGTCGGAAGGAGCGGCCTCGCGGAGTTCATCGACGACGGGCCCAAGGTCGTCGTGGGGCTGGCCGAACTGAACGAGATCGTTACTCTCGTGTTGAGGGTTCAGGTAGACGGTTCCAAGCGCGGTCCAGGCTACCATCGAGACAGTTACAAGGAGGACGAGCGCGGTCAGCCCCACGTCGATCTGATCGTCTTCCAGGAAGGCCTCTCGACCCCACCGGTATATCGTCGCGACCCCGACCGCCGCCGGGATCGACAACGGAAGCAAAACGTGGACGTTGTTCCACTTCCAGCCAGCCCCGATAGAGAAACCGAGGGGATAGCCGACGACCGACGCCGCACCGGCGTAAAACAGGAAGAACACCAGCACCCGGCCCTCGGCGACGCCGTAGCGCTCGCGGACGAACCCGGCAACGGCGAACAGGACCAGCGGAGCGGAGGTTCCGAGCAGTCCGCGCCCTACCGCGTCGCTGAGGCGCTTCCGGTAGGCCTCGAAGGTCGTGCTCCCGGACTTATTGCCCCAGGAGAGGTACTCTCCACGGAACTGCTCGACTGTGGTATCGATGAGAGGACCCCACTTCGAGGGATCGCCGACAGCCTCCCACAGCCCGATAGATTCCGTTGATTCGACCAACAATCCCTGCACGCCGTCACCCCGGGGGGCGAACATGAACAGCCAGACGAAAGCGAAAAGAACGACTGCCGCCAGGGCGTGACCGATATACCTGAATGCACTGCCTCGCGCGTCTTCGGAGGCACGTCGAAGGTGTACGCGGATCGTCGCTATCCAGGCTCGAACGCGATCCACACCAGTACGGTCCGATCCGGGACGATCCAGCGCCCGGTCGATGACGAGCGCGCCCGCACCGATCCAGGTCAGCAAGTAGATCAGCGCGTTCTCCTTGGAGGCGACCGCCAGCGCGAGGAAGAAGGCAGTTCCGTAGAGATATCGCGGTGATCGCCGGTCGAGAAACCGGACGAGCAGTCCGAGCGCGACGAAGGCGAACGCGCCGACGAGCACGTCACTGCGAATGAACCGCGAGTAGTACAGCAGGACGGGGTTGAACGCCAGAAACAGCGAGAGCGCGACTGTTTCGGCCCTGTGCAGACGGTCGCGGAACAGCAGCGCCGCGAGAGGGAGGAAGCCGCCGACGAGCGCGACCGGGAGCCGCGCGAAGAAGTCGCTGGGACCGAACAGCGCGAACAGCCAGCGGGAAACGTGCTGGACGAACGGCCCGTGAACGATCGAGCGATACGCGAAGTGGCCGGTCTCCTCGGTATACAGCGCCCAGTAGGCGACCCGGGCCTCATCCCAGTGGGCCGGGCGAGCACCCAGGACGACCAGCCGTGCGAGGAGGGCCGCAATGGTGACTGCGGCGACCCCGAGGAAGACGGTATCGCGATCGCGAAACCGACCGCTTTGGTTCCGATCTCGGGGGTCGAAACCGCCGGACAACACGGTCGTCGAAGAGCCGTCCCTTGATTCGGTCGTCGAGGGACCGCTTCGTGACTCGGTCGACGAGTCGGACATCGTATCGGATCGGCGGCGCGGAGGAGTAGAAACCTTCCGGTCCGGAGCGGTACATCTTTCACCGCCGACACCGACCGCGCAGATATGGTCAAGCTCGGGCTGGTGATCGGTCAGTACGACAAGCACGGAGCAGTCCTCTCTGAGATGGAGCAGTCGGCCCGGGAGGCCGCCGACGAGCGCGGCGCGGAGATCGTCGCAACGCTGGAAGTTCCCGGCGCGTACGACACGCCGCTTGCGGCCGACCGGTTGGCCCGACGGGAGGACGTCGACGCCGTGGTCACACTCGGGGTCATTATCTCCGGGGACACCGACCACGATCAGGTAATCGGCCACGCAGCTGCCGGTGGACTCACCGACGTGAGTCTCGACCGGGACACGCCTGTGACGCTGGGCATCATCGGCCCGGGCATGAGCCAGGACGAGGCCGCGGCCCGCACCCACAAGGGGCGAGAAGCCGTCGAGAGTGCTTGCGACATGGTATCAGAACTATGAGCTACGAACCAGACTTTTCCGACCGCGTACAGCGCGTGGAACCGTCCGCGACGATCGCAATTTCAAACCTCGCCGCGGAACTCGAAGCAGCAGGTAAGGACGTCGTCGATCTCTCGGTGGGCGAACCCGACTTCGATACGCCCGAACCGATCAAAGAGGCCGCCAAAGACGCCATGGACGCCGGCCACATCGGCTACACCTCCTCGAACGGTATCCCCGAACTCAAGGAGGCCATCGTCGACAAACTGCACGACGACGGTCTCGGCCAGTACGGAGCCGAGAACGTCATCGTCACACCCGGCGGCAAACAGGCCCTCTACGAGGTCTTTCAGACTGTGATCGACGATGGCGACGAAGTCTGCCTGCTCGATCCGGCGTGGGTCTCCTACGAAGCGATGGCCAAACTCGCCGGCGGGACGCTAGCTCGCGTCGACACGGCCGCCCACGATTTCGACCTCGAACCCGCACTCGACGACCTCGCGGATACCGTCAGCGACGACACCGAACTGCTCGTGGTCAACTCGCCGGGCAACCCCCACGGGTCGGTCTACTCCCGGGAAGCCCTGGAAGGCGTCCGTGATCTCGCCGTCGAGCACGATTTCGCAGTCATCTCCGACGAGATCTACAAGGAGATCACGTACGACGACGCCGAACCGATCAGCCTCGGCACCTTTGAGGGTATGGAAGATCGGACGATCACGCTCAACGGCTTCTCGAAGGCCTACGCGATGACGGGCTGGCGGCTGGGTTATTTCGCCGCGCCCGAGTCTATCGTCGAGCAGGCCGGGAAACTGCACTCCCACTCTGTCACCTGCGCGGTCAACTTCGTCCAGCACGCCGGGGTCGAAGCGCTCGAAAGCGTCGAGGGGGAGATATACGAGATGCGCGACGCGTTCGAAGAGCGACGCGACATGCTCGTGGATCTGTTCGCCGAGCACGGAAAAGAGGTCCCCGTCCCTGAGGGCGCCTTCTACCTGATGCTCCCGGTCCGTGACGACGATCGGGCCTGGGCCGAGGACGCCGTCGAGCAGGCACAGGTAGCGACCGTCCCCGGAAGCCCCTTCGGGACGCCCGGATACGTCCGGCTCTCGTATGCGGCGAGCAAAGAGCGGCTCTCGGAGGCCGTCGAACGACTGGCCGAGGCGGACCTATTGTAGTACGGGCCTGCACGTTCTCGCAGCTGGCACGAGAGTCGAAGCGCTCGAACGACCACGTGGCGTCTCATAGTGATTACTGTAGCGATTTACCGCTACGACCGCACGACTGCGTGCGGTCGATGTGGAACAGACCTACAGTAATCACTATCACTCGTCGTTGATATTGCGTCCGGAGATGATGAGCGAAACCACCGCTCCATCCTCGTCACGGACTGGTCTGAAGACCGCTTCAACGGTGTATGGAGTCCCGTCCCGTCGGACCAGTTCGAGATCGAATTCGACGTACTCGCCGTCAGCCGCGCGTTCGATGCCCGTTGCGACCCGTTGCTGAACGTCAACTGAGTGATCGAACCACGGCGTCTCCTGTAACAGCTCGCCTTGAATGTTCTCGAACGTTATCTCGGTATACTCCAGCGCGGTCCGATTGATGTCCAGCACTGTGCCATCCGTATCGATCAGCCCAATGAAAATATTCGGATCGTTAAATATCGCCTCATATCGGCGTTTTTGCTGCTTGAGCTGGCGTTCACGCTCTTTTTGATCGGTGACGTCGATGATGAATCCGTCGAGGAACTCCTCGCCCGTCATCGGGTCTTCGATCAACTGCCCCTGGTCCCGGATCCACCGCTCGGCCCCGTCTTTGGTGGTGATCCGATATGTCAGATCGAAATGGTTAGTCTCCTCGAGCCCCTCTTGGACACCCTCCCATACTGCTTCCCGATCTTCCGCATGAATGATCTCCTCGGCGAGGGAAATGTCATCCTCTAGCTCGGTCGTCGTGTAACCAGTGATCGGCTCGGCCGACCCTTTGACGAACTCTAACGGCCATCCCGGCTCGTACCGATGTCGATAGACGTACCCCGGGAGATTGTCGATGATAGAATTCAGCTCATGTCTGGATGTCCGTTTCTCGGTGACATCTCGACTGTTGACGATGATCCCCCCGACGACGGGGTCGTCAAGGAGGTTCCGACCTCGGACTTCGAGCCAGCGCAACGATCCATCAGCGTGGCGGACCCGGAACTCGACCGTCTTCTCCGCTTCGGGGTTCTCAAGCAGCGTCGAAAGGGCGTCTCGAGCGACCGGAACGTCCGCCGAATAGATCGGGTCGAACGCGTCGTTGTCTTCTATTTCCTCGCGCTCATAGCCGAGCATGCGCTCGATGGCCGGAGAAACGTACTGGACCTGTCTGTCCTCGTCGACGATCATCACGTAATCGGAGGCGTGCTCGAGAATCGTGCCGAAGTACTCACGCGTGCGTTCAATCTCGCGTTCGGCACGGACCTGCGAGACAGAATTCTCGATACGGTTCGCCAGAAGCGCATACTGGTCCGTGCCACCCCCTTTCTGGAGGTAGTCCGTCACACCGGCGGATATCGCGTCGCTTGCGACTTCTTCCGATCCTTTCCCCGTGAAGAGGAGGAATGGGAGATCCGGATGTGTCTCGCGGACTGTTTCGAGGAAATCGATCCCGTTCGTGTGAGGCATGTCGTAATCGGAGACTATACAGTCGATATCGATCTCCTGAAGGAGCGATATCCCTTCGTCGGGACTGGTGGCCGTCCGAACGGCGAACCGGTCGGTCTCCCGTTCGAGAAAGGTCGCAGCCATATCGACGAAGCCCTGATCGTCGTCGACGTGGAGGATGTCGATTGTGTCACCAGTAGTCATCGAACTCTGCTCATTATGTTGCTATTGTCTTCGGGAAAGTTAAGAGATGGTATCGAAGATATAATATTTGATAAGTGAGGATGAATCCGGCGATCTCCATCGAGAGTCACCATCTCAAGTAGTTCCGGCGATCAGCCGATGGAAAACGGTTCGGCAGCGGCCGCGTCCCCGCCGATCTTGTCGTCG
>JAZKRQ010000058.1:0-14988 GCA_036628575.1 Halapricum sp.
TCAGCGTGAGGCACTTGCCGTCGTAAAATTCGCTGTCAACGTAGACGGCTTTGACGGTATCAAGATCGAACTTGGTTCGGAGGTGGTAGAGGATATCGTTCCCGGAGTAAGAGCCTTCACTGCGTCCACAGAGCGTGGAGATCGAGGTCCCGTCGGCGGTTGCGCCGACGAGGACCTCGTAGATATCCTCTGGATGGATTTCTCCGTTTCCAGCGATACTGACGCCAAACGCACCGGTGAGAGCGTTGACGAGAAAGTTAAGAAGCTGGTCTTCGTGGATTGTACTGTCTGCTTGCTGCTGTTGTTTGGTCACAATTCAGCAAGTAGACCTCTCAACTAACAGTCTTTGTGAGATACTGATATTTCTCATCGACGAGTAATTTTTCGTCCTGGGACGTTGAAGCTAGGTTTGATCGCACCGGTTTGAAAAGCATACTCCGACTGGATGTCCAAGACGAATGATTTCGATTTTGAGTACAGGCGGTTGTCAAGTTCGTCTGGACGGATGCTACTCATACTTTTCTCTAAGTCTCGCTGCACAAAACCGACGTGTTTCATAGTGACTGCTGTAATTATTTACTGGGACGACCGCGCCAGTCGTGTAGTCGGTCCGGAACAGGCTTACGAGAGATAGCACTCCACTGGATTGAACGAGCTAGAGTAGTCCTGGAGAGCCCACATTAATCGACGTTTTGGGGAGATACGCCTTCCAGCTGTCGCCATCGTCCTGTGAGAACTCGAACAGCCATGGTTCGAACTCACCGTAGCACCCATATTCTCCAGTCGTAGGTATGTCATCACCCGATACGGTATACCGCTCGGAGGCCGTCTGGCCACTGGGAAGTTGTGCCTCGAGAACCGTGCTGTCGAGATGGGTCGATTGTGGGCCCTTGTCAACGTGTTCGCTCTCCTCGTACGCGTCGCTCATGAACTCTGCTATCCTCGTTGCCTCAACTTCGTGCGGATTCTCCTTAGCCATCCAGACCACACCGAACGGCCATACTCCCCGGTTTCGAACCCGAACAGGCCAGTCACTCGCGTTCGTAACCGATAGCTCGAGGATAGCCGGTCCTTCGAGCGTGGCATCCGGATCGATGACGTCGATCTTCATCACGAAGGGGGTGGAGTCCGGTTCGACAGTAGTCTCTGTGATTTTAAACTCATGCTCCGGACCGATACACCCGGCAAGCCCGACCGTTGCTAAACTCGTGCCAGTAATGAATTCACGTCTCTTCATAAATTAGGATTCATTATATTCTTGATTCTGTTCTGTTACGTAAGAGACGTACATGTCTTCAACTGACGAGTCAGATTCGACGGCAGTTCCATTGCGGAGTTCGTCGATGGTGCCTTCGGCCAGGAGCTGACCATCATGTAGTATACCAATACGGTCACAAACCAGCTCAACCTGGCCGAGGACGTGGCTTGAGAAAAACACCGTTGCACCGCGTTCAATCGCTTCGTCGATGATGTTTCGCACGCTTCGGACGCCGAGTGGGTCGAGCCCGGAGAATGGTTCGTCTAACACAAGTAGCGATGGTTCTCCGACGAGAGCCATTGCCAGAGCAAGACGCTGTTTCATACCCCTGGAGTACGTATCTATGTCCTGGTCGAATGCATTTGACAGGCCGACGCGGTCATACAACTCTTTCGGGTCATCGGAAGACCGCTTCGTATCGATAACGAGTTCGAGATGGTCCTGGCCAGTGAGTCCGTCGTACAGTGAGAACTGGTCGGGGAGCACACCGACCTGCTGGTGCACATCGACGACGTCGCGTGAGTCACTTCCGAGGACTCGTATGTTACCTTCGGTCGGCCGAATGTAGTCCATAATCATCCCGATCGTCGTCGACTTACCGGCTCCGTTTTCACCGACGAATCCGTAGATTTCTCCCGAGCAGACTGTGATTTTGAGGTCGGAGACGGCAGTCGTATTTCCATATCGTTTCGTGAGTCCGACAGTCTCAATCACCGGCGTGCTCACGCTAGATCACCTCTGGAGAACTGACGGCAGGCGAGAACAAATGGGATGACGATCCACGCCAGCATGAGGACGATGCTGAATCCCTCATACAAGTACCACGGCGGTGAACTCGTGGAGAACGCGGTTTCGACCACGAGAACATTCGTACTGCTACTGGGATTCATCTCGCGTACCACCATATCGTAGCTCGCCGCCGAGTTACCGATGCCGAGGAGCCAGTTCGACACGGTGCGATAGGCTCCACCCGGGGAGAGTCGAGCCAACAGGAACAGTGGTCCCGACTCCGGGGGACTGTACGAGTTTACACTTCCGTCTACAAAGAGCGAATATCCCACGAGAGTGGCCCGATTCCATCCGAGTTCGAATATGAGGAATACTCCACCAATAGCGGCTGCCGCTGCTGATAACGTTCGATTCGCGATGGCCGAGATACTCGTAGCGATTGTCACCAGGATTGTAATATAGAGGTGTGTCAGGACGAGTTGACCGACGAACCCCACCGGATCAAACGCACCGTGGTTCAGCAATCCAGTAATCGATATGAGCAGGAACGAAGCAGTAAGCGCCCCAGCGATGCCAGCCGTTCTCCCGACGACTTTCCCTACGAGTATCTCCCTCCGAGTCAATGGAAGACCGAGCGTGAATTTGAGGCTTCCTGACCTTCGTTCCCCGACGATCGATCGATAACTGAGGAATAAAACACCGAATGGCAGCAAGATCCTGGTACCGCCCTGAATGTACGCGAGTGTGATGTCTGTCCCTAGGGCCTCAAATGCAGGGTAGCTTGGCCGGTACGACCAAGGGACCAGAAGGATAGCAAGTAGCCAAGTGCCTTTGGACCGTAGCAGTCGGGTATATTCCTTACGAATGAGTGGCAGTAGCCGCGTACATTGATCCTCTATAGTTTCTAAATACATATTTATATTATTTATTATAAATTACTATAATAATATACTATAGTACCGTCTCTTACTCGGTATTAGCCGAGAATAAAGTCTCCATCGAGCGCGTCGTCACCTTTATCGATTGTTTGACCGGATCCGTTTGAATACCCTTCTAGTGTCATATATGGTTTAAATTCCGAGGCAAGTTCGACGCAAGGCCAGCCGACGTATGGAGCACAAACTTTTGCCATTCCGTTCTTGAATGTCACTTCCCAATCCCCTACGACTGTATGATTCGTTTCGGCAACTTCCTTGTCAGTGCTCACATGCCAGGTCGTGCTATTCGTGTCTCCAACGGACGTAATAGCACTGGGGTTGGACGATTCTCCGAAAGAGTAATTCCAATATAGGCGGCCTGTAAACTCATACGCCTTCCAGTCGAATGATACGGCGCGGGCGTAGACATGTTCGTAGTGTTTCCCATCACCTGTACGAGGATGAGACGTGGTTGCAGATTTGGTTCCCAACGATGTAGAGAATTCTGTACTATCTCCCGCTGATGCTCTCAGGACGCTATTACTTTTGAGGTCTTCACGCACAACGTCAGTGTCCCAACCCCACTTTTCGATTGGGTTGCTGTGTTTGTCAACCGAAGCTTGGATTGCTTGTGAATTGCGATTATCGGCTGACGAATTTACGATCGCGCTCCGATTTTTCTTGTTTCGAGGATGTTGCTTGAAGCTCTCAGCGACGAATATTGAGGGGCGGACTGAGTCAAGTAACGCTCTTTTTTGATCTTCTGAAAGGCTCTTGAATATTTGATCTTTTTCACCGGTTTCACCCCACCGCTGCAGCTGCTGGAACGGGTCCTGGTTATCGGCGAAAGTATCTGCTACGAACTGCTTAACATCCTTAAGCACATTCGGATGAAAATCTGTGTTTGGACCATTGGTGGGCTTAGCATATGCGGATCCCGATGCCAGCCCCACCCCCCCAAGGAGTATACTGCCTTTTTTAATTACGCTTCGTCTCGATACTCTATTTTCATTGGACATTCTAATTGATACTATTATAGCTAGAACATATATAGGTTTTGGAAATAATTAAAAAAATATAAAATAACTAATATTAATCTAATTTTTGGACATGGCTGAAGGTACTGCTAGATTGAGATGAACTGAACAGAGTTCTTCGATGGAAGTGGGGAAAATGCTGTTCGAAGAACTCCAATTAGACATAACGGATTCTTCGGATGTGGAGTTTTCGGATAGTGATCGGACGCGCACGCCGGCCTGGTTGATCAGGCTGGCGTGCGCTGCTCATGCCGGAGCAACCTCGCTAGCGGAGTGTCGAGACCTCTGTGGGTGGTTCGGCGTCGAACGACGCCGAGCCACGATCCATCATTGGTACCAATCATATGCTGATCACTATGACCAAGACTTCACCGCTGACCCAGAGCGTGTCGCGGTTGATGAGAAACAAATCCAACTCGAAAATGAACAGAAAGCGTGGCTCTACGCTGCAATTGACGTGGATACGAAAGTCGTGCTTAACGCACGGCTTTCGTGGCACAGAGGTCGAGATCCTACTGAACAGTCCCTAGGCGAGCTGAAAGAGAAACACTGCGTCTCCGACGCGGAGTTTCTCGTCGATGGCATGGGGTATCTCACTGCCCTTGCACGCACCGATCTGAGTGGTGAGCTCAACTATACTGACCGCAACATCGTCGAAAACCTCTTTCAAACGTATACCATGCGAATCGAACGCTTTCACGAAACCTGGAACGGCAGTCAGGCCAGCGCGGGCGCTGGCTGACTGCCTACACCGTCTACTACAATCACCATCGAAACCACCAAGCACTCGATGATCAACCACCGGTCAAAGCACTCAAACAGGAGGGTTCAATCTAGCAGTGCCTAATATACTGGACTAGCAACTATTTTGTCGCTGCCACTCCTCCGATAGTGGTAATGGATTATCGCGAAGTTGAGGACTCCCGCGAGTTCGTTGCGCGCCTCGGCCACGGGGAAGACTGGCGGACGCAGATCGAGGACTTCGCACGCACGGAAGGGATCGCCGCCGCTTTTTTCGTCGGCCTCGGTGCCGTGCAGGACGCCGAACTGTGGTATTACGACCAGACAGATCAGGAGTACAGCCCGATCGAGTTCGACGAGCCGCTGGAGGTCGCCGCCTGCGTGGGCAACGTCTCGCTGCTGGATGGCGAACCGTTCGCACACACGCACGCTGTCCTCTCGCGCCGGGACGGCTCGACCGTGGCGGGCCACCTGAACGCCGGTACGGTCTTCGCGGGTGAACTGTACGTCCGTGCGTTCGAGGGGACGCTCGAACGTGCACACGACGAGACGACCGATCTGGACCTGTGGCCGCTATGAGGGAGGCCGACGAGCGCTACTTCGAGGCGCTGGAAGACGGTCTCGAAGAGGCGATGGCCGTCGCCAATTACGCTCGCGAGCGCGGCGGCGATCCCGAACCCGAGGTCGAGATCCCGATCGCACGGGACATGGCCGACCGCGTCGAGAACATCCTCGGGATCGACGGCGTCGCTGAACGGGTCCGCGAACTCGAAGGCGAGATGAGTAGGGAAGAAGCCGCTCTGGAACTGGTCTCCGATTTCGTCGACGGTAGTGTCGGCGACTACGACTCCAAGGCCGGCAAGATCGAGGGGGCGGTCCGGACCGCAGTTGCCCTGCTCACCGAAGGGGTCGTCGCCGCGCCGATCGAGGGGATCGATCGCGTGGAGATACTCCAGAACGACGACGGCTCGGAGTTCGTAAACATCTACTACGCCGGCCCGATCCGCTCGGCGGGCGGGACCGCACAGGCCCTGTCGGTCCTCGTGGCGGACTACGCGCGCGCGCTGCTCGGGATCGACCAGTACAAGCCTCGTGAGGACGAGATCAACCGCTACGCCGAGGAGGTCGCTCTCTACGACAAGGAGACGGGGCTACAGTACTCGCCCAAGGAAAAGGAGAGCAAGTTCATCGCCGAGCACATCCCGATCATGCTCGACGGCGAGGCCACCGGCGACGAAGAGGTTTCGGGTTTTCGCGACCTCGAACGGGTCGATACCAACTCCTCTCGGGGTGGGATGTGTCTGGTCTTCGCTGAGGGGATCGCCCTCAAAGCCCCGAAGATCCAGCGCTATACGCGTAACCTCGATGAGGTCGAGTGGCCCTGGCTTCAGGACCTCATCGACGGCACTATCGGAAAAGACGAGGGCGCGGGCGAGCAAGACAGTGCGGACGACGGTGACGACGACACTGATCGTGCGGACGGGGAAGACGACGACGCTGCCGACGCGGACGACGATCGGGCCGGTCCGCCACGTCCTGAACCCTCGACGAAGTTCCTGCAGGACCTGATCGCCGGACGACCGGTGTTCACCCATCCGAGCGAGTCAGGGGGATTCCGACTTCGGTACGGCCGTGCGCGCAACCACGGGAACGCGACGGCAGGCGTCCACCCGGCGACGATGCACCTGGTCGACGACTTCCTGGCGGCCGGGACACAACTTAAGACCGAACGTCCGGGAAAGGCTGCGGGGGTCGTCCCTGTCGATTCCATCGAGGGACCGACAGTCAGACTCGCTAACGGCGAGGTCCGCCGGATCGACGATCCCGAGGAAGCACTCGAAGTGCGTAACGGCGTCGAGGAGATCCTCGACATCGGGGAGTATCTGGTCAACTACGGTGAGTTCGTCGAGAACAATCACCCGCTCGTTCCCGCCTCTTACACCGTCGAGTGGTGGGTCAAGGAGTTCGACGAGGCAGGTGCTGCCGTCCAGGCTATGCGAGACACAGTCGACGTCGACCTCGACGATCCCTCGCCTGAGGAGGCGCTCGAATGGGCAAGTGAGCACGCCGCACCATTCCACCCGAAATATACCTATTGTTGGCACGATATTAGCGTAGAGGAGATGTTTAAACTGTCTAAGGCCGTTGAGAACGCGGATATGGCTACTACAGACGGCGCGGCCATCGGAGATAGGGACCCCATTGTTTCCGATGGAGACGCCGATCTAATCCTTTCACGGACCGAGACTGTCCGGGAGGTGCTGGAGACGCTGCTGGTCACACACGTCCAGACTGAGGAGTCGCTGATCGTCTCCGAGTGGCGACCGCTAGTTCGATCGCTGGGATTCGACGATAATCTCGACCGTGAGTGGTCTCCCGGGGACCTCTCCGAACGCGCTCGGACCTACGCGGACGGCGAGAACGCGATTGCCGCGATCAACGAAATCGCCCCGTTTCGGGTCCGCGAGCGTGCGCCCACGCGTATCGGAAACCGGATGGGCCGACCCGAAAAGTCAGAGGAACGGGAACTCTCTCCGGCCGTGCATACGCTCTTTCCGATCGGGGAGGCCGGCGGTTCACAGCGGGACGTCTCGAAAGCAGGCTCGCACGCCGAGACGATGCAGGACCAGCCCGGGATGGTCGAGGTCGAGGTCAGCCGCAGGCGATGTGTCGAGTGCGGTACCGAGACCCACGAGGCGCGCTGTCCGGAGTGTGGTGGGACTGCCGGGGCGGTCTACGTCTGCCCGGACTGCGGACAGGAAGTAGACCCCGACGAATCCGGGCGGGCCGAATGTCCGCGGTGTGAGACACTGGCACGTCCCACCCGGACGAAGGTCCTCGATATCAACGAGATCTACCGGTCGGCCCTCGATTCTGTCGGTGAGCGCGAGCCGGCCTTCGACGTGCTGAAAGGCGTCAAAGGGCTCTCCTCGAAGGAGAAAGTCCCCGAACCGATGGAGAAGGGGATCCTGCGGGCGAAACACGACGTCAGCGCGTTCAAGGACGGTACGGTCCGCTACGACATGACCGATTTGCCCGTGACTTCCGTTCGGCCGGAGGAACTGGACGTAACCGCCGATCAGTTCCAGGAACTCGGGTACGAGGAGGATATCAACGGCGATCCGTTGCGACACGACGACCAGCTGGTCGAACTCCGAGTTCAGGACATCGTTCTCTCGGACGGTGCGGCCGAACACATGCTCAAGACTGCCGAGTTCGTCGACGACCTTCTGATCCAGTACTACGGGCTCGATCCCTTCTACGAACTGGACGAGCGGCAGGACTTGATCGGCGAACTCGTCTTCGGGATGGCACCGCACACCAGTGCTGCGACGGTCGGCCGGGTCGTCGGGTTCACGAGCGCAGCGGTCGGCTACGCTCATCCCTACTTCCACGCCGCCAAGCGCCGCAACTGTTTCCATCCCGATACCCGCCTGTGGTATGGCGAGGATGGCGACTGGAACTTCGGGACCATCGAGACGCTCGTCGAGGCCCACCTCACCGATCCCGAGGAGAAAGACTTCGGTGACCTCGTCGACGAACCCGATACTGACGTCCACGTTTCCTCAGTGGACGACGACGGTCAACCCTGTCGTAAACCAGTCGAGGCCGTCTCGAAACACCCCGCTCCGGAGCATATGATTCGAGTCGAAACCGAGGGTGAGTCGCTGACTGTCACCCCTGGCCACTCGATGCTTCGTCGGGATGGCGACGAACTCGTAGAAGTCGAGGCTTCGGAACTCAGAGTCGGGGACGAACTCCCGGCCTTCGACGGCGGCGAGACCACGACGATGGGCGCTGACGCGACCGACGACGTGGGCGCCCCCTTCGAGACGGTGGCGGCCGTCGAGTACGTCCAGAGCGATCTCGAGTACGTATACAACCTGACTGTCGCGGACACGCACAACGTCGCAGTCGAGAACATCTACACCGCACAATGTGATGGTGACGAGGACTGTGTGATGTTGCTGATGGATGGATTATTGAATTTCAGTAAATATTACTTACCTGATCAGAGAGGGGGAAGGATGGACGCGCCTCTGGTCATGTCCTCTCGGATCGATCCGTCGGAGATCGACGACGAGGCCCACAACATCGACATCATGCGGGAGTATCCCCGGGAGTTCTACGAGGCCACTCGTGAGATGGTCACTCCCGAGGACGTCGAAGATATCATGACCATCGCCGAGGAGACGCTGGGCACCGACCACGAATACACCGGTTTCGATCACACCCACGACACGACCGACATCGCCCTGGGCCCTGATCTATCGGCTTACAAGACGCTGGGTTCGATGGAGGAGAAGATGGACGCCCAGCTTGAACTGTCCCGCAAACTACGGGCCGTCGACGAGACCGACGTCGCCGAGCGGATCATCGAGTATCACTTCCTCCCCGATCTGATCGGTAACCTCCGGGCGTTCTCCCGACAGGAATACCGCTGTCTCGACTGCGGGGAGTCCTACCGCCGCGCGCCTCTCTCGGGGGAGTGTCGGGAGTGTGGCGGCCGAGTCAACCTGACTGTCCACGAGGGCTCGGTCAACAAGTACATCGACACCGCCACGGAAGTCGCCGAGGAGTTTGACTGTCGGCCCTACACGAAACAGCGCCTGGAGATCCTGGAACGCTCGATCGAACGGGTCTTCGAGAATGACAAAAACAAACAGAGTGGGATTGCCGATTTCATGTAACACTTTTTGCGCTGTCGCGCCACGTTTACTGATCTCAGCCGCGCTGCTACCACACCGATATAGACCGCCACACGCCTCCCCAGCCAACTCACACGATGCTGGCTCGTCACAGACGGCCCGCCAGCGATCGCCAGCGTCGTTCTACAGGCGGAACAGGCCGAGGCGGTTCACTGCGGGATCCGTGGCAGTTAGAACCACCGCGAAATCAGGGAATCCGTTCCTTTCCGATGGGCCGTCAGTATCGGTTGGGTTTCGTTGTTGTTCATCACGTCGTCTGCCGTGGATCCAAAGAGGAACCGTCTGATAGTGATTACTGTAGCGATTTACCGCTACGACCGCACGACTGCGTGCGGTCGATGTGGAACAGACCTACAGTAATCACTATGAGTCGATCCAGTTCGAGCAAAGAAGCTCTCCTCTTCGTTGTCGATGAGGACACTCGTAATCTCGTGAGTTTCTATGAACGAGTCCAAGAGGTTCCGGGAGTATTCATCTTTCTGTTGAAAGATAGGTCCCTCAAACTCCTCTTTGACTCTGAGTTTGGTTCCCGCGTCCTTACCGGATCGACCGCACGAGAGCGTTCTAGCGAGCGAAGCCGAACGTGGGCTCGGAAGACTGGTCTTCCGGTGTGCGATCGATCCGGAACGGAATCCATTGATAACTATGAAACACTACTAGACTGGCCGCTACTTTGCCTGCTCTCAGCCCGTCGGCTCCAGTCGATACCGGATTGTCGGCGTACCATCGAAGGTCGGCCCCGTCCCCTCACGTTCGAAGTTGGCCTCGCTGACAGCGTTCTGGACAGCCTGGCTGGATTCGGGGACGAGCAACTCGACGGCCATCCCTTCCCTGTTTGCAAACCCGACCGGTTCTTCGAGCAAGCGCGAACAGGCGTCGGCCGATCCTTCGAGTTGGGTGACGTGGACCGTCTGCCCGCGGGCGTCAAAACTCACGAAGCCGACGATTTCCTCGTTATCCTCGGCGACCCGGACCGTCCGGTCGTGGATCAGGTTTCGCATGACGTCTCGCGGCGCGTCGGTCAACTCGGCCAGCCGCCCGGCGTCGGATTCGACGGCGTCCCGGACCTGCATACTGGTGTCGTTGGTCGCCTCCTACTTATACTGTCGGCTGTCACCATACATCATGTTTCGGTCGGCGGAGACGGATATCTCGCGCGTGGTGTCGTCCCGGGATAGACACGAATGAACACAGTTATTCCCTGCGACGGGGTACAGCGGGTTAATGAGTCATGCACACACGAAGCGGGTGATCCGATGCGCGTAGTCACGAAGTTCGGTGGGACGAGCCTCGGTAACGGTGAGCGGATCAATCGAGCGGCCGATTCGATCGCCAAGGCGGTCGAACAGGGTCACGAGATCGCAGTCGTCGCCTCGGCAATGGGCAACACGACCGACGAACTCCTGGAGGATATCGAATTCGACGCCGACGAAGCCGACCGTGCGCAGATCGTTTCGATGGGCGAGCGAACCTCCGTCCGGATGCTCAAGGGTGCGCTCACGGCCCGCGGCGTCGATGCGATCTTCCTCGAACCCGGCAGCGAGCAGTGGCCGATTATCACCGACGAACACGGCGAGGTCGACGTCGAGGAGACCACCCGCCGCGCTCACGCGCTGGCGGGCCAGCTCAACGATGTCGTCCCGGTCCTCACGGGCTTTCTGGCCGAAGACCACCAGGGCAACGTGACGACGCTGGGTCGGGGTGGCAGCGACACCACGGCCGTCATGCTCGGCAAGCACATGGACGCAGACGAGGTCATCATCGTCACCGACGTCGAAGGCGTCATGACCGGCGACCCGCGCGTCGTCGAGGGCGCGCGCAACGTCGGCGAGATCACCGTCGACGAGCTCCGGAATCTCTCTTTCCGCGGTGCGGAGGTCGTCGCTCCCTCCGCGCTCACCTACAAGGACGCCGATCTCTCCGTCAGGGTCGTCCACTACCAGCACGACGACCTGCTGGCCGGCGGCACCTCTATCGAGGGGGAGTTCGAGAGTCTAATCGACCTCGAAGAAACGCCACTGTCCTGTGTCACGATCGCCGGCCGAGCGATCCGAAATAGCCCCGGTATCCTTGGAGACCTCGCCACCTGTCTGGGCAACGAGGACATCAATATCGAGTCTAACTCCTCGGGGATGGACTCGATAACCTTCTATATCGCCTCCGACGATGCCGACGAGGCCGAAGCGCTGTTGCATGACGAGGTTGTCTCCGACGAAACTCTTTCCTCGGTGACCGTCGAAGACGATATCGCCGTCGTCCGCGTCACTGGCGGGGAACTTCCCAACCAGAGCGGCTCTGTCAAGCAGGTCATCGATCCGCTCGCCGACGCCCATATCGAACTGTACGACGTTATCACTTCGGCGACATCGGTTTCGGTATTCGTTCCGTGGGAGGACCGCGAACAGGCGCTCGAACTGGTTCAAGGCGTCTTCTGAAACCCCTTTTTGCGCTGTCGGGTCCGAGTCGTGCCATCGACGCGCTCGAACCGCGTTGCGGCTGCGAGGCGGTGCAGCCGTGTGCGCCACCTGCTCGAACGACCGGTTTATCTGCCTTGCGTGAGCCGGAACCCGATCTGCTGTGGGAGTCCCGCGTCGACGACGTCGTGGATGACCGAGTCGGTGTCGTACTCGACGCGGTGCTCATCGACGGTTCGGGCATCCAGATCCACGATGCTGTAGGCAGCCCGGTGGTCCCGATCACGGGGCTGGCCAACGCTTCCGGGATTGACCACGATGCCGTCGTCGTAGATTTCGTGGTGCTGGACGTGCGTGTGTCCCATGATCAGCAGTTCCTCGTCTTCCAGTAGGTCCGGGCTGAACGCTTCGGGGCGAGTGTATCGGTCCGGATCGTCCGGGTGGCCGTGGACTATCTTCATCCGGCCGTCGAGCAGCGTCTTCTCTGTCGGTAGGTCGGCCAGCCACTCGATCTGGTCGTCGTCGAGATGCTCTTGGGCGTACTCGACGCCGGCGACGGCCATGTCGTTGAATCCCGGGTACTCGTCGGTGACGACTGCCCGGTCGTGATTGCCCATGATGGTTGGGATACCCGCCTCTCGGACTCGATCTACACACTCCCCGGGATGCGGGTTGTACCCGACGACGTCGCCCGCACAAACGAGTACGTCGACGTCAGACATATCCGCCAGTACTGCGTCCAAGGCGACGATATTTGCGTGAACGTCCGAAATAGCCCCGACTCGCATGCTCATAGATGCGAACGGGACTGACTTAGTGACAGCGATGCCGTCGGTTGACCCCTCCCGCACCTGAAGACGGGGGTTTTCGAAATCTGACAGATCACGCAGTCATACCTTCCATCGCGGCAGCCGCCGGTTCGTCGTCGGTCGCCTCGACCGTCTCCAGCGCCCGCTCGAAGTGGTCCATCGTCAGCTCGATCGACTCGATGTCCGCGTCGGTCGCGTCGATGTACTCCCGGACTGCGATCTGTGCGGCCTCCCGACAGACGGCCTCGATGTCGGCACCGACGTACCCCTCGGTCCGTTCGGCCAGTTCGTCCACGTCTACGTCGTCAACGAGCGGCCGATCCCGGGTGTGGATCTCGAAGATCTCCCGACGCGCCTCTGCGTCTGGCTCACCCACTTCGACGTGGCAAAGCCGGCAGGCTACGCTACGTTCATTATCCCGCAGGTATCCATTCGTGGGGTGAACGGCTCGGAACAGATATTTTATAACGACAATTACAACCGAAATGTGTGTTCTCTCCTAGGGATACATTCTTACGCCCATAGCTCCGATATAGGAACACAATGGCGTCGTCCACCAGCCCCAACGGGAACGACGAACTAGCGACTGCTGTCGGTCAGTACGTTCTGGGTGAGATTTCACTCGGGAAAGCAGCTGAATCAGCCGGTATGTCCCGCTGGGAGTTCGAAGAAGTCCTCGAGGCGGCTGGATTTACGGCGCTGTACGGTCCGCGGACGGACGATGATCTGCGAGCCGAAGTTGATGTCGTACGGGATCTCGACGAGTAGATGACTGGCGGATATTCCGAACCAGTTATTCTCGACGCGACAGTTCTCAGTAACTTCGCCAGTACCGACGGCGTCTCACTCCTGACTACCGTGCTGGAGTCGCCGGTGGTCGTTCCGGCCGTGCGTGACGAGCTCGAACGCGGCCTGGAAGCGGGCCACGAGTACCTTGATACGGTGGTCGATGCTCTCGAAGACGACCTCCCCGTTCAGTCCCTCGGGTCCGATAGAGGTCGTCAGGAGATTCGTGACCGGCTGGACCTGGGCGAAGCGGAATCGCTGCTCGCGGCGATCGAACACGGGGGAACGCTTGCGACCGACGATCTGGCTGCCCGCAAGGTCGCTGACCGACGGGATGTTCCAGTTACAGGGTCGATCGGACTCCTCGTGCTCGGTGTCGAGTCAGGCTATCTTGATCGAGGTACTGCTGACGAATGGCTCGACACGTGGCGAGAACAGCGTGGGTACTACGCACCCGTCGAAAGTGTGACCGAAATCCTCGACGATACGTAGTGTATCTGTCCGCTGTCCGTATGTGGAGCGGTTCGCCATCCTTGGCGTTCAAATCCATCCAAGGTTTTCCGGCCGGTAGCCTCACGTGTCCTCACCACGCAACGTTTCGAGGGCACTCACGTACCTTTCCGTCATGTAATCCACTGTCTCATACTGCCGGCTATAACTTTTCGCAAGTATTTCGGCACCCCGGGGTGCCGAAAATCTTCACGAACTTATAGCCGGCAGTATCAGCAGCTCGGTCCGAGAGCACACCGACGTGCATCCGATACTCGTCGACGGACCGTTCGGGTGTCTCACCGAACCGCGCGAGAAACCGATCACGCGTTTCGCGATCTCGAGCGAGTTCGTCGAAGACGAACGGGCGAAGGTCATCAAGCGGCACGTCGTCGAGGATCGTCGCTATTCGATCACTCTCGTCTGACGGCGGGTTCTCGGCGACTGCAAGCAGCACCGCGACGATGTGCTTGCAGTCTCCGGGTCCGGTGTACGGACACGTACAGGTCGTACCGATATCGCTCCCGGAGAGATCGATCGTCACTTCGTATAGCTGTGATCCTCGCACGGACGCCGTCACGAGGCTTCTGAATCTGTGGCACCACTGGATGCGCCCCTCGCTCTGATAGTTTCGCCCCGCTCGAAAACGCTCTCGGTACAGCGGTCGCGAATCTGATTCTGTCCGAAATCCATCGCTTCCAGATGAAACGTACGGGCCACCGAATATTCAGTACTGGTCCGCCCCGACCGACGACAGACAGGGTATTTATATTCTCTATGAGAATGTCGTCTTAGGCTCTAAGGAAGGACACTGAAGCCTAGGCCGGGATTTGAACCCGGGCTCTCGTCCTTACCAAGGACGCGCTTTACCGCTAAGCTACCCAGGCGCGCACCTGTTGGTTACCCCGAGTTGTCTTTAGGCGTTTCGATTTGCCACCGCCTGCCCCTTTCGTCGGGACTTGCGACAGCCCTTTTCAGTGATCGGCGGAAGAGCGGACACCGTCGCTTCGCCCGGAATCTACACTGACGACGGTTGTTAACTGTTCGGAGACGTTTCCAGGGAGAGTCGCCTCAGCGGTGCCGTTCCCGAGATCGGTCG
>JAZKRQ010000059.1:0-14966 GCA_036628575.1 Halapricum sp.
ACGTCGAACCAATAACAAAGGACTGATTTATTCGCTCGTAGAATAACATTGTAATGTCGTCGGACGACCTACTCTCGTCGCTGGAGCACATCGCCGAACGGCTCGACTTCGGCGAGTACGAGGCCAAGGCGTATCTCACGATCCTCGAACACGGCGAACTCACGGCCGCGGAGATCGCCGAGTACACGGACATTCCCCAGCCGAGGGTGTACGACACGGTCCGCAGCCTCAGTGACAGCGGGTTGGTCGAGTTACAGGAATCCCGACCGATGAAGGTGTTGGCGATTGATCCCGACGAGGCGTTCGCCGACTATCGAGACTCGCTGACGACCCTTGTCGAGGGGCTGGGCGACCGCTATACCAAGCCGGCCCGAGAGGCCGAAGGGGTATCGCTGGTAAAATCGCGACCGACGATGCTCCGATATCTCGACGACGTGATCGAGTCCGCCGAGTACGAGCTGATGCTGTCGTTGACACCCGATCTCCTGAACCGGTTCCACGAGACGTTGACGGATATCCACGCTGACGGGGTCGCCGTCGAGATCCTTCTGTCGCCGGCGTCGGCGGTCCCCAGCCCCGATCAGTTCGACTATCTGGAGGTCGCCTCGACCGTCCGGACGCGGCGGGGTGTGACGACGCCAATCGTCGCAGTCGCTGACGGCGAGTACGCTATGTACGCGACCCGCGAGGGAATCCAGGGTGCCGAGGACCGCTACGGCGTGATATTCAACCGCTCGGAGCTGGGATTCCTGCTATCGGGCTTCCTGAACACAGTCCTGTGGTCGACCGCCGAGACGGTCGTCGACGAACCCGAGTCCAGCGGGTTCCCCCGCAAGTACGGTACGATCCGGCGATGCGTGTCCGATCTCACCGTCCTCGAGGGGACGTTCTACACCTCGATTGACGGCCGAGACGTCGAGACGGGTGAGCACACGCTCGTCGAAGGGAAAGTCGTGGACGTCCGTTCGACGACGAACCAGACGACGGCCTCACTAGTGGTAGACACCGGTGAGACTGAGATCGTTGTCGGTGGGCAGGTCGCCGCTCTGGAAGACGTCGAAGCCCACGAGATCACGATCGGTCGGGACGGTCCACCCGGAGTGTAATCGCGACAGACGAAGCCGCGGGCTTCAGATTTCCGTGTCTGCGTTCCCTGCTAACTGGAACAACAGCTGAAGCAGGTTCTCCTCGACGAACGTATCGATTCGTTCGATGTCTTCTTCGTAGGACATTGTCATAGTCGATCCGTCGGTGGTAAGCTCGATGTTTTCGACCGCCGTCTGAACATCTTCTGGCGGGTCTTCAGACAGGAGATACGCATCTAAGATCGTCTCCATATCGTCCCGTAACGCGCTCGCGGTTTCCTCGCTGTCTGTCCGCATGTTCACTTCGATACCGTATGCTGATCCGGCCTTGTAGACGCTCCCGGACATATACTCGACCGCCTCGAGATTCTCCGTGTCGATGTCCTCGAACTCCTCTTCCTCGAAGGAGTTCTCGGGAACGACAGTCGCGAACTCCACGTGTCCGTCGGTCGTCTCGTCGTACGTCGCCGCAAAGTCCCCGGAGACCGCGTCGCCATCCCCGTTCGCGACGTCGATCGTGTCTTCGAGGACGTTCGTCGGGCCGAGTACGTACCGACCGTCCGCGAGGACCGCTAGACCGCCTTCCTCATTGGTTCCGCTGCTGTAAATCGTCCGTCCTCCGTACTCTGATTGCTGCAGCGGCTCGTCGTTCTCCGACTCGATGAACTCGACGAGTTCAGTCTCGGACCAGTCGGTATCCATGACGAACCCCGCGTAGTCCTCGTCTGTTCCGGCTTCCGCGACTTCCATGAACAACAGTCCCTGGTTGAACCCGGTGGGGTCGAGATCGGACTCTTCCTGTGCCATCGCGATAGCCGAGTCGACGTCCTCCGGTAGTTCGCCTTCCTCGTCTAACGCTCGCAACTGGTCGAGGGCTGTATTGATGATGCCCTTCAGGTCATCATCGTTCAGCATCGCTTCGGCGTCCATCGAGACCACTGCTCCCGCCCGGGCGGGCACTATCTCGCCCGGAGTTACTCCACCGACAGGCCCCTCGCCGTCGTCGGTGGTGGTCGTCTGGGTACCGTCCGTCGTTGTCTCGGTCCCATCTGTCGGCGTACCGTCACCATTTCCATTTCCGTTACCGTTTCCGTCGTCACCGGTGCAGCCCGCCAGTGAGCCGAGAGCGACGATTCCAGATGCCGCTGCGCTCTTCCTGATTACGTCTCGTCGAGTGTAGTCGTCTGTAGACATGGGGGTATTTCGACTATTCATGCCAGAGTACATATAACCCCGGGGCGCAACAGGGTGGACCGATCGAAATCTAGCTCATATTTCTTCGGTAAGCTGCTCGCACAGTTATAATTGTCATATTCCAATAGATAAGTACGCCAGTCCCGAATCACGTCCGGTAAATGCCGGCTTGACGGGAGCAGCGTACATATAAGAAGACGAATTAGAAGGCAGCCTCAGTGTTGGTAATTTCCGGCTAAACCAAAATCCCAGTCAGCGAATAGGCCGCCACTGTTTATAAGGACTACGCATATAAGAACAATATCCGCCGGGACGGTCCACTCGTCTTGTAAGGCATTCCGCTGGCACGTGATGGTGTAGTTGACCAGATCGATCAGCTGATGAGACCTCTGTATATGGGCACCGGGGAAATAGAGACGAACGAATTCAAATCGTCGTCCCTGCACCGCTGAACGCCAGCAGGAACAGTAGCGTCGTCGCGTATTCCTCGACGTAGGTCTTGATCTGTTCGACGTCTTCCTCGTAGGACATCGATAGTGTCTGCCCGTCAGTTGTGTATTCGATATCATCGAGAGCCGCTTCGAGTTCACCGGAGACGTCCTCTGTCATCGTGATCACGTTGACGAGGCTCTCGATGTCTTCTTGAAGGGCGCTTGCGGTTTCCTCGCTGTCGGTCCGCATATTCATCTCGACGCCGTAGCTGGAGCCGTTTTTGTAGAGGCTGCCGGACATGTATTTGACCGACTGGAAGTTCTCAGGGTCGACGTCTTCGAAGTCCCCTTCTGTGAACGCGTCATCGGGAACGACAGACGCGAACTCAAGGTGGCCGTCGGTCGCGCTGTCGTAAGACGAGGAGAGTTCGTCCGAGATCGCGTCGCCATCCCCGTTCGCGACGTCGATCGTGTCCTCGAGGACGTTCCTCGGTCCGATGACGTACCGTCCGTCTGCGAGGACGCCAAGACCCCCTTCGTCGTTCTCGCCCGTGTAAATCGTCTTCCCACCGTACTCGGATTCCTCCAGGTTTCCGTCGTTTTCGGATTCCAGGAAATCGATCAGTTCGTCTTCTGACCAGTCGGTCTCCATGACGATCCCCGCGTAGTCCTCGTCTGTCCCCGACTCTGCGACGTCCATGAACAACAGACCTTCATTGAACCCGGTGGGGTCGAGATCGGACTCGTCTTGGGCCGTCTCAATGGCCGAGTCGACGTCCTCCGGGACGTCGTTTTCTCCGGGCAACTCTCGAAGCTGGTCCAGACCGGTGTTGGCGATGTCCTTGAGATCATCGTCGTTCAGCATCGCCTCGACATCTATCGAGACCACTGCGCCTGCCTGTGCGGGCACTGTGTCCTCGGCCGTCATTCCCCCGGATCCGCCCCCGTTCAAGACGTCCGTACAGCCGGCGAGCGAGCTCAGTGCCACGACTCCGGATCCCGCCGCGAACTTCTTGAGTACGTCACGTCTTGTGTGGTTGTTTATAGACATATCTATATGTTCACTTCCGCGTTCGAACCTGAAATAACCCCCAGATGTCGCTGACGACGCACCCTCTCGTTCCGGCATATTTTGCCTCTAGTTGCCGACATATAATTTTGGCAAACCTAAAAACTCAAGGCTATCCGTCCAGAATCACGTGTGATGACCAGGAACTCAGTGGACGAGCAGCACACGTTCGACGACGTAGCAGTCGTGATGGGGACCTATAACGAGGAGGCGGCGATCGGTACAGTGCTTGCAGACATCGAGCGGGTGACTGACGGCCGCGCGTCTGTCGTCTGCGTCGACGGATCCAGTGACCGGACCCCGGAGATAGCCCGTCAGAAAGGGGCTCGCGTGATCGAACAGGAGCCACAGGGGTACGGCGTGGCGGTCGAGCGGGCACTCAGCGCGGCCGATCGCCCCGTCGTCGTTACGACCGACTGTGACGATACCTATCCGATGGAACGACTTCCCGACTTCCTCGCGGCGATCAACGACGGGGCCGACGTCGTCAGCGGCGACCGCCTTTCGCGCGGGGCCGAGACGATGCCGCGGTTCAATCGCTTCGGAAACCGCGCGTTCGCAGCCGTCGCGAGCGTCCTGGTCGGCCAGCGGATCCACGATACGACCACCGGCATGCGCGCCTACCGGAAGGAAGTCATCGAGGACATCGAGTGGACAGAGAACACCGGTCTCTCGGCGGAACTCCTCTTGCGACCGCTCTGTCGCGGCTACGATGTCCGGGAGATCGAGATCAACTATCGGGAGCGCGCCGGCGAGACGACGCTCGACCCGCTAACCGGCGGAGCGGAGATCGCCGGCTCTATCCTGCGGGTCGGTCTCGAAGAACGGTTGACTTGATGCGATCATTCTGGCGGCCCGTGCCGATAGCTGTCGGTGCCGCCGGGGTATCCCTGCGGGTTCTCGATCCCGACCATCTTCCCCCCGGTCGGTGAGGCATAGAAGGCAAAGAGGAGTTCGTTGACCAGGTAGTACCTGACCTGTTGCACCTCGCCGCCGTCGGGATCCGGCTCGCGCTCGGCCAGCCCGTACTCGTCGAGAACGGTCTGGCGGGTCTCCCGGTCGAGGGCCGCGTACGGTTCGTCGTAGCGGTAACGGGCGTACTCATCGAGCCGCCGAGCCGCCGCTCGGACGCCGTCGAGATACTCCTCTCGACCCTGGACGCGCCCGGCGACGTAGGTCTCGACGAACGACTCGATGCCCGAGGTCCCGCTGGGGTACAGCGCATCGGCAACGGCGACGATCGTCTCGCGTTCGTCTGTTTGCCCCTCCTCGTCGGTGAGTCGACTCCATGCGACGGTTCCGAGGGCAGTCGTCGCCACCCCCGCCGACGCGAGCGCGATCAGCGCGTCCCGTCGGGTGAGTTCCGTCATCACTCGCTCACCTCCAGCGTCGCGTTCAGGTATTGGCCGGGCTCACGCGCATCAGGGACGTACGTCGCCGCGCCGCCACACCGGTGCGGGACCTGGCAGCGCTCCAGGTGCGGGGACAGCGCACGTACCGACCCGTCCCCGGACTCGACTGGCAGCGAGACCACATAACTGAATCCAGCACCCGTCCCGTAGTCGACGAACAGTCGCGTCCGGACCGTGTCCCGCTCCTCGATCGGTACGCTCTCGTTTTCGAAGTCCGGCCCAGTCAGGAACACTCGCGCGTCACTCACTGCAAGCGCGACCGAGAGGTTGCCGTCGGGTGCCGTGGTCGAGGTCGTCACGTGGCCCTGTTCCGTTTCGATCCTGATCGAGACCCGCTCGGCGAAGCGCGGGACCCCTGCGGTGACGATCATTCGGACGCGTTCCCCTTCGGCCGTGCGGATGCGCTGCAGTCGGGGCACGACCGGTTCGCCCGCGGTCGGCGGCCACGGATTACGGAAGCCGTATCGGTAGATCGTTCGGTCCGGAAACGCATCGACGACCGCGAACGGCCGCTCTTCGAGCGCGTAGACGGCTGGCCCGTCGTAGCCAGGATCGTTCCGGAGCGTCTGGAACGGGTGGTTCAACCACGGGCCGTACGGCTGCGGGAGAAAGACCAGCCCGTTCTCGAAGGACTGTCTCTCGAAGGGTTCGTACGCGGCATCGAGCTGTTCGGTGACTGCACGGTTTCGTTCGACCGGCTCGGCGACGGTTCCGAGAGCTGCCGCGCCACCGACCGTGGCCCCGATTGTTAGCAGCGCCAGCGAGACGGCGAGTGCCATCCGTGGATCCAAATGAGTCTCAACCACCGTCCTGACGCGTTTGCCGCCCTCTTTGAGGGCCAGTCCGGCGAAGATTGCGAAGGGAACGAGCAGGTCGAAGTGATAGTACGGCCCCAGGTAGTGGATCAGGCCATCGCCCGCCTCGCCGAGTTCCCCCAGGATGTTTAGCGTCCCCCAGAAGTACAACTCGCCCAGCGGGATCGTGATGACGAGTCCGGCCAGCGCCAGCCGTCTCGGGGTCCGGTTGCGGAGCGCAACGATAAGACCCATCCCCGCAGTGAGGGTCCCGAGGAGCCCGGCGGCGACCCACTCGGTCGCGAACGACCGCAGCACGCGAGCGTTCGCCCTGGCCGCCAGTTCCGGCATGTACTCGACTTCCCGCCCGAGGAGTTCGCGCGTGCCGAACCCGATCCCGTCGCGGGGTGCGAACGCTTGATAGGGGAACTCCAGGAGCGATCCGGTGACGACGGCGTTGTATCCCAGCGTGATCGCGACGCCGATCAGTCCGACCGCCGCGACGGTGCCCTGTCGGACCAGCACGTCTCGAGTCCGCGTTCGCAGTGTCCACAGCGCGTGGAGAATAAATGGGATCGCGAACAGCACCGCGGTGTACGGTCGAGCGAAAAACGCGAGCCCGATCGCGCCGCCTGCGATGGCAGCGAGCCGTCGGCTGCCGGTGCGGTCGGCCCGGAGATAGGCCAGTGCGAAAGCGAGATTCAGCAGCGTCGTCGGCGCGTACGGCAGAAATACTGCCGTGTTTACCAGGAAGAGCGGTGACGTGAGCAGGACGAGCCCCGCGAGCAAGCCCGTCGGCCGGTCGAACAGTTCCGCGCCAAGTCCGAACACGAGCGCCACGAGTCCGCTGGCGATGGCCACCAGCGCGAGCCTGGGGGCCCCGACCGCGAGAGCGGGCGCGTACATCGCGGGCGTGACCGGCGAGTACTTCGAGTACATCCCCGCCGAACTCTCGACGAAGAACCACGGTCTGAACGCCTCCGGGACGGGCGGGTTCAGGAACAACTGCGCGTCGAGCAACATCCGGGCTTGCTGGAGATAGACGCCCTCGTCGTGGTTCAGGGAGTGATACGGGAAGACTCGGTAGGCGATCAGTCCGACGAGCACCCCGCCAAGCAACGTCAGCACGGCGACGCCGACCCGAATGCGCGTTTCCGGGTCACGAACACGTGCCCGGAACGCGGCGATCGGCCCTCTGGCGTCATCCTCCGAACCGGACATCACTCTGCCGGATACCAGGCTAACGAGTGGTCGGCTTCGAGTTCGACGCAGACGCGGGTCCCGTGTTCGAACTCAGTGGCGTGGTTGTGCTGACAGTGGACGACGTCGCCCGCGTCGAGTTCGACCCGGTAGACGAACGAGGGGCCGGTGTACTGTCGGTGGACGATCTCACCATCGGTCGTGGCCCCCGGACAGGGAATGGCTCGGAGGTCGTCGGGGCGGACGAGAACGTCCACTTCCGCACCCCGATAGGCGTCAATCGACCCGTCGAGCTGACGGTCATCGAGGAGTCCCAGTGGCGTATCGACGCCCGCATCCACGACTGTCCCCGAGAGGAAGCTCGCCTGCCCGAGGAAGCTCGCGACGAACCGCGATTCGGGGTGGCCGAACACGTCTTCCGGGCGGCCGATTTGCTCGACCTGTCCGTCGTTCATTATCGCCACACGATCGGAGATCGACAGGGCCTCTTCCTGATCGTGGGTCACCGAAATCGCCGTCACGCCCGCGGCCTTCAGGATCCGGCGGACCTCCTCGCGCATCTCGACTCGCAGCCGAACGTCTAGATTCGAGAACGGCTCGTCCAGCAGGAGGACGTCGGGTTCCGGCGCGAGCGAGCGGGCAAGCGCGACCCGCTGGCGTTCGCCGCCGGAGAGACTCTCGGGGCTTCGGTCGCCGTACCCCTCCAGATCGACTAGGTCCAGCATCTCCAGCGCACGTTCTCTCGCCGTCCCTTCGTCGACGTCAGTAAGGCCGAACGCGACGTTCTCGGCGACGGTCAGGTGCGGAAACAGAGCGTACTCTTGGAAGACGAGACCGACGTCCCGTTCCTCAGGGGCAGTTGTGGTCTGTGCGCCCGCTACGCGGTCACCGTCCAGGGTGATCGTACCCTCGGTCGGGTCAGTCAATCCGGCGATCATCCGTAGGGTCGTAGTCTTCCCGCATCCGGAAGGCCCGAGCAGGGTGAGCAATTCCCCCTCGCGGACGTCCAGCGAAACGTTCTCGACGGCGACGTCGTCGCCGAATGCCCTGGTGACGTCAGCTAGTTCCAGGACGGCGACACCGTCCCGTTCGTGGCTCCCTGTCGTTTGTATCGACTGTCCGATCGCGGACGTGAATTCATTCTTTGACATCGTATCGTTCCCTCCCGAGGATGACCAGCATCGACAGTCCCGAGACGCCGATCAACACCAGCGCGGGGACGGCGGCGCGCCCGTAGTCGCCGGTCCCCTCGACCAGCCAGATGTACGTCACCAGCGTCTCGAAGTTCGGCGGCCGCAACAAAAGCGTCGCGGCCAGTTCCTTCATGCTCGTGAGGAACACGAGCGCCCCGCCGGCGACGATCCCTGGCATCACCAGCGGCAGGACGACCTTCCGGAAGGCTGCAGTCGGCGAATGGCCCAGCGTCCGGGCGGCCTCGACCAGCTGGGGGTCCGTCTGGAGGACGGAAGATCGGATCGTCCCGACCGCCTGTGGCAGGAATCGGACCACGTACGCGAAGACGATGATCGCGACAGTATAGTACAGGAACGGCGCGTAATACAGCGAGAAGTAGATCAGGCCGAGGCCAAGCACGATTCCCGGGACGGCGTAGCCGACGTAGGTGCTACGTTCGGGCAGGGCAGACAGCCGTCCGTCGCCGCGGGCCGAGAGGTACGCAAGCGGCAGCGCTGCCAGGACGCTGACGCCGGCCGCGAGCGACGAGGTGAACACGGAGTTCCAGGCGTAGACCCACTCGAAGGCGAACCCGCCACCGAATCCGGACCCCGAGCGACTGAGCCAGAACAGCAGGATCGCCGGTGGGACTACCAGCGCCAGTAGCGCCACGGTAGACATGAACGCCAGCGCCGGGAGCTTCCAGACGCCCAAGCTTATCGTCCCCGGACGGTCGGTCCCCCGGTTGACGTATGCGCTGTTCTCGTCAGCCCGTTCGATCCGGGACTCCGCGGCGAGGATGACGATGGTCAGCCCGACCAGGAGCAGGGAGAGGATCGACGCGAAGTCGGTCCGCCAGGCGTCGATCTCGACGTAGATCATCCGGGTGAACACGTCGAACTGCATGATAGAGGGCGTCCCGAAGTCCGAAAGTGTGTACAGTGCAACCAAAAGCGCCCCGGCCGCGACGCCGGGTTTGAGTTGGGGCAGCGTCACCCGCTTGAACGCTTCCCACCGGGAGTGATTGAGCGTCCGGGCGGCCTCTACGGCCCGCCCGTCAAGCGACAGCAGCGAGGCGCGGGCGGTCAAGAAGACGTAAGGATACGTAAACAGCGTCAACACGAGAATCGATCCAGGCAGCCCGTAGATAGAGGGGATCCGTTCGATCCCTAGCGGTGCGAGTGCATCCGCGAGTACGCCCCGTGGCCCGAACGCGGAGACGAACGCGAACGCCCCGATGTAGCTGGGAATTACCAGGGGGAGCGCCGCGACGACCGTCCAGAAGCGCCGGAAGGGAAGGTCCGTCTGGACGGTCAACATCGCCATCGGGACGCCAAGTAGCACTGAGGCGGCGGTGACAGTGACCACCAGTGCGACCGTGTTCAGGAATATCTCCAACGTTTCCTGTCGCAGGAGGATTTCCAGAATCTGATCGATAGGGACCTGGCTCGCCTGGAGGACGACCCACAGCATCGGCGAGAGCAACGCGACCGCGATCGTGCCCGCAAGCAGCGTCAATATCAATGACTGGCGTTCCCTGACGCTGTCGGGCAGGGCGGGCAGGCGATCGAAGCGGTCGGTTGTTGACATCGTTTAGAGTACGTCGGCGTCGCGCAACACGTCCAGGGTCCCCCCTCGGTCAGACAGTTCCGTGAGGTCGATATCCGGTGTGTCGAGTTCGTCGATCGTTGGGAGGTTCCCAACCGGTTGGACGTCCGGAATCATCGGATAGGCGTAGGTCCGCGTCGCGAAGAACTCCTGGGCCTCCGCCGAGAGGAGATGCCTGACGAAGGTCGTCGCCAGGTCGGTCGCGTCCGAACCGTCGAGGATCGCCGCTCCCGTTACGTTTACCAATGCACCCGCGTCACCCCGCGTAAAGGTCAGTCCGATCGGCGGATCGTCGCTCTGGGCCTGAACGCGCAAAGCGTAGTAGTGGTTGGCGAACCCGGCAGTCAATTCGCCGTCGGCGACAGCCTGGGAGATCTGAAACTCGTTGTCGTAACTCGTGACGCCGATCGACTGCATGTCTTCGAGCCACTGGACTGTTTCCTCGTCCCCCCGGAGCAACCGCATCGCTGTCACGAACGACTGGAAGGCACCATAGGACGGCGCCCACCCCATCGACCCCTCGAAGGCGTCGGTCTCCGGGAAGTCCGCGACCGTACCTGGGACGTCGTCGGCCGAGAGCCGTTCCGTGTTGTACGGGACGGCCCTGGCGCGGCCGGCGACCCCGACCCAGTTACGGTTGCTCTCTCGGAACGCCGTCGGCACCTCGCCGATCGCGTCCTCAGGAAGTTGCTGTGTCGCGCCGGCGTCGGCCACCACGCCCAGCGATCCCGCATCGACCGAGAGGAAGAGGTCCTGCTGGATCTTGCCGGCTTCCGCTTCGTTTCTGATCGTGTTGGCGTGATTCGTCGAGGATCGAACTACGTGTTCGATATTCAGGTTCGGATAGATCTCCTCCAGACGCTCGAATAGCTCGATATAGAGACCGCCCTCGCCGCCGCCGAGCGCGACGCCGAGCGTTCCAGCCATGTTCGGCAGGTCAGAGATCGACGTCCCACCCGGCGGCGAACGAGCGTCGACGAACGGTCCAGAACCCTGAAAGGAACCGAGCGAGAAGTCGTTCATGATCGCCTCGCCAGGTTCGTCCTCGCCCCCGCCGAGACAGCCGGCGACCGCGCCGGTGGCGGCGATACCGCTCATCGCCAGAAAACGACGGCGAGAAGACTGCAGACGCTCTGTGACCGATCCCTCGTCGCCGGTACCGTCTTGCGTTGTCATCGTTTCTTTTAGGCTGGCCTAAAGAACTTAACACTGGCGGTTTTTCTCAGTCGGTTGTGATTGACGCGGTCGGTTCGTCGGTTTCGATGCCTTCGGTGTCAAGCGCCGCCAGACAGTCGAGCCACTCGTGCATGTATTCGCCGACGTGTGTCAGGTACGCGCCGTTCTCGTACTCTTCTACGTCGGCAGCCACGAGTTCGTCGGCCATCTGTTCGAACGCGTCGGGAAAGCTCTCTGCCTCCGTAACGCGGTCGGCGTACTCCCAGACGTGCTCGTTGAGTTCCAGTCCGGCGACCTCGTTGGTCAGATCGCCGAACGTCGACCGCGGGGCTTTGTTGTGTTCACACAGCGGTGCACCGTTGTACACCTGCTTGCCCAGCAGGTCCGCCGCGCGTTTGAGGAATACACCGCTCCAGATGTCATCGAACCGACCGACGTCCCAGGGGTTGTCGTCCATCGGTAGCTGGTAAAACGCAGGTACGACTTCTCGTTTGAACGCGAGATTCATCGAGCAAACGGTGAGATACTGCCCGGGCGCGGCCACGAAGTCCGTACCGTAGTCAGACGCGTCTAGGCGGGTCTGGGCCTGCCCCTGAAGGTCGCCGTCCATCAGGATCCGGACCGCATCCAGATCGGGGACGTTCGTCCACAGGCCCTGGGAGGCGACTACGTCGGAGACCGTCGTTGTCTCCGTGCGGACTTCCTCGTCCATCGCACTGTAGGGGTATCCGCGAGGGTAGAGATCGGTCCCGGTGTCGTAGAGGACGTTGACCCACCGCTGATCGGACTCGACGGCCTCGATCGCGCCGCGATAGCCGAGATTCCGCATGTGCGTACCGAAGAAGTCTGTCTCTTCATGGGGAAGCGTGTCGTCGTCGATAAAGACGCCGTACTCGAAGTTGTTGGCCCACAGGTACAGCAGTCCGAAACTCGTCTGCGCGTGACTGGCCTCCGGGATCAGGTGAGCGTATTCAGCAACCCCCTGGTCGTCGAACCATTTCTCACGGGCGCTCCCGTCGAAGACCCGGCCCGAAACGTCTAACTCCACGAGCATTGACTCCATCGAGTCGGTGTCACAGAAGTCCTCCGTCACCAGGACGAACTGGAGGCGATCAGTATCGAACCCGTGCCGACGCGCGTTCGCGACGTACTCGCGGACGCACTCGTACTCCCGGATGGTCGGCACTATCACACAGATGTCCGCTGTCATTGGCTATCCACTAGTCTTTAGGATAGCCTAAAGTATGTGTCGTTCCGGGATCTTTCACTGCAACGGAACGAAGGTAGGTGCTCACATGGGAACCGAAACGGACACGGGCCAGGGGGTCCGAGAGACGGACATGCCGACACGCGTCGAGACGACTGACCCGGATGGTATCGACTACGGGTGGGTGATGCAGGTCACGTTTGTAGTGACGATCATTGTGGGCGCACCGGTCGTCGCGGTAACCTCTGTCTTCGTCGAACTTTCTTCTTGGGGGGAACGAGCGACGTTCGCGATCCGGGTCGGCGCGGTCGTCTGGTTCGTGACCGCGTTCGGAATCTACCTCTACGCGAGCCGTCAAACCTGACGTAACCGTTTTTCGACGGATTGGAAGTCGACGCCTGCCCGCCGTGCGGTCTCGGCGTCAGACTCGGAGTCACCGACGAACAGCGCCCGCTCCGGGGTCACACCGAGATCCGACAGCGCGCGATGGAGCGGCTGGGGATGGGGTTTCGACTCCTCGACGGTGTCTCTCCCGACGAGCGTGTCGATGGCACTGTCAAGTCCATGGACTTCTAATGCAATCTGGCAGGCCGACTCGGCGTTCAGCGAGACCACGCCGACCGACTCCGAACGGGGGAGTTCCTCGGCCAGCGGCAGCCGCCGCGACGAGCGTGCACCCTCGCGCTCGAACTCCGCGACTCTGTCTTCGACGGTGGGGAAACACTCCGCTTCTCGTGCCAGATCGAACATCTCCCAGAGAGTCGCTCCCTCGGTCCCGACATTGCGCGCCTCCAACACCGCTGCCACCCGGCGTCTGACGGTTCCCCAGTCGACGTCCAGTTCGACGAGCGTCCCGTCCAGATCGTAGACGACGGCGTCGTAGTCCTCTGTCACGTTCCCGAATTCGAGATGAGTCCCTTAAGGAACTTCGGTCGCCGTGATTGCGCTGTCGCCGGTGCTGACCGTCAGGGGTACAGATCGAGGATATCTGCCGAGGAAGCGTCGAACCCTCCGGCCTGAGCGACAGTCTCGCTGCCCCCGCCACCGCCGCCGTGGACGTCCGTCGCCCGTTCGATCAAATCCCGGGCGTCGACCGCTCCGTCGGTTCCGATTGCGAGACTCGACCCTTCGCTCGAAACGAGGACGACAACGTCCGCTTGCTCGCCCGCCAGCTCCTGTGCCTTATCGGCCAGTTCGTTTGCGTCCGCCCCGTCGAGTTCGCCGACGAGCCAGCGATTGCCGTCGTGCTCGACGATGTTATCGATGAGATCCTGCAATTGCGCGTTCACGTATCGGTCCCGAAGGTCGTCGCGCTCTCGTTCCAGCTCGTCCCGGTCTTCCTGGAGGGCTGCAACCGCGTCGGGCAATTTCTCGACAGTTGTTCCGAGCGCCCGCGCCGTCCTCAGCGCACCCTGACGGTCCCGCGCCCGTCGCTGGATCGCATCCGGCCCGACGGCAAAGGTAACTCGCGTCAACCCTTCCCCCGGGTTCGAGCGATCGAGGACGGTCACGGGCCCGATCTCTCCGGTCGAACTGACGTGGGTCCCGCCACAGGCTGCGACGTCCCAGTCCTGAATTTCGACGAGCCGTACTTGCTTGTCGTCGGTAATTCCCTCCGCGGTCTTGGCGTTGTACGCCACTTTCTCCCGATTGAGGGCCTCATCTCTCGGAACGATATTCCACGACACCTCGCGGTCCTCCCAGACGATCCTGTTGACCAGTCTTTCGAGGTCGACAAGCGTCTCGTCGTCGATCTCCGTCGAGGTCTCGAAATCCAGGCGGACCCGCTTCGGTGAGATGTCGAACCCGCCGTAGCCGATGTCCTCGAACAGTTCGCGGCCAGCGCCGTAGAGGGCGTGGCTCGCAGTGTGAGCCCGCATCGTGTATCGTCGGAAGTCTTCGTCGATCGATCCGGAGACGAAATCGCCCTCCCGGAACGACGGTGCCTGTGCGAGTTCGTGGACCACGTTCCCGTCGTCGGTCTGCACGCCCAGTACTTCCACGCCGTTGATCGTGCCTCGATCGGCGGGCTGGCCACCACCTTCCGGATAGAAATAGGTTTCTTCGAGGACGACCGAACGGCCCTCGACGCGCTCGACGGTAGTCATGAAGTGCAGCGTGTACGGTTCCGATGCTGCGTGACTCGTCATACCTATACCTCACGGGGCGGCGACAAAACCCTAGGTGTCGGCCAGTTCGACGTCGAGACGCTTCTCCAGGGCCGAGATGACCGAGCCGCCGATGCCGGCCTGGGTCGCCCGACCCTGTTCGACCGCGAGGATCTCGGCTTCGTCGATGCCGAGGTCGTCCGCCAGTTCTCCGCGCTGTAGTCCGGCGTCCTGTCGGGCTTCGGTGACCCGTCGTCCGTAGTCGGAGACGAGATACGGGAGCTGATCGTCGTCGTAATCCGCGCCGTCCTCCCAGTGGGACGGGTCGCCCTGCTGGGCGTCATGGAGTCGGGCCGTATTCTGGGCGGCCCGTTTCTCGCGGCTTGGGCCGTCGCTCTGTTCCGAAGAGCCACTGCTTGTCGTGCCTCTGGCATCGTCGCGGTGTCGGGCGCAGGACGCACAGACCTGCAACTCCGCACCCGCGATGTTGACCGTCTCCAGCGACGCGT
>JAZKRQ010000060.1:0-14875 GCA_036628575.1 Halapricum sp.
GCAACCAGACGACGCTCTCGTTCGAGGTGACACCGGATACGGAAGGCCTATCGATTCCGTTGAACGTGAGTACGGCAGACGACAGCGAAGTGGAGACGATCGACGTCGGTGATGGGAGCTATTTCGAGGTTAACACGACCCGTGGGCCGTCGTCCGTCGCCACGGGAGAGACGTTCGAGGTCAACACGACGATCAGAAACGCGGGCGAGCGATCGGCGACCCAGTCGGTGACGATACTGGTCCAGAACGTGAGCACGGGGACCAACGTCTCGACAAAGACGGTTTCGATGACGCTCGACGGGACGCTAGCTGGAAGCGAAACCGGCACCGTCAATCACACAGTTGCAGGTATCAGTGAACCTGGGAGGTACAACTACACGGTACAGACGGCCAACGCGTCGAAGACGAGTAACTTCTACGTCGGCGCGAATCCGTCACCACTCTTCCTGGTATCAGGCACGGACGCCCAGCCGAACCCGGTCGAACAGAACTCGACCGTGGACATTTCAGGGGCCATCAACAACACCGGATCGGAAAACGGGACCCAGACCGTCAAGGTGTCCTTCGACGGGAGTTCAATCGGCAGCGAGTCGGTGACGCTGGGGGCGGGTAATGGGACGACCGTCGACGGCTTCAGCAAGGATATTCCGGCCACGATGCCGGCGGGAACCTACACGTACACGATCGAGACGGCCAACACGACGCTCACGAACGAAGTGAGAGTCGTCGAAAATATCACGAACGTCATCGGGAACGGCAGCGGTGGCACGATCGTGATCAATGAAAACATCACCGCACGACTCGACGTGCTCGGCACAGCACTGACTGGAATGGGGTATGACTACATTATCCGAGCTCCGGTTACGATGTACGTGTACACCGAGAGCCCGTCGGGAGAGGTAGAGGAACACAAGTTCTGGGGCGATAGCGACCTCAACACACCGAGGGGCCGGCAGGATCAGATCGCGGGTGCGGACTACCTCAGCCATACGATAAACGTCTCTGCAGGATCAAATCTCTCGGTATTCGGCTCGTCGCATTACTGTGACGGCTGGCAGGACTCCGGTATCGACCGAACCGTCGAAGGGTATTACGGCGAGTTCGATGCTTACCGCTGTGGCGACAGAGGCGGCGAACGAATCACCATCGACAGCAGTCAGAACCCGTCGAACCTGGTCATCCTCGGAGACGGAGAGGAAGTCCCGTCCTGGGGCGCAGCCGAAGACGATCAGCGGAGCGTCGGTGACATCTTGCAGGACAAGATGCACGATAACGGGACGCTGAATCTCGAACCCGATCAGCGCGTGCTACTGTATGAGCTCTCCGAGGCGAACGCCGATCCCGACGACGCCACGCCTGGCGTGTCCGGCGACCCGGACTACAACGACGCAGTCGTCCTTTTCGAGGTCGTCAACAGAACGCAGACGATAGACGTGAAAGCGCCGGCCAGATTCGAGATCACTGACGTGAGCGCGCCGGCACAGGTCGACGAGGGGTCCACGGCGGAACTCGACGTGACCGTCGAGAACGCCGGCGAAGCGACCAACGACACCGATATCAACTACTACTTCGACGGAAGCACGAGTGGCAGCCAGCACGTCAACCTCACCGGCGGGGAGAGCACGACGATCACCTTCGATGTCCCACCGAGTGCCAGCGCCAGCACGGGCACGCACTCCTATACCGTCGAGGTCGACCGGAACCCCGACGAGCGGCGATCCGGTTCGATCTACGTTGGGAGCGCCTCGGAGGCGAAATTCATCGTACAAGGCTACGAGGAGAGCTATCCCCGGACAGTCAAACAAGGGGATGCAGCGAGCGTCAGCGTGACCATCGCGAACATCGGCGACGCGGACGGCACCCAGAACGTAGAGATCGACTGGGACGGATTCTCAGACCCGGACGAGACGAAAGTAGTGAGCATCGATAGTGACGAGTCGAGGGAACTCGCCTATGATATCCCGACTGATGACTTGGGAACGTTCGATTTCACGGTCAGCACCGAGAACGACAGTAGCACGCGGACAGTCCATGTCCGAAACGATGCGTTCGTCGTCAACCGCGTTCTGGTTGGTCCCGAGGAATACAGCGAAGGCGACACTATCGTCAGCACAGCTCTATCGAACATCCGTGGTGAGATCGAGAACGTCGGGGCCGTTGCCGGAGATCGGGACGTGACGTTCACCCTGACCAACCGATCGACCGGCGATAGTGTATCGGATACCGAGTCAGTGTCGCTTGCCGGCGGCGGAGTCGACCTCGCGGAGTTCGACCTCGGCCCGTGGTCGGATGCGCCCGGCTACTACGACTACGAAATCGACACCGGGGACGACACGTTCACCGGAACGATCCAGATCGTCGAAGCCGGGTCAGTGGATGAACCGGAACCCGACACGTACATCAGTATCGACATGAACGTCATCACGATCGAGTCCGACGACTAGTCGAAACAGCGTGGATCGAGAATTCATACTGCCGGCTATAAGTTCGTGAATATTTTCGGCACCCCGGGATACCGAAATACTTGCGAAAAGTTATAGCCGGCAGTATCAGCCGGCATTGGTACGACGCTGTTTTGCGCGGTCAGAACGTCGTGGAGAGTTCGACGACTGTGACGCGGACGTACACCGTGTTGACGCCCGAGCATTCGTAGCCGTCGTCCGTCTCGGTCCACGGGTCGCCGCTGACCTCGAAGTACTGAGACCACGCGTCAGGTCGGCGCGTCTGTGAAACGTTGATTTCGACGCTCGATGCTTCTTGTGGCTGTTCACCGGCCGTGACGTTCGGATATCTGAGCGTCGACGTGCGTCGCTCCATCTTTAGTTCTAGTGAGTTGGGCACCGACGTGCTGATCTGACCCTTTAGTTTGATCAGATCGATGACAGTCACGTTACCAGTACACGTGATCGACGGCGAATACTGGGTGAACACACCGCCGTTCATCCCGGCTCTATAGCTGAGACCGCCCTCGTAGGCAACGTGACGATCCGATTCCGGAGGATCGATGACGAGGGCACCGATATCGATCGTCTCGGTACCACCAGCGTCCGTCTCGATGATGAGTTGTGAGTCGGCGGTCCTGAGCGATCCCTTGTCGAGACCGATCGTGATCGAACGGCCGGGAACCCCCTCGCGATGGACGTCAGCCATGGCGGATGCAACGCCCTGCATCGTCCGGTCGGCACTGTTCACCTGCTCGTTGCCCTGAAGATCGGCGAGACTCCCGAACCCGAGGGCATACACGGTGCCGACGGACGCGATGATGATCGCGAAGGTCAACACGAACGCGACGAGATCAGAGACGGCGCGATCACTCATGGGCTGATACCCCCGATCGTCAAGCAGTCACGGTCGGCGTCGTAGTAGATCCGAAGCGTCCCCCCGCTCTGATAGGCTTCACAGACGTCCGTATCCGTGTCCACGACAGTCGGAACGCTCATGTCCGGATTCGTCGAGTTTACATACAGAATCGCGTGTCCGCGGGAGGTGTTACTCAGTTCGATCGAATACGGCCCGCCGCCGATGCGATTCGGGTAATCGATGACCGAAACGACGTCCGACGAAGCATTTGAAGCAGCCAGTCGGTCGATATACGTCATTTCGTTGGCGACGCTGTCGCTGACGTCGTGTAGCCCTGAACGGATAGCACGCTCTTCCTGGTCTCTGAGCAACGATCCTGCCCCGAACATCAGTGACGCGATCAGCAAAGCAGTGATACCGAGCGTCAGAGCATGTGTGATCGCGATCGATACGGCCCGATCGTCAGCGCGTAGACGGGTCATGGTTCGGTCCTGTTGAGCGTGAACGTCTTCCGATACTGTACCTCCGGCCTCTCGTAGACGATCTCGAACACCGGCGTGTCGAGACCGATCCGATCGTCTGCCGGACCTTCGCCGTTGGCTACCACCCGGTAAGAACCGTTCGTTTTCCACCCCACGCCAGGCCCGCCACCGGGTCCAGGTGCAGTGTTATTGAATGCAACCGTATACGGCCTGTCGACGCCTCGTGCGAACGCCAGACCATCGCGATGAACGAAGTTACCGCTCCCGTTCGCGTCGATACGACCGGCAGTGACATCCAGGGAGATCGTTGCATTGTCGTCGAACCACGACTCACTACTGTTGTACGTCGCTATTACCCCCTTGTCGTCGTAGGTCGTGATATATCGAGCAGGGGCAGATGGCTTGTTCGTCTCGTTGATCCGCATTTTCCACGTCGAACCAGTATCGTTGCGGACTTCGATCCAGAACGAGCTGTCAGTTCCCACACCGACGTTGTGTAGACTAGTGATGTTCAGCTCGAATTCCGGCAGACGAGTTATCCCCGAGCCAAGCGTCCTATTCTTGCTCCCGTTAGTAATCGGCCCCCCGGACTGATTCATCAGTCGATATTGGCACGACGTACAGGACGTGTTCAGCGACACGTCGACGAACACCGTGCCCCTGTTGACAGACATATTGGCGTAGGCGTGGCTGTAGCTGGTCACGTTCGACTCGAGTGCATCCTCGAATTCGGTCAGCGACGTCTCGTTGCGGACGCGCGAAGAGAGGCGTACGAGGTCCGACTCAATCATGTTGGCCGTCCGTTCGGCGTCGGTGAACGCCTCCTCGTTTCCGTCAGTGCCGACCGTTTCGGTGAACTTCATCCCGTTTAGCAACACTACAGTCCCGAGGATGACGAGCGAGATGGCGATCGCGCCTATCAACAGCAGTTGCGCGCGTTCGACGTTTGGACGGGTCACCATACGACGATCCGCACCTCCACGATGTTGAACAGCTTCGAATCCGGATCGATATCGTCGAGATAAAACCGGAAGTCCGCGTTGACAGCCTTTACCGACGCACCGCTGGGTTCACATGCACGCTCGGAGTCGCCGCCGAACGGTGTCGGCATATCGTCGTAAATCGTCACCGTCCGGGTCGCAACGGCGGCCGAGTCCGAAGGAGCGATTATCCCACTGTCGGCCCGCGTCCGGTTGAACGACGCCAGAACGCGTTCTTTCCCGCTCGTGTTGTCCCAGTAATACAGGTACACGTTGTAATCGCGGTCTTGTTCGTCGAACGTCTGATTCAGAAGACGCTCGAAATGCGTGGATTGGTCATCTATCGTAGCGCCCGAAAACGCCGTCTGCCCGAGACCGTAACACCGCGCTGTCCTGCTCAACGAACCGTTTTCGGCCGCCAGATCGAGAACGTCCTGTGCCTGGGTCTCCAGCGTCGCCGCCTGATCTGAGGACTCGCTCGTCCACGGTCCGATGTCGACGACCTGGAGACCGTACAACAACGCCGTCAGGACGATGACGGCGCTGAATACCCCCTCCAGAGTATATGCCTGCGATCGTTCGGATGTATTCCATTGCATGCTCTCACCACACTCTCACGACGAGCCAGCACGACGGGTCACACTGTGTTTTCTCGTTGTGTAGCTGGATGACGCGTATCGTCCGCTCTGCAGGCTGCCCTCGATAGGTATCACCGTAGCTGTATTCCGTTCCGTTGACCGTCAACGGCACCAGTTCGTCCCCCCCAGTCAGCGTGGACGAGTTCACGATAATGACGTTGAGATTAGGTCGATACCGACGGTCGGTCGACGTGTTCAGCGCCGCCTGCTCCCGCAGTTCGGTCATGCCCGCATCCGTCGAGAGGGTGCGGTTGATGCCGCCCGGTTCATCGTACTTGAGTACGTTCGCGTCCGCCGACACGCTGTAGTTAGTGACGATGTACGCTGCCGCACGGTCGGCCTGGTCGGCTCGAACGCTGTCCGTCTGACTGTCGTACGAGTCAAATATCGTCGGTAGGTAACCGATCGTGAACGCGACCGCGAGGATGACGATACTGATACCGAGAGCGTAATCCTGTAACGTCTGTGCCCGATTGTCGCCAATCAGCGTGTCCGAAACATAGCCCATTTGTTTTTCACCCAACTTCTGAATCGCCGTGAGTCCCCCCGGACCGGGCCGACGAGCAGCAACATCAGAGCTGCCTCGGCCGCCTCGTCCGCGCCAGCGGCCGACGTATCACCGCCGCCGACCGCAATCCAGACGACCAGTGCGATGGTCGACAGGATGACCGCGAACTTCACGCCAGAAATGAGATTGACATCCCTGATATAGCCTGCGATAAACGATGAGAGAATCGCCTGTAGAGTTACCGCGTGGAAGAACAGCATCGACAGTGGTCCCAGCGATTCGGTGCTGAACTTGTCAGTCTGGGCGGCCCCGCCACCGCCGGACGTCGCCGAACCCAGCCCCTGCATCGTGTCGAGGAACTGCACTTTCAGAAGCGCGATGACCCCCAGAAGCGTCAGGTAGGTCATGATGATGATCACGACCTGCATCCGCGTCCGGGACTTACGCTCCCGATCGATGTCATCCTGGTTCTCGCTGGCCTGGGCCGCCGTCGAGAGCACGTCCTGGATCTGGCTGGACGCTTCCTGAGCCTCGCTGATCAACTTCACTGTCCGAGCCATCCGGGGGACGTGGAACTTGTTGTTGAACTCCCGGAGGCTCTGTTTGAGGCTCGTCCCGTAGTTAGTCTTGGCGTGGATCGTATCGAACTCCTCGGCCAGCCGACCGGACGAGGTGTCGGCGACGACGTTGATCGATTCTAAGATCGTCATCCCGGTGTCGTTGGCGCTGGCGAGCTTGCGGAGGTTCTCCGAGAGCTTCCCGATGACCGACGTGCGGTAGCGCTGGTTCCACTCGTAGAAAATCGCCAGCGGGATGAAGTTGACGTACATCGGCATGTACACCCAGAAGAACGTCTCCTGGATCGGATCGTTGGCCATCCCACCGACGCGGACCTCTTCGCCGTTCTGCATGACCTGTTCACCCCAGATGAATTCGTCGATCGGGATCGGCATCGACGCCCAGCCCGCGTAGATCGACGCGCCGAGCAGCAGCACCGACAGCGGGACGGTCAACCCCAGTACGTAGGTCGGATTGTCTCGGAAGAAAATATGTGGCTCTCGGAGTATCTCCATCACCTGGTAGGATCCCTCGCGGTTCTTGATCCGGTCGAAGACGCTGTGCTCGCCGGTGAAGCTCTCCACCAGCCCCAGGTTGAGTACGCCACCTCCCGACCGGGCCTCGATCTGCTCGCCCCGGTCGGCTTCCAAGTATCCGTCGCCGATCGTGTCCTGTGTGACCGTCGAGACCAACACGAGAAAGCCCATGCTCGTCAGCGGGATCAGCCCATACACAGTCCCGTACATGAGCATCTCGTTGGAGTTGCCCATCATCTGCATGATGACCAGAATGATTATCAAGAGCAAGGGGAACAGCGAGATCGTCATGTACATTTCGCCGAACAGCTCCAGGGTCTCCAGAAGCTTCTCCTGTTCCTGTTTGGCCGTCCGCATGTGCTTGTTCTTCTGGTCCTCGAGGAAGCTCGTCATGTCCCCACCGGAGTTGATGATCGAGAGCATGTCCGTCAGGAACTGACTGAGCTCGTCGCTCGGGGTCTGCAGCGCCTGGTTTCGGACGGCTGTCCGATAGTCGGTGTCGAAGTACTGCGTCTCGAGGACGATCGACTGGAACTCCTGGGCGACCTCGCCGTAGGTGTCCTCAGCTTTGGCCATCGCCTCGAGGATCTCCAGCTGGTTCAGCCCGCCGACCGACAGCGCGTACATGAACGAGATCGAGTCCGACAGCAAGACGTTGATTTCCCGCTTGCGGGAGCTCGATCGGAAGTACGGAATCGACACGAGCGATCCGAAGCCGATTGCGAACCCGATCGCCCCGAAGAACACGCCCGAGACCAACACCAGGACCGGTAATTTGAGGAGGTTGACGATCCGGATCATCTGGTCGGACATCTCCAGTCCGAAGAGTATCGGGGGCGTTCCGCCCAGGACTACGGTCACTGTCAGATAACCAACGAGGATCCCCACTAGCCACAGAGCGAACCCCGAGATAGTCCCGACGGCGAGCGCTCGCGAGAGGAACATCTCGACGTTATCAGCCATCCGGGCTTCCGCGAGTTTCGTCTCGACGCTGTCGACGAAGTCGCCTTCCTCGTCGAACAGCCACTGGAAAAGGGGGTAGAACGTGTCCCCGAGAGTGCTGTTGGCCCCGAGACTCGTGGCTGTCGAACGCGTGTCGAGACTCATTCTTCGTCAGACGCCTCCACGCCGGCTTTCGGCACGAACTGGCCGAACTCGACTGACTCTTCCTCGTCCGGTTCGTCGTCCGCGACAGCCGGGGTGATATCTTCCTCTTGTTCCATGCCAGTCAGTGCGTCGACGATGTCCGAAGTCTCGGCCGAGCGCAGCTGCCGGAACAGTGGATCCGCGTTGTCCAGGATCTCCTTGGCTTCCTTGCGGATCTCCTCGCCAGGATCCGGCCGCGGAACCAGTTCCTCTTTTTCGGCGTCGACCTCGATCTGGACCGATTCCATCTCTCGGAGGTCCTCGAGACTGCGTTCGAGTTGGTCGTTCGCGATCAACGTCATGATCGTATCCGGATCGTTGATGAAGGCTTGCAGCGTCGCGGCGACTTGGGTGTAGGTGTTGAGATTCTGTTCGATGAGGTACGCCAGCACGACTTTTCGCTTGAACAGTTCCTCGTCCAACCGATCCTGGTCCCAACCGCGGTCGAACTTGATCTCCTCTAAGGTGTTTGAATTGCCCATCTGGATGAACTGGTCGGTATCTGCCTGCCACTGGTAGACGTCCCTGACGTTGATCTCGTCGTTCTCGGGCGTGTATTCGTTGATCTCGGTCAGAGTCTTGTTCCGGCGGACCTTGGCCCCACCGACCCGGGTCTGGGTCTGGATCGAGACCAGATCCAGGGCCGTGAACAGCGTCTTCGAGACGTTGATCGGGTCGGTCGTGAACCGCTTGATTACCTCGCCCACGGAATCGGCGTGGAACGTGGTGTAAGTCGTGTGGCCCGTTGACATGACCTGGAACAGCGTCCGACCTTCCTCCCCCCGAACCTCACCCATGACGATGTAGTCGGGGCGCTGACGCAGTGCGGCCTCCAGCAGGTCGAACTCGTCCACGTCGCCGGTGTCGTCCTGGCCGAAGGAAGGCCGGGTGACGCTTGCGACCCAGTTGCGCTGGGGGAGTTCGACCTCGCGAGTGTCCTCGATGGAGACGATCTTCGAATTGCTCGGGATGAACAGCGAGATCGCGTTCAGACTGGTCGTCTTCCCGGAGGCAGTACCACCGGCGAAGATCATCGATTTGTTGTTCTCGATACACAGCCAGAGGAACGCCATCTCGTCGAGACTGAAGGTGTTCCAGTTGATGAGGTCGATCGGCGTGAACGGGACGTCCTTGAACTGGCGGATGGTGTAGTTAGTCCCGTGATCGGAGACCTCTTTCCCGAGGGTGAGCTGGGCACGCGAGCCGTCCGGCAGCGTCGCGTCGACCTGAGGCTGACGTTTGGAGATGCCTTTTCCCGAGCGCTGTGCGAGTTTCACGACGAAGTCGTCCAGTTTCGACTCGGCGTGTTCGACGTTCGAGATGATGTTCTCGTATTCGGTGTGATAGACGAACACCCGCGAGTTGTATCCATCACAGGAGACGTCCTCGACGTTGATGTCGTGTTTGATCGGGTCGATCTTCGCGTAGCCGATGAAGTCACGCTTGAGGAAGTACAGCAGCTTCTCGACCTGGTATTCCGAGAGCGTCTTGGGGTCGTCCTCGAGGATCGCCGGCTCCGGCCGGGTCTCGATACCTTCGAGGTCACCGGACTGGGTCGATACGTCCACGCCCATGCCCAGCAGTTGCTTCATCTTGCCCAGCGTGCCGACTCCGTTCGAAGTCGATCCGGCATACAGGTCGTACCGTTCGAGCAGTTGTTCTGTCTCACGCTGGATCACGTCCGCACGTTCCGCTTCGGAGCCGTCCACGGCGACTTCATCGTCGGCGTACTTGATCGCCGTCCGGAGTTTCTGCGCGAGAAATGCCTGAATATCTTCTTCGATCGGATTGAGGTAGGGCTGGATAACGTAGTACTTCCGCTCGTTTTCTTTCCGTGAATGGAAGACGATAGCGCACGCGTACGGTTTGTTGACCCAGTAGCGTTCGACCTCGTAGAAGTGTTTCTTCTTTTCCATCGGGACGGCCTTCTCCAGATCGTAACGGTTAACGACGGTCGTATGTCCCCCCGGTGTCGAGAAGAACGCGTCCTCGTCGAGTTCCTCGTTCACGTCGACAGTCCGCTCGTCGACGAGAGCCTTGAGGTCGCTAGCCTTGTCCTCCGCATGACTGAGTTGCCCTTCGACCTCGTCGGTCCCAAATCCAATATACTCTGACAGCTCGAATGGGATCTTGTTCCCATCGCCGTCCCGCGGTGCCTGGTCCCCGCCCTCGTAATAGTACTCCCGCTTGAAATGTTCGAGCCGGTAACGGTCTTTGACGACCGGCGTCGATTCGAGATCGAGAAACGACTGCCAGTGCTGGTTCAGCGTCTTCGCGACTGCCGCACCGTCCTCAAGCCGGTCGCTTGTCCGTTGCGGGTCGAACCCGAGGTACTTGCTCCGATCGAACCGGCCACCGTCGTGATACTCCTTCCTAAAATCACTCCAGTCGTACCCCTCCCTGGCACTGACGTTCTGAAGAACACGATCCTCTTCAGAGTGAGTACCGTCCCTCTCCCCCCCATCTTTGTCATCTATTGCCATTAACAGTCCATTGGTCGGTTATGCGGGAAAAGCTTTATGTCAGAGCATCAATCCTGATATCCGCTGATTCGGTCGGGAACGTTTACAGTCATTGACCGCCAAGATGGCGGAAATGCAACGGACGACGTCATCGAGCGGATGGGGGCTCATCGCCGAGAACGAGGGTGCAGCGTCACTCGTCGGGGCCGTTCTCGATCTCGACGCCGAAAAAACCTACACCCGGTCCGAACTCGCCGAGGCGGCGGGCGTCCCGTTGAAGCAACTGTATCTCTCGGAGACCGTATCGACGCTGGCCGATGTCGGCCTGTTGCGGCCCGTCGACAGCGAGGGAGAGTTGACCTACGCGATCGAAGACGGCTCAGACGTCTACGAGCGAGCAGCTGCCTTCGAGGATGTCGTCGCGGCACGGCAAGATCGAGATCCCTAAACGCGATCGTCCCGAACGGCCGGACGTGTCGTCAAGTGATTCGACTGCCGCGCTGGTGATCTCGCTGATCGGCGGTTCGCACTTCGTCAACCACATGTACTTCATGTTGTTGCCGCCGATATTCGGCGCGCTGCAGGCGGATCTGGGAATTACGACGGGGCAGTCCGGACTCGCGCTCGGTGTAGTTGGGTTCGTCGTCGTCGCGTTACAGCTCCCCCTCGGATACCTCTCGGACGCCCACAGTCGGACGCTCGTGCTCGGGATATCGCTGACCTTCGGCGCTCTCGGGGCGGCATTGACGGCGGCGACTCAGGGGTTCGCGTCGTTGCTTGTGGCGGCTGTCGTGACCGGGATCGGACTCGGTGGCCATCACCCGTCCCACTATCCGATGCTCGCAGCCGCGACCGATCCCGATGCGCGTGGACGGGCCTTCTCGATTCACGGGTTCACTGGCGCGCTGGGTTTCGCCGTACCGCCGGCTATCGTGGGCGCTCTGACGTGGCTGTCCGGACCCTCGGGACGGGTCGGGCCGGTCGCCGACTGGCGAGCCGCAATCGGTCTCATCGCGGTAATCGGCGCACTCTACGCTGCCGGCTGCCTGTGGATTGTCCGGCGACGGATCCCGTCGAGCGTGACGACCGCACCCGGAACCACGACGCCTGATCGGCCGTCGATGCAGTCGCTCCCCAGCCGGTTCGTCTCGGGGCTCGTCTCGATACTGTCCGCTCGGGCGATCGTACTGTTGACAGTCCTGTGGTTTCTCACGTCGATGGCCAACTGGGGCGTCCAGGCGTACACCCAGCCGCTGTTGACTGCGGGATACGGCATCCCCGCGGGCACTGCGAACCTGCTCGTCTCGGCGATGCTCACGATCGGGGCCGTGGCCATCCTCGCCGGCGGGTGGCTCTCGGATCGATACGGCGCACGGGCGGTGATACTTGGAGGGTTCGGCGGTTTGATTGCTATCGCGGGCGCGCTCGCCTCGGGACTGTTGCCGATCGCGGCAGCACTCGGGGTGACGCTCCTGATGGCCTCGACGATCAAGGCCGGTCGTCCCGCCCTCTCGAAACTCGGGGACCGACTCTCCGCGCGGGACGATCTGGGGAAGAACTTCGGGCTGTTGACGGTCGGTATCTCCGGAGGCGGTGCAGTCGCCCCGCCAGTGTTCGGCCGACTCACCGACATCGGCTCTATACAGATAGTCTTCGGGTCGATCGCCGCCATCGGCGTCGTCGCTTTCCTGTTCACGTTCGTCGTGCTGGCCGTTGGCGATCGTTCCGATACAGACGAACGGTGACCGCCGACAGCGATTTCCCCGACCCGGTCGTACCCACGCCCGTCATGGTTTCGCTCGACACCGATAGTTACCGACTCGAACGCGGCGACGAGGCCCCCAACTTCGACCTCACCGGCACCGACGGACAGAATCACAGCCTTGCGGAGTTCGACCAGTACGACGCACTGCTCGTGGTTTTCACCTGCAACCACTGCCCGTACGCCAAGGCGAAGATGGATGAACTGAACTACCTCGCCGATACCTACGACGACCTCGCGGTAGTCGGCATCAATCCCAACGACGCCGAGGAGTACCCCGACGACTCCTTCGATAAGATGCAGGAACTCGTCGACGACGGAACGATTGCCTACGACGCGTACCTCCGGGACGGCTCTCAAGAGGTCGCAGCGGCCTACGGCGCGGTCTGTACGCCCGATCCGTTCCTGTTCGCCAACAACGACGGGACCTTCCGGCTGGCGTATCACGGCCGGATCGACGACGCCTTGAACCCCGACGACGAGCCCACCGAGTACGAGATGCGCGAGTACGTCGAGGCGGTGCTGGCCGGCGAAGACGTCGACGCCGAGGACAAGCCCTCGCGAGGCTGTTCGATCAAGTGGAAGGCGGGCAACGAACCGGACTACTTCGAGGCGTGAACCGCCTCGCCACTAGTATTGTTGTGGCAAACGGTTTTGACTCCGCCGACCGATAATCCGCCCGTGGCTCGCCACCTCGGCTCGCTCTCGATTGGATTCGGACTCGCCTGTGCCGTTCTCGCGAGCGTGCTTCGGACGGTCACCTACACCGAACAGATCGGCAGCGTCGCCCTCAAGCCGCTGGCGATCAGGCTCTTGCTCGCCAGCGCGGTGGTGTTTCTGGCCACAGGCGTCTATCTGCTCACCTACCGGACGATCGAGACTCGGATCGAGAGCAAGCGCCGCCAGCACGACGTCCGGAACGTCCTCCGGCTCGTATTTGTGATCGCGGCGGTCGCGGGCGTGCTCGGCGCGCTGACCGAGCAATGGCTCGGCCTGCTGTTCTCGCTGGGCGTGGTCGGGTTCGCGGTCACCTTCGCGCTCCAGCAACCCCTGTTCTCGTTTCTGGGCTGGTTCTACATCATGCTCAAGCGGCCGTACGGGGTCGGCGATCGAGTCGCTATCGAGGGCTCGAAAGGCGACGTTGCCGATGTCGACTACCTGGTGACGACGCTGTGGGAGATTGACGGCGAACTCGTCGCCTCGAACCAGCCCTCCGGGCGGATCATCACCGTTCCTAACAGCGTCGTCCTCTCCAGTCACGTCAAGAACTACACCCGCGAGGAGTTCCCCTTCGTCTGGAACGAGATCGAGGTCCAGGTCGCCTACGAGACGGATCTGGAGTTCGCCCGGGCGATCATGGCCGAGGCCGCCGACGAGTACCTCGGCGACGAGATGGCCCGCCGGATCGAGCAGTACCGGGGCCAGTTGGCCGAGACGCCCGTCGAACTCGACGTGCAGGACCGGCCGACCGTCAACGTCGTCCAGGAGGAGTCGTGGGTGACCCTCCGGCTGCGGTATCTGGTGCATCCGCGCCGGGGTCAGCGGACGAAAAACGCCCTCTACGAGCGGGTGCTCGCCGCGTACAACGAGCATCCCGATCGGGTGAAGTTCCCGGTCAGCCGAAATCGGTAAGCCAGATTTTAGCAGGTGGGCGCTGAAGCCCATCTATGTCCAACCCGATCCCCGACAGCATCGAAGCGTACGCGACTGTCGTCGGCCCGGACGGAGACGACGTGCTCGCGGAGATGGACGACTACGCCGACCGCGAGGGCTTTCCGACCGTCGGTCCCGCCGTCGGCGGGTGGCTCGAACTGCTCGCACGCATGGTCGGGGCCGAACGGATCTTCGAGTTCGGGAGCGGCTATGGCTACTCCGCCTACTGGTTCTGTCGCGCCCTGCCCGGGGACGGCGAGATCGTCCTCACCGAAGTCGACGAAGACGAACTCGAATTGGCCCGGGAATATCTCGACCGCGGCGACTTCGAGACGACCGCACACTTCGAGTTGGGCGACGCCATTGAGACGATCGAGTCCTACGACGGTCCCTTCGACGTCGTGTTAATCGACAACGAGAAGCACCGCTATCGGGAGGCGTTCGAGGCCGTTCGCGAGAAGGTCGCACCCGAAGGCGTCGTGGTGGCGGACAACGCCATCGCCGGCAGCACGATCGATCACGAGGACGTACGACGACTGCTGGATGGAGAAACTGTCGACGCGACCGGACCGACCGAGGGGATCGCCGACTACCTGTTGGCCGTCGGCTCTGACCCCAATTTCCAGACGACGCTGTTGCCCGTCGGCGAGGGCGTCGCGGTAAGCTATCGGATCAAGTAGGTCCGCGTAGCGACTGGGGGCAGTGAATACGCATAGCAACCGGGAAACTGAATACGCATGGCGGTGGCCGCGAGCGGCGTTCATGCCGCTCGCCGGGGAAGGGCAGGCCTGCGGTGGGGGCGGTGCGGTGGGGGGCGGTGCGGATGCGGTATCCCCTGGCGGATGAAAGG
>JAZKRQ010000061.1:0-14807 GCA_036628575.1 Halapricum sp.
TACTGGGAACGATAACGGATCAGAACTCCTCGACGCCATCCAGTCCGTCACCGGTAATCTGGAACGTCGCGGTCTCGCCGGCAGCCTTTGACTGGTGTTTCTCCAGGGTTGCACGGCGGTTTCCGCCGCGGAACCGATCTAATCTGAGGATCACGGCTGACCAGTGGTTGAGCGTGTGCCCGCCCAGCGCTCGCGTGCCGTCGCTCTCGGGATCAGTATAGACTTGGTTTGTGAACGCGACCGCCAGATCGTGCTTGCGGGCCTGTGCGAGCAAGTGGGTAATCTGGCGGGCAACCCCGCGCAGGGCCTCCCCTTCTTCCTGCTCCGTGCGCTCTAACCGATAGAAACCAGTCGCGCTGTCAAGCACGACCAGTTCGACCTGGCTGGCCAGGTCGGCGGCGTCCTTGACGGCCTGCTCCTGCTCCTCGAAAGTCGTGGCTTCGGAAACGACGATGTTCGAGGCTATCGAGTCGACGTCGCCGCGGGCGGCCGCGAGTTGTTCCATGCGGTCGACGGAGACGCCCTCAGTGTCGATGAACAGCGCTGTTTCCCCCCGCGAAGCGACCTCGACGGCGGCCCCGAGTGCGAGGTTGGTCTTTCCCGCGGCTGACTGGCCGTATATCTGGGTCGCCGCCCCCCGCGGGAACCCGCCGTTGAGGAGGTCGTCAATCGGGTCACAGCCCGTCGGAATCGGCTCGGACACGTCCGGCGGTTGGGCGGGTACGTTCAAAAACGCTCCCTTCGCTCTCCGTGGTAATCTGTAAGTAGTCGTGGCCGGAACGTCAACCCGTGATCGTCGTCGCTACCGCGGACTTCGAGGTCTACCACGGCGTCGTCCAGGCGCTACGGGACCGTAGCGTCGAGTTCACTACTGTGGAGACCGACGAGCCGCTGCCAGAGCGGGTGTCGCTCGTCATCGTCGGTCCCGGCGAGACCGTCGACGCGCCCGAGGACGTGCCGGTCGTGACGGCCCGGCCGGACACCCCGCGCCGCGCGGTCGAGGACGCGCTGGCCCGACTCCGTAGCGGTGACGGCCGCACGGTGGTGGGGATCGACCCCGGCGAGAAACCCGGGGTCGCAGTGCTGGTCGGCGGCGTCGTCGTGGCTGCCTTCCAGGTGCCGGCGGCCGACGCCGCCGAAGTGGTGGCCCGCGAAGTCGAGGACGCCGTCGATCCCATCGTGCGGATCGGCGACGGTGCGCGACTCGTCGGCAGCCGGATTATCGACGACATCGACGCTCCCGTGGAGCTGGTCGACGAGACCGGGACGACGCCCTATCTCGGAACTGGCGCGCGCGGGATGGGCGACGTGCTCGCGGCGGCCAACATCGCCCGGGTCGAGGGCGAACCCACCGACTCGCGGGAGATCGAACCTACTGCGGGCGAGATACAGCGGATCAAAGACCGCTCGCGTGAGGAAAGCGAGACGAACCGCGCGATCGACGAGACACTCGCTCGACGGGTCGCAGTCGGCGAGTTATCCATCGAAGAGGCGCTGGCCGAACACCGCGAGGAGTGACGTCCCTCGCGCCGTGAACGGCGTAATTCTCTCGCCGGATGAAGAAAGTCTCACTTTTCGGCCGCTCGCCAGGCCGCCTCGGCCCGACGCCGAATCTCTCGGATCGGGTATTCCGTCTGCTCGGCGACAGCAGCTGCGTCTTCGTGTTCAGCGCTGACGTCAAAGACCGCTCCAGCGTCGTCGCTGGCGACCTTGACAGTCACGTCGTAGGCCTCGCCATCGATCTCTATCTCGACTGTGTCGCCCGTTCTGTCTGCGACCCAGCGGTTGCCCGCACCGTGTTCGCGCACGCCAAGCGTCCCCGTCTCCTCGGCCAGCCTGCGGGCCACTCTGTCGGCGTCCTCCGGCCGGACGACGACCTTCACGAGGTGACCGGGCCGGGACTTCTTCATCATCGCCGGTAGGACTGAGACGTCCCGCGCACCCGCCTCGACCAGCGTTTCCTGGAGACTCCCGAGCGTCTCGGGCGTGGCGTCGTCCAGGTTCGTCTCCAGGACGGTAATCGGCTCTTGGCTGAGAGAACCCTCGATCTCGCCGGCGATCGCGCGCAAGACGTTCGGCATTCCCTCCAGGTCGTACCCGCCCGCACCGTATCCCGAGGATTCGATCCGGATGGACGGGAGCGTCTCGACCCCCGTCGCGAAGTGAGCGAGGATCGCCGCCCCTGTCGGGGTGAGCAGTTCTTTCTCGACGGGGCCACCTCGCAACGACCAGTCGGCTCGCTCGGCGATTTCGACGACTGCGGGGGCAGGCACCGGGTAGGTGCCGTGACTCATCTCGACGCTTCCGCCGCCGGTCGAAAGCGACGTGGTCACGACGCGTTCGACGTCAAGAACGTCCAGCAACAGGCAGGCTCCGACGACATCGGCGATCGCGTCGTCGGCACCGACTTCGTGGAAGTCGGCCGATTCGAGGTCCGTGCCGTGGACCGCGGCTTCCGCCTCGGCGAGCACCTCGAATATCGCCAGCGCGTCGGCCTCAACGTTCTCGGGGAGCCCCAATCCCTCGACGATCTCGACGACCTCGTGGTAGGAGCGGTGTAAGCCGTGCCCCTCCGCATGTGTCTCCGCTTTGATCCTCACGTCGACGTCTGTCGCGGCGATCTTCTTCTCGGAGACGTCTCTGACCTCGTACGTGAGATCCAGCGCGTCCTCGACCGGCGCGAGAACGTCCGGATTCGCGCCGACAGCGATCAGCGCACCCAGTAGCATGTCCCCACTGGCACCGGTCCGGCCGTCGAATGCGAGCGTTCGCATGTACGGAGGACTGTCCAGCAGCGCCAAAAACCCGTCCGATCGTCGTCGGCCGGGCCGTCGAGGCTGCTGGTCGAGACCGGGTGAATGATTTATACGTGGCCGCCGAAGTAGGGGACGAGTCGTGGTAGACGCTAACGCGACGCGCTACGAGACGTTCGTTGAGGACGGGACGGTCTACGTCGGATTCGAGGACGATCCGCTCGAAATCGGCCCCGTCGAGGAGATCATCGACGTCGTCGGCGGGCCGGCCTGGACGATCCGTTACACGGACGAGGAGAAGCGACGCCACCCGGAGATGGATACCTCAGACGAGGGGTTGACCGTCGATGTCGTGGACATGCTCCAGACGATGAGCCACAGCGAACGGTTCGTCGAGACCCTGTCTGCCCACCCGGCGGAAATCCCGAGTGACGATCCGGACGCGATTTCCCCGCGGATGGGACTGTTCGTCGGGAAACTGCTGGAGAACCTCGAGAACGGATTGAGTTGACGCCGTTAACCCGAGACACATAAATCGTCGGCACTGAAATCAGGCATATGGACGCTGATGGAGTCAATCGGGGGCTCGACGGCGTTGCCGTCACCGAGACGCGACTCAGCACGATCGACGGCGAGGCCGGCGAGTTGACTATCGGGGGATTCCCCGTCGAGGAACTGGCGACGAACGCGACCTTCGAGGAGACGGTCTTCCTGCTCTTTCACGACCGGCTGCCGGACGCCGAGGAACACGAGGCGTTCCGGACCGATCTGGCCTCGCGGCGAGAGATCTGTGACGAGGTTATGGGGGTCCTCCGACGGGCTGCCGAGGAGGACAAACCCGCTATGGACGCCCTCCGGATGGGTGCGGCAGCCGCGAACCTCGGCACCGAGGACGGCGACCCCGAGTCCGACGCCCGCCGCGTGATCGCCGCGTTCCCGACGATCGTCGCCGCCTACTGGCGCTATCGCGACGGCGAGGAACCCGTTGCCCCCGATCCAGAACTGGGACACGCGGCAAACTACCTGTACATGCTAACCGGCGAGCGGCCGGACGAGCCGGCGGCCCGCGGGCTGGAGACGTATCTCAACGCAGTCGTCGATCACGGTCTCAACGCCTCGACGTTCACTGCACGGGTCGTCGTCTCGACGGAATCGGACGTCGTATCGGCGGCGACCGCCGCCGTCGGTACGCTCAAGGGACCGCTGCATGGCGGCGCACCCGGTCCCGTCTTGGACATGCTCCAGGCGGTCCACGAGTCGGACGATCCCGAGACCTACGTCCGTGAGAAACTCGAGGCCGGCGAGCGTCTCATGGGCTTTGGTCACCGCGTTTACCGGGTTCGGGACCCGCGAGCACCGGTCCTCGCCAGCGCCGCCGAACGCTTCTACGAGGACAGCGGCGACGGCGAGTTCTTCGAGACGATCACTGATTTCGAGGACGTCGCTGTCGATCTCCTGTCCGAATACAAGCCCGACCGGAGCCTGGAGACCAACGTCGAATTCTACACAGCGACGCTGCTACACGGCGTCGGCGTCCCGCAGGAATTGTTCGCGGCCACCTTCGGGACCGCCCGCGTCGGCGGCTGGATGGCTCATGCGCTGGAGCAACTGGGGAACAACCGATTGATCCGCCCCGAATCGCGATACGCCGGCGAGACCGACCGGACCTGGACGCCGGTCGAACAGCGTTGACCGGACGCGGCTGACAGTTCACCCGAAATCACTAAGCGTCGTCTGGCCGCTACGGCCACGGCGCGGTCCGTTGCCGTCGTTGAACCGGCTGTTGTTCTTATCGCAGTCTTCTTTCGGGTCAGCTTCCTTGCCGCTCTCGCTGCCGAATCCATCGAGGCTGACCTGCTGGCGCTCGGTAAAGGACAGCTTCGAGACGCGGACGCCGACCTTCCGGACGCGAGCCTCGTCGAACTCTTCCAGCAGATCGAGCGCGATCGCCTCGACCAGGCCGGGATCGTCGACGGGGCCGGATAGCGACCGGGCTCGCGTGTTGACGTCGTACGGCGGCGTAACGATCTTGATCCCGACGGTCTGGTAGAGCGCGCCCTCGCGGGCCGCCCTCTCGGCGACCGCGTCTGCCAGCGTCCGGACACGCTCGCGGACTCGCTCGGGGTCCTCGATCGTTTCCGGGAAGGCAGACTCCCGGGAGAAGCTTTTGGGGTCGTCCCTGGGCGTGACCTCACGGGCGTCCTCGCCGCGGGCGAACCGGTAGATCTCCAGGCCGCGCTCGCCGAAGCGGTCGGCCAACCGGTCTGGATCGGCCGCGGCCAGATCTTCCGCCGTCTCGATCCCCATCTCCCGTAGCTCACGGGCAGTGACGGGGCCGACGTTGTGGACGGCCTCCACGTCCATCGGCCCCAGGAAACCCCGCACGTCGCCGGGTTCAATCACGACCAGCCCGTCGGGTTTGTCGGCGTCGCTGGCGATCTTGGCCGCGCTCATCGTCGGCGCGACGCCGACGCTGGCGACGACGCCAACCTCGGCTTCGATGCGGCGTTTCAGATCCCGGGCGAACCGCTCGACCTCCTCCCAGCCGGTGCGGTCGGTCACGTCCAGGTAGGCCTCGTCGATGCTAACCTCTCGGACGACGTTGGCGCTGTTGTGGAGGATCGCCTTGACTTTCTCGGCGACTGACTCGTAGTAGGCCATGTCGACCGGGCGGTAGTAACCCGTCACGCCGGGGTCGAAATCCGGGTCCTCGGTAGCTACGGCCTTTCTGGGGAGCAACTCCAGTGCCTCCGAAATAGCCATCGCGCTCTCGACGCCGAACTCACGAGCCTCGTAACTCGCCGTTGCGACCGCCCCGTGGTCCGCTCCGTCCTCGTAGCCCATTCCGACGACCAGCGGCTCGCCGCGGAGTTCGGGCTCGCGCAACCGCTCACAGGCGGCGTAAAAGCAGTCCATATCCACGTGACAGACCACCTGTTCGGGCCGGCGGTCGGTCCCGGGTAGACGGCCACGGCCGGGCATGCCCGAGCCTATGACTCCGTGGTTCGTTACAGTTGCGACGGACGGTATGATTCGCCTGTCACGTCGGACGTGTGCTGACCTCGACAGACGGGGAGACATAGATACCGCTGTTCAGTGTAGCGGTCGAGAGAACCCCCGGCAGTGCGGTGGCCACACACACTGCCGGGACCGCGTGGTTCTTCGGCGATGCCAATTCCGGACGTTCACGACGGTGGTTCCCGTCGGGAACCCCACGGAACGAGGTTCCATGTGCGTGTGAGTACCACGCATACTTAACTGTACCGGCGGCTTCGCACGACGCGAAAAAACGGAGAAGGTTCTGACCGGTTAGGCGAGCGGCTCGACGAGGTCTTCGAGGACTGCTCGCGGGTCGTCGGCTTTGGCGACGCCGCTGGCCAGCAGGACACCCGTCGCGCCGAGGTCGCCAGCGGCGTCGACGTCGTCGCCGCTGGAGATACCGGCACCACAGAAGACGTCGACATCCTCGTCGACGTTCGCGGCCGCGTCGACGGCGTCGGTGACGATATCGGGGTCGGCCGTCGCCACGGAGACGTCCCCGCCGATGAGTTCCGGCGGTTCGACGGCGACTGCGTCAGGGCCGAGTGCCGTCACTCCCCCGATCTGAGCGGGGTTGTTGGCACAGACGACCGTCTCCAGCCCGGCGCGCTCGGCGGCCTGGACGGACGCGTCGATGTCTGCCAGTTTCATGCGATGCTCAGAGTGGTTGATCAGCGTTCCGTCGGCGCCGGCCTCGGCGACGCTCTCGGCGAGCGTGTGACCGGTGTTGCTCCCGTAATCTATGGGGTCTACGTGCTGCGCCCAGGTCTCGACGCCCGTCTCGGAGACGGCTTCGAGGTGGGCTGCTTGCGGTGCGACGCCGACACGGACGCCGCTGTCGTCAGCGACGTCTGCGGCGGCCTGTGCGACCTCGATTGGGTCGCACGGGTACGTCTTCAAGTTGACAAGAACGAACATTCCAACTAGGCGGTTCTCAGCGGGGGGGAAAATAGATTTCGTGTTTTCTCTCGAACTGGACGTGAAGGAAGGGTTAAGTGAACCCCGGCGTCATTCTGGTGTAAGGTGTACCCGTGAGCGCTGTGTCTACCGACCGAGGTACTGTACTCGTCGTCGAGGACGAACAGCACCTCGCCGACCTGTACACTGACTACCTGACCGATCGCTACGAGGTGCGGACTGCCTACAGCGGGGAGGAGGCCATCGACATGCTCGCCGACGACATCGACGTCGTGTTGCTCGATCGCAGGATGCCGGTCACTTCCGGAAACGAAGTGCTCGCGGCCATCGAGGAAAACGGGTATGACCCCCGCGTCGCGATGGTCACTGCCGTCGAGCCGGACTTCGATATCATCGATCTGGGTGTCGACGATTATCTGGTCAAACCGGTAAGCAAGAACGCCCTTCGGGAGGTCGTCGAACGGTTGCTCACGATCACCGAGTACAGCAAGCGACTGCAGGAGCTCACTTCCAAGAAACTCAAACGGAACGTCCTCCAAGTCGAGAAACCCCAGTCGGAACTCCGGGACAGCGATCGCTACGCCGAGCTGGAGACCGACATCGAGCGGCTGGAAGAGACGCTGGACGACCTCTCGGAGGACCTCTCCGGGGAGGACCTCCTCGGGCGGCGCTGATTGCTGTCACCGCCCAGGCGGTTCACAAGAAACGTCGCTACCCTGTCCGATCAGGAATCCTTGCGCTCGACGACGTCCCCGAGCGTGTACTCGCCCGTCGAGGAGCCGCCCTCCCACTCGGCGTCCTCCTCGGGGGACGATCCCTCCGAGAGATCGATATCGAGTGCCCTTTCGAGCTTTTTCTGCACGTCGTCGCTGGGCAGCGTCTCGCCGTGTTCGAGCTTCCGGATAAGGCTGGCTTTCTCGTTGAGCTGTTTGGCCAGATCTTCCTGGCTGAGCCCGGCCGATTCGCGGGCCGATCGGATACGTTCGTCGTAGTCTTGGGCAACCTCGTCCATTTCATCGAACATGTCACGCCGCCGCCCCCCGCTGCTCGACCCCCCCGAACTGCTAGTTGCGGTACTGCCGGACGAACCCCCGCTTGAGCCACTCGCTCCCGACGATCCCGTGGAGTACTTCGTACTCGTGGTCGACTGCTCCTGGGTCTTCACTTCGGTTCCGAAATCCGCACACTCGTCACAGACCTGCAGTTCCGCACCCTCGATCTTGACGGTGTTCGGTGAGTTCGTCTCCTTCCCGCACATCTCACACTGAACCATGTTCTCCCATTGCCCGCCGCGTGGCATAAAACGTACGCCGTCTCCGCTCGCTGTTGAGTCGCCTTGATTCCGACAAACGAGCCGTCCCCGTATCCTTCTTCGATCGGCTCCTGTCCGTCTATTTCATCGATCCACTGGTAATCGCTCCGCGACGCCCCTGACTGTCTCGATTCCCCGATTGCGGGCATAGTCGAGCATCGCGCTGGACGGATCGATCCCGACATCGATCCCGAGTGGTGCAGCGAACCGTCCGCTTCCGACGCCGATCGCGAGGCCGTCACCGTCCTGTGTCACGAGACGGTCGAGTGCCTCCAGTTCCGAGCGGTAGATGTCGTCGTATTCCGTGAACCACGCCTCGTAACGATCGGTATGCTCCTCGAACGGTGCTACGTTCGCCATACCGATACTACGTCACGGGACATTACCAACGTTCGGTGCGCGGGTGCCGGGAAACCCGACGGCTATTGCCGTTTCCGAATCTCATTTACATGCCGGCGCGAAACCGCGGGCGATGGCAACCACTGCTGGCGATCCGACGTCCGAGCGCTTCACGGTTGCGCTCGACGAATTAGACGTCGGCTGGAGCCGAGCGACTGCCGAAGAGCTGTCCGAGACCCTAGCACAGTTTCCCGAACCGGTCGTCGGCGCGCCCCTCCCGTTCGAGGAGATTTCGCTGCCGGAGTCGATCCCGCGCGCGGACGACTCTGATGCCGTCAAAGCGGCCGCGACCGGCGTCACGGCCGGCGCGCTTGGGATCGCCGACTACGGTAGCGTCCTGGTCGAATCGACGCCGCCAGAGACCGAACTGGTAAGTCTCTACGCGGACACTCACGTCGCGGTCATCAGAGCCGAGGACATCGTCGACTCGATGACCGACGCGATCGCCGAAATCGGGCCGCGTCTACGGGACGACGGGGGCAATGCGATCGTCGCGACCGGGGCCAGCGCGACAGCCGACATGGGCGCGCTCGTCCAGGGCGTCCACGGTCCGGGTGAGGTTCACGTGGTGATCGTCGAATGAGCCGAAAATCCAAACGGGCGAAGGCCGCACAGATACGCGAGACGATGGCCGCCGAAGGCGAGGCGGTCCAGGAGAATACAAAGGGGTTCAACCAGGGCCGCTACGAGTCGGTCGCCGATCTGGATGACTACCAGGGGCTGAAAGACGAGGCTCGCCAGATCAAAGAAGCGGCCATCGAACAGTTGCCCGAGCTGATCGATCAACTCACCGAGACGGTCGAAGAAAACGGCGGTACGGTCTATCTCGCCGAGGACGAGGCCGATGCCAACGAATACATCCAGTCGCTCGTAGCGTCAGGCGAGACTGTCGTCAAGAGCAAATCGATGACCAGCGAGGAGATCGAGGTCAATGGACACCTCGAATCCGCGGGGGCGGAGGTCGTCGAAACCGACCTCGGCGAGTGGGTGCTCCAGATCGCCGACGAGGAGCCGAGTCACATTGTTGCACCCGCGATCCACAAGTCACGGGAGGGCATCGCGGAGTTGTTCCGGGAGAAATTCGACCCTGACCGACCGCTGGAGACAGCCGAAGATCTGACGGCTTTCGCCAGCGAGCAACTCGCGAGCAAATTCGACGACGCGGACGTCGGCATGACAGGCGCGAACTTCCTCACCGCCGACAGCGGGACGATGATGCTCGTCACCAGCGAGGGCAACGCTCGCAAGACTGTCGCTTCGACGGATACCCACGTCGCCGTCTCCGGCGTCGAGAAGATCGTTCCCAGTGTCGAGGACCTTCAGCCGTTCATCGAGTTGATCGGTCGCTCTGGTACCGGTCAGGACATCACCTCCTACATCTCGCTGTTCACCCCCCCGGTCGAGACCGCGACTTTCGGCGAGGACGGGATCGAGAGCGGTGACGATCGGGAGTTCCATCTGGTGTTGATCGACAACGGTCGAATGGAGATGCGTGAGGACGAGCACCTACGAGAGACGCTCTACTGTATCCGGTGTTCGGCGTGTGCAAACACTTGCGCGAACTTCCAGCAGGTCGGCGGCCACGAGTTCGGCGGTGAGACCTATACTGGCGGTATAGCTGGTGGCTGGGAGACCGGGGTCCACGGGCTGGACGAAAGCGAGGAATTCGTCGACCTCTGTACGGGCTGTTCGCGGTGTGTCGAGGCCTGTCCGGTCGGGATCGACATCCCGTGGATCAACACGGTGGTCCGGGATCGGATCAACCGCGGAGCCGATGATCACGCTTACGACTTCCTCGTCGACGGCCTCTCACCGGACGCCGAGTCCGGCGGGATGAGCTACCAGAAGCGGTTCTTCGGGAACTTCGTTACCGTCGCGAAACTCGGGAGCTTCTTCGCTCCGGTCTCGAACTGGCTGGCCGATTTCGGGCCCAACCGCTGGATCGCGGAGAAGCTGCTCGGCGTCGATCGACGCCGCGACATGCCAACCTTCCAGCGTGGGACGCTCAAGGAGTGGGCGAGCGGTCGCGACGGCCCGGCGGATCCCGACCGGGAGGTCGTCATGCTGGCCGACACCTACACCAACTACATGCACGTCGAGCGCGGGAAGGCGGCAATTCGGGCTCTGGAGGCGATGGACGTCGCCGTCGAGGTCGCGGACGTGACCGAGAGCGGCCGCGCGGCTCTCTCTCAGGGGATGGTCAAGACCGCGACCAAACACGGCGAGGAGGTCGCCGGGGAACTGCTGCCCCACATCGAGGCTGGCCGCGACGTGGTGATGGTCGAGCCGAGCGACCTGGCGATGCTCCGGGACGACTACGGCCAGTTGCTCGATGCGGACACCTACGAGCTGCTGTCCGAGAACAGCTACGAGATTCTCGAGTACGTCTACGGCCTGCTGGATAACGGCGCGGACGCGAGCGCGTTAGCCAACGGTGACGGCGAGGAGATCGCGTATCACGGCCACTGCCAGCAGCGGACGCTCGGACTGGCGGCCCACACCGAGGCCGTGCTGGAGGACCTCGGATACGACCTCCTCACCTCCGACGTCGAGTGCTGCGGGATGGCCGGCTCCTTCGGTTTCAAACAGCAGTACTACGACGTCAGTATGGCCGTCGGAGAAGACCTTCGCGAGCAGTTCTCGACGCCGGAAGCCGAGGGTCGGACCGTTGTCGCGAGCGGCACCTCCTGTCACGACCAGTTGACCGACCTCATGAGCCAGGAAGTCCCGCACCCGGTCGAACTCGTCGCGCCCGAGTAACGGATTCATAGTGACTGTAGTCACTATCAGTCGTTCCTTTTTCGGGATTTTCCGCTATCGTTCGAATACGTCGACTCGTCACGCCCCAAGAGTCGGTCCTGCCGCTACTCGTGTGGTGAACACCAGAAACGGGGAGCGTACGTCTCTAGGCCTGTTCGGTGGTCTGCTCGTAGGCGGCGCCGAGCCGCTCGATCATCCGGTGGATCGGCAGGTCGACTCCGGCCCGGCGCGCGACCAGCGCGACGGGCAGGAACGCGATGCCGAGCAGGACGCTCAGTTGGTACAGTGCGAACAGGGTGGCGCGGTGCAGCCGTGATTCCATCGATCTGAAACCTCAACTGGACCTGGACCGTTCTCGGTATATAAGAATTGCTGAAGGTGAAATGATAGTTTTGAAGATAATGAAGAATAGTAGCACCGCTGTCTGTTGATTCAGGTACGGTTGGACTATACCCAAGTAGATGTGATTTTCTTCGGTGGAGTGGGTAAGAGAGCAGTAGGAAACTGCCGACGTAGCCATAAGTTATAGCCATTATTGTAGTGACGTGCGCATCGACGGCCGCGGCCAATCATAAAACACCAAGAGGCTCGGGCCGGAACGGGGAGATATGAATTATCTCGTAGCGATGGAAGCAGCTTGGTTGGTTCGAGACGTCGAAGACATCGATGACGCGATCGGTGTGGCTGTCAGCGAAGCCGGAAAGCGACTCAACGATCAAGAGATGGACTACGTGGAAGTCGAGGTCGGTGCGACGGGCTGTCCGGCCTGTGGCGAACCATTCGACTCGGCCTTCATCGCCGCCGACACCGCCCTGGTGGGGCTGGTGCTTGAAATGAAGGTGTTCAATGCCGAGAGCATGGAACACGCTCAGCGCATCGCCAAGAGCGAGGTGGGCGGTGCGCTCCGGGACGTCCCGCTAAAAGTCATCGAGACCGTCGAATTCGAGGACGAAGACTCCGAAGAGGCGGAAGCCTGATCGGCCGGCGCGGACGCCCGTCGACCGCGCGGGATCGTCGGTACTTTTTTGTATTACCCATGGTTATCAGACGGTATGAAGTTGCCCACGCCCGAGGACCTGCGCGAGCGCCGGAAGGACCTGGATCTGACCCAGAGCGAACTCGCCGATCGGGCGGATGTTTCCCAGCCGTTGATCGCCCGGATAGAGGGTGGGGACGTCGATCCCCGCCTTTCGACGCTCCGACGGATCGTCAATGCGCTCGAAGAGGCCGAGGGAAGTATCCTGCGGGCCGAAGATCTGATGAACGAAGACGTGGTCAGCGTCGCACCTGACGACTCGGTCCACCACGCGAAGAACGTCATGGACGAGAAAGGGTACTCGCAGGTCCCGGTGATCCGGGACGGCTCGCCGATCGGATTGATCGGAAACACCGACATCCGTCAGCGACAGGACGACGACGTCGGCGAACTCCCTGTCGCCGAGGTCATGCACGAATCGATCGCGCAGGTCGAACCGGATGCCACGATCGACGAGGTCGACACGTACCTCGATCACAAGGCCGCAGTGCTCGTTGTCCAGACCGGGCAGACGATCGGTATCATTACCGACGCTGACATCGCCGCCCACATCTCCTGATCAATCGTCCCTAGTCCTGACAGCAGCTGCCGGCCTTCTCGCCGAAGTCCATCTCGAGCGGTTCCGAGACGAGTTCGTTGAGTTCCTGCAGGCGAACTTCGAGCTCGCTCTGGGTCTCCAGAAACGCGTCCATCACGGGGAGTTCGTGGAGTTCGCGCTGGGCTTGCTTCAGCGCCTGTAGCCCTTCCTGGTCGGCCTGATTGGTCTGACGGGCAACCATGTACTGCTCGCGGATCCGCTCGAACTCATCGATACGCTGTTGGGCCTGTTCGTCGGCTTCGACCGCTGCCTTGGCGTCGAGATACGCCTCATACTCCGGCAGGTCGGTGATCGCCTCGCCCAGCGCTGTCGCCAGCGCCTCAGCGTCCGCGGTGCCCACGTCGGCGGCGTCGGTCTCGATGCTCATCGAACAGCGGTAGGCGCTTGTGCCGTTTGAACGTGCCGAAACCCGGGGTCGCTTGCAGGATCTCCGTAGCGAACCGTCTGTTTCATAGTGACTGCTGTGACGATCACCAGTGCGACCACACACCGGGAGATGTCCATCTCCCGAGCCCTGGCTCGCGTCACTTGCCAGGACGCTATCGTGCGGTCGATCTGGAACAGACGGACAGCAGTCACTATCAGGCAGTCGGCAGTTGCGGCCGAGAACGTGGGTTTAATCCCGGTTGGATCGTAGGCCCCTCGTATGGGAACAAGTGATCGGGTCGGCCCTCGGGTTCCGCATCCGGACCCCTCGACGGACGACCGGGCCAACTACGACTACGTCTCCGGCGACGTCGATCGGCCGGGACTCGTGGCGGATCTCCGTTCGCGCGTGTCCGGTGACGTTCGCTTCGACGAATATACCCGTCAGTTGTACGCGACAGACGCCAGTGCATACGAGGTGACGCCGATCGGCGTCGTCTTCCCCGAAGACGCCGAGGACGTCGTGAGTGTCACGAGTTACTGTGCGGCTCGAGATACTCCCGTCCTGCCTCGCGGTGGCGGGACGAGTCTCGCGGGCCAGACGGTCAACGAGGCCGTCGTACTGGATTTTTCGCGGTACATGAACGATATCGTCTCTATCGACGTTGACGACGAGACTGCCCGGGTGGAGTGTGGCACGTACCTGGGGGATCTGAACGCCGCTCTCGAAGACGACGGGTTGAAATTCGGCCCCGATCCAGCCTGGCGGGACAAGAGCGCCGTCGGCGGGGCCATCGGGAACAACTCTTCGGGGTCGCACTCACTGAAATACGGGATGACCGCCTCTTACGTACAGAGCGCTGAGGTCGTCCTCGCGGACGGTACCGTCACGGAGTTTGGCGAGGTAACGCTCGAAGAACTCTCCGAACGGGCCGATCCCGAGGGCGATATCGAGGCACAGGTCTGTGCGACCGTCCAGCACATGATCGAAGAAGAGGGCGACGAGATTCTGGCGGCGTTCCCCGATCTGAAGCGGAACGTCTCGGGCTACGACCTCGATCGGATGATCGAGCAGGCCCGCGAGGAGGCCACGGTCAACCTCGCGCAACTGCTCGCCGGCAGCGAGGGGACGCTGGCGACGATCACCGAGGCGACGCTGGGACTCGAACCATTGCCCGAGACCAAGTCCGTGACACTGCTGTTCTACGACGATCTCGTCGAGGCGATGGAGGACGTTTCGATCATCCTCGAACACGACCCTGCGGCCGTCGAGGTACTCGACGACGTCCTGCTGGATCTGGCCGGCGACACCGAGGAGTTCGGCGACCTTGTCGACGAAATCATCCCCGAGGGGACCGGCGCGACCCTGCTGGTGGAGTTCTACGCCGAGGACGACGCCGGCGGCAAGCGCAAAGTCGCGAATCTACTTGCCGATCGCGCCCCGGACGTCGAGTCAATCGCCGAACCTGACGACGGAGCAGCGGAGATCACCGACGCAGACCCGATTGCTTTCGGCGCTCGGGAGGCCCACGACGACGAGCAGCGCAGTCGCTTTTGGAAGCTCCGTAAGTCCGGACAGCCCACTCTGCTGGGGCGGACGACCGACGAGAAACACATCTCCTTCAT